>JADLIA010000106.1 GCA_020848515.1 Rubrivivax sp. | reverse complement strand
TCAGCTGGCGCGCGTTGGCGCCCAGCATGCGCGCGTTGGCCAGCACCACCGGGCTGACCTCGCGCACGCCCTGGTAGACGTTGAAGAACACGATGAAGAACACCAGCGTCACCGCCAGCGCCACCTTGGACCAGATGCCCAGCCCGAACCACATGGCGAAGATCGGCGCCAGGATCACGCGCGGCATGGCGTTGGCGGCCTTCAGGTACGGGTCCAGCACCGCCGACGCGAACGGCGACAGCGCCAGCCACAGGCCCACCGCCAGCCCGGCCAGGGTGCCGATCACGAAGGCCAGCAGTGTTTCCAGCAGCGTCACCCACAGATGGCGGTAGATGTCGGCGTCGGTCACGAACCAGCGCCACAGGCGCTGCGCCACCTCCAGCGGCTTGCCGAAGAAGAAGGCCACGGTGTCCGAGCCCTGCGAGGCAAAGTGCCACAGCAGCAGCAGCACCAGCAGCAGCCCGAACTGCCAGGCGCGCAGCACCACGCGGTTCATGCGGCCTTCCTTTTTTGCTGGTCGTAGCCCTTGAGCACTTCGTCGCGCAGCACGGCCCAGATCTGCGCGTGCAGCTCGACGAAGCGCGGCGCGTTGCGGATTTCGGTCACGTTGCGCGGGCGCGGCAGGTCGATGGCGAATTCGCCGATCGGCCGCGTGGCCGGGCCGGCCGACAGCACCACCACGCGGTCGGACAGGGCGATCGCCTCGTCCAGGTCGTGCGTGATGAACAGCACCGCCCGCCCCTGCGCGCTGCCGCTGGCCGAGGGCGCGGCCCACAGATCGAGCAACTCGTTTTCCATCAGCTGGCGGGTCTGCACGTCGAGCGCCGAAAACGGCTCGTCCATCAGGATGATGTCGGGGTCGAGGATCAGCGTCTGCGCCATCGCCACGCGCTTGCGCATGCCGCCCAACAACTGGTGCGGGTAGCGGTCCTCGAAGCCGGCCAGGCCCACGCGCGCCAGCCAGGCGCGGCCCAGGCGGTCGGCCTCGGTGGCGTCGGTGCCGCGAAACACCAGCCCGGCCACCACGTTGTCCAGTGCCGTCTTCCAGGGCATCAGCGACTCGGTCTGGAACATGTAGCCGGCACGCCGGTTCAGCCCCGCCAGCGGCTGGCCGAACACCTGCACCTGCCCACCGGATGGCGCCAGCAGCCCGGCGCCCACGTTCAGCAACGTGCTCTTGCCGCAGCCAGTGGGCCCCACCACCGACACGAATTCACCCGGCGCCACCGCCAGGCTGGCGCCCTGCACCGCCGTGTAGCGCTGACCGGGGGCGTCGCGGCTGGTGAAGATGCAGGTGATGTCCTGCAGGTCCAGCGCGGCGGCGGAAGAAGGTGTCATAAGCAAAACAAGGCGCTGGCTCAGGCAGGGCAAGCGCCGGCAGCTACGAAATTGATAGTAACTCGGCCCCACCCCGGGGCCGTGCCGGCCGCCGGCGTGGTCAGGCGTACTTGGCCGCAGCCTTGCGGGCGAAGTTGTTGGTGTAGGTCTTGCCCAGGTCGATGGGCTTGCCCTTCAGGCTGTCCTCGAAGGTCTGCAGCATGCGCAGCGCGGTGGCCGGGCCGGCCTCGGGCATCAGGCCGTCGGGCGAGATGGCTTCGCGCACGCGCTCCCAGGCCGCCAGGTACAGCGCGCGATCGCCCAGCAGGTACGAGTCGGGCACGGTCTTGACGATGTCCGACGGGCCGGCCTTCTGCAGCCAGCGCAGCGCGCGCACCATGGCGTTGGCCAGCGCCTGCGTGGTGCCGGGGTTGTCCTGCACGAACTTCACCGGCGTGTACAGGCAGGCCGCCGGCATCGGGCCGCCGTAGACCGACTGGGTGTCCTTGAGCGTGCGCGTGTCGGCCACCACCTTGATCAGGTTGTCGCGCTGCAGCATGGTGATCACCGGGTCGAGGTTGGCAATGGCATCGACCTGCCCCGACTTGACCGCCGAGATGGCGCCGCTGGACGCGCCCACGCCGATGAAGGACACGTCGCTCGCCTTCAGCCCCGCCTTGGCCAGCACGTAGCTGGCCATCATGGCGGTGGACGAACCGGGCGCCGTGACGCCGATTTTCTTGCCCTTCAGGTCGGCAATCGACTTGTAGCCCGGCATGTTCCTGGTCGACACCGCCAGCACGATCTGCGGCGCCCGGCCCTGCAGCACGAAGGACATGATGGGCTGGTTCTTGGCCTGCATGTTGATGGTGTGCTCGTAAGCGCCCGACACCACGTCGGCGCTGCCGCCCACCAGCGCCTGCAAGGCCTTGGCGCCGCCGGCGAAGTCGGGAATCTCGACCTGCAGGCCCTCGTCCTTGAAGTAACCCAGCTGCTCGGCAATGGTCAGCGGCAGGTAATAGAACAGGTTCTTGCCGCCCACGGCGATGGTCAGCTTGGACTTCTCGGGTTTGCCCTGGGCAAAAGCCAGGCGCGGCAGCGCCACGGCGGCCGGCGCGGCCAGCAGGGTCTTCAGAACGGTACGGCGCATGAATCGGTCTCCCGGGGTAACAACAAAGGGGCAAATGTAGTGCATGTCACCGCATGGCGACGGCGCCCGCCCCCGAGGGAGCGCGGGCACCGGCGCGCCACGGCGGCCGGGTCGACCGACCTGCGGCGCTCACCCCACCCAGCGCCGCGCATTGCGCCAGATCTGCATCCAGGGGCTGAAGTCGCTGCGGTCGCCGTCGGTCCAGCTCATCTGGATGTTGCGGAACACGCGCTCGGGGTGCGGCATCATGGCGGTGAAGCGGCCGTCGGCGGTGGTGACGGCGGTCAGGCCGCCGAGGCTGCCGTTGGGGTTGAACGGGTAGCGCTCGGTGGGCTGGCCGTGGTGGTCGACGAAGCGCATGGCGGCGATCACCTGGCCGGCGTCGCCGCGGCGGCTGAAGTTGGCGTAGCCCTCGCCGTGCGAGACGGCGATCGGCAGCCGACTGCCGGCCATGCCGGCCAGCAGGATGCTGGGGCTGTCCAGCACTTCGACCATCGACAGCCGCGCCTCGAAGCGTTCGCTGCGGTTGGTGGTGAAGCGCGGCCAGTGCTGGGCGCCGGGGATGATGTCGGCCAGCTCGGCGAACATTTGGCAGCCGTTGCACACGCCCAGCCCGAAGGTGTCGCGGCGGTCGAAGAAGGCCTGAAACTGCGCCGACAGCCCGGCGTGGAAGGTGATGGAGCGCGCCCAGCCGACGCCCGCGCCCAGCGTGTCGCCGTAGCTGAAGCCGCCACACACCACCAGGCCGCGGAAGTCGGCCAGCCGCACGCGGCCGCTTTGCAGGTCGGTCATGTGCACGTCGTGGGCCTGAAAGCCGGCTTCGCTGAAGGCCCAGGCCATTTCGACGTGCGAGTTGACGCCCTGCTCGCGCAGCACCGCCACCTTCGGCCGGGCACCGCCGATGACTATGTTTTTTGTAGCTGCCGGCGCTTGTTCCGCCTGCGCCAGAGCCAGTTTTTGTTTGAATTCTTCGGACAGGGCCAGATGCAGGCCCGGGTCGCCCGGCGCACCGGCGGCGGCGTGTTCGGCGTCGGCGCAGTCGGGGTGGTCGCGCTCGCGCGCGATGCGCCAGCTGACGCTGTCCCACACCTGCTGCAGATCGTGCAGGCTGGCGCTGAACACTTCGCGCGTGTCGCGCCACACGCTCAGGCAGCCCTTGCCCTTGGCGATGGGCGAGGCCTCGGGCCGCGTCTTGCCGATCACATGGCTGAGCCGCGCCAGACCGTGGGCGCGCAGCACCTGCAGCACGGCGTCGCGCTCGCGGGTGGCCACCTGCAGCACCACGCCCAGTTCCTCGGCGAATAGGGCCTTGAGCGTCAGCAGGTCGCGCCGGCCGCTGACCTGGCGCGCCCAGTCCTTGCCCTCGCCCGATTCCATGCGGCTGTCGCTGATGCCGTCGCCCTCGTTGACCAGCAGGTCGATGTTGAGCGCCACGCCGACCTGGCCGGCAAACGCCATTTCGGCCACGCAGGCCAGCAGGCCGCCGTCGCTGCGGTCGTGGTAGGCCAGGATCCGGCCTTCGGCGCGCAGCTGGTTGATGGCGGCGACCAGGGCCTTGAGGTCCTGCGGGTCGTCCAGGTCGGGCACGCCGTCGACCTGCGGGCAGCCGCTCTGGCCCAGGGTCTGCGCCAGCACGCTGCCGGCCAGGCGGTGGCGGCCGTGGCCCAGGTCGATCAGGATCAGGCTGCTGTCGGGCTCATGGCGGTCGAGCTGGGGCGTGAGCGTGCCGCGCACGTCGGCCAGGCTGACAAAGGCGCTGGCGATCAGGCTGACCGGCGAGACCACCTTGCGCGCGTGTCCGTCGGCGTCCTGCCACTGGGTGCGCATCGACAGGCTGTCCTTGCCCACCGGAATGGCGATGCCCAGCTGCGGGCACAGCGCCATGCCGACCGCCTGCACGGCGGCGTAGAGGTCGGCGTCCTCGCCCGGCTCGCCGCAGGCGGCCATCCAGTTGGCCGACAGCTTGACGCGCGGCAGCTCGATGGGCGCCGCCAGCAGGTTGGTGATGGCTTCGGCCACCGCCATGCGCGCCGACGCGGGGGCGTCGAGCGCGGCCAGCGGCGTGCGCTCGCCCATGCTCATGGCCTCGCCGGCGAAGCCGGCGTAGTCGGCCAGGGTGACGGCGCAGTCGGCCACCGGCACCTGCCAGGGGCCGACCATCTGGTCGCGGTGCGTCAGGCCGCCGACCGTGCGGTCGCCGATGGTGACCAGAAAGCGCTTGCTGGCCACCGTGGGGTGGCTGAGCACCTCGATCACGGCGTCCTGCAGCTTCAGCTCATCGAGCTGCAGGGGGGTGAACTGGCGCTGCACGCGCTGCACGTCGCGCTGCATTTTGGGTGGCTTGCCGAGCAGCACCTCCATCGGCATCCGCACCGGCGCCGGGTCGCGATCGTCGTCGGCGACGATCAGCTCGCGCTCGTCGGTGGCCACGCCCACCACCGCCAGCGGGCAGCGTTCGCGCGCGCACAGCTGCTCGAACAGCGGCAGCGACTCTGGCGCGATGGCCAGCACGTAGCGTTCCTGGCTTTCGTTGCACCAGATTTCCTTGGGCGCCAGGCCGGATTCTTCCAGCGGCACGGCGCGCAGATCGAAGCGCGCCCCGCGCCCGGCGTCGTTGACCAGCTCCGGAAAGGCGTTGGACAGCCCGCCCGCGCCCACGTCGTGGATCGCCAGAATGGGGTTGGCCGTGCCCAGCGCCTGGCACTGGGTGATGACTTCCTGCGCGCGGCGCTGGATTTCGGGGTTGCCGCGCTGCACCGAATCGAAATCGAGCTGCGCCGCGTTGGCGCCGCTGGCCAGCGACGAAGCGGCGCCGCCGCCCATGCCGATGCGCATGCCCGGCCCGCCCAGCTGGATCAGCAGGCTGCCGGCGGGGAATTCGAGCTTGTGCGTCAGCCGCGCGTCGATGTGTCCCAGGCCGCCGGCGATCATGATCGGCTTGTGGTAGCCGCGCAGCACCTGGTGGCCGGGTGCCCCCACGTTCAGTTCGTACTCGCGAAAGTAGCCCAGCAGGTTGGGCCGGCCGAACTCGTTGTTGAACGCCGCCCCGCCCAGCGGGCCTTCGGTCATGATCTGCAGCGCGCTGGCCATGTGCTCGGGGCGCCCGTGCGGACTGTCCCACAGCTTGCTGACGCTGAAGCCGGTCAGCCCCGCCTTGGGCTGGGCACCGCGGCCGGTGGCGCCTTCGTCGCGAATCTCGCCGCCGGCGCCGGTGCTGGCGCCAGGAAACGGGCTGATCGCCGTGGGGTGGTTGTGGGTTTCCACCTTCATCAGCACATGCCGCCGCATGCTTTGTTTTTGATAGCTGCCGGCGCTTGCCTGATCGGCTTCGAACGGCGATTTGACTTGAAACGCCTGGACCTCGCCGCCTTCCATCACGGCGGCGTTGTCGCTGTAGGCCACCACCGTATGCTGCGGGCTGGCCTGGTGCGTGTTCCGGATCATGGCGAACAGGCTGCGCTCCTGCGCCACGCCGTCGATGCTGAACTGGGCGTTGAAGATCTTGTGCCGGCAGTGCTCGCTGTTGGCCTGGGCGAACATCATCAGCTCGACGTCGGTGGGGTTGCGCCCCAGGCGGGTGAAGGCGTCCAGCAGGTAGTCGATTTCGTCCGCCGCCAGCGCCAGGCCCCAGTCGCGGTTGGCGCGCTCCAGCGCCGCGCGGCCGCCGCCCAGCACATCGACCTGGGCCAGCGGCTCGGGCGCCAGGGTCGACAGCAGCGCGCGCGCCGCCTCGCGGTCGGGCAGCACGCTTTCGGTCATGCGGTCGTGCAGCAGCCCGGCGATCGCGGTGCGCTCCTGCTGTGATAGCTGCTGGCGCTTGATCAGAGCCGGTTTGAGCCAGATTCGGTATTCAACCAGGCGTTCCAGCCGATGCAGCGCCAGACCGCAGTTGCGGGCGATGTCGGTGGCCTTGCTGGCCCAGGGCGAGACCGTGCCCAGCCGCGGCGTGACGACCAACCCCTCGCCCTGCGGCCACTCGCCCGCGGGGGCGTCGCCGCCCTCCAGCAAGGCCGCCAGGCGCTCCAGCTCGGCGGCGGCGGGGGCGGCGTCGAAGCCGGCCAGGTGCACGTGACGCGCGGCCACGCCCTCCACCGCCGGTGCCACCGCCTGCAGGCGGGGCAGCAGCTGGCGAAGGCGGAAGTCACTGAGGGCGTTGCCGCCGTCGAAGAAGTGGATGTGCAGGGTCACGTCGGGAGGCCTGGGTGGGGCAGTGGCGCGCGGCGCCGGGTCGGGGCGACTGGCCGCTGACTGGGGCCAGACGCGAAGCCGTCGATTTTATCCGCCGCCCCGGGCGCGACCTGGACGGCGCAGGCGCGTGGCGCGCCCCTCTGGGATAATTTGCCCCATGTCAATCACCATCAAAGACGAAGCCGGCATCGCTGCCATGCGCGAAGCCTGCCGCCTGGCGGCCGAGGTGCTGGACACCCTGACGCCGCTGATCCAGCCGGGCATCACCACGCTCGAAATCGACCGCCTGGCCGCCCAGGCCATGGCCGCCCAGGGCACGCGCTCGGCCACCGTCGGCTACCAGCCGCCCGGCTATCCGCCCTACCCGGCGCATGTGTGCACCTCGGTCAACCAGGTGGTGTGCCACGGCATCCCGGCCGACAAGCCGCTCAAGAAGGGCGACATCGTCAACGTCGACGTCACCGTCATCACGCCCGACGGCTGGTACGGCGACACCAGCCGCATGTTCGAGATCGGCGACTGCTCGATCGCCGCCCGCCGCCTGTGCGCCCTGACCTACCAGGCGATGTGGCTGGGCATCGAGCAGGTGCGCGCCGGCGCCCGCCTGGGCGACATCGGCCACGCGATCCAGAAGTTCGTCGAAGGCCACGGCCTGTCGGTGGTGCGCGAGTTCTGCGGCCACGGCATCGGACAGAACTTCCACGAAGAGCCGCAGGTGCTGCACTACGGCCGCCCCGGCACCGGGGTGGAGCTGGAGCCGGGCATGATCTTCACCATCGAGCCCATGGTCAACGTCGGCCGGCGCGACATCAAGGAACTGCCCGACGGCTGGACCATCGTCACCAAGGACCGCAGCCTGTCGGCGCAGTGGGAGCACACGGTGCTGGTCACGCCCACCGGCTACGAGGTGCTGAGCCTGTCGGCCGGCGCGCCGGCGATTCCCGATTTCGTCAAGGGCGTGGCGCGCGCCGCCGCCTGAGCACGGATCAACCCTCCGCCCCACCTTCTGAACCCGTCCCGCATGTCCGAGCGCGCCGCCGCCTCCTGCGCCGAGGCGCCACCCGGCGACTACCGGGGGCGCAAGAAGGCGCTGCTGGACGCGCTGCGCGCCAGCGGCCCCGGCACACGCGGCGTGCGCGCCGCCCTCACCCGCCTGAGCGCGCTGGCCGACGACGCGCTGCGCGCGCTGTGGGCGCAGCGCGGCTTCGACGATGGGCTGGCCCTGCTGGCGGTGGGCGGCTACGGCCGCGGCGAGCTGTTCCCCTACTCCGACATCGACGTGCTGCTGCTGCTGCCGGACGGCTGCGATGCGGCGCAGGACGCGGCGCTGCGCGCGCGCATCGAAGGCTTCATCACCGACTGCTGGGACGCCGGGCTGGAAATCGGCTCGGCGGTGCGCAGCATCGGCGACTGCCTGCAGGCCGGCGCCGAAGACGTGACGGTGCAGACCGCGCTGCTGGAGGCGCGCTGCGTGGCCGGCAGCCGCGCACTGTTCGACGCCTTCCGCCAGCGCCACCAGGCGGCGCTGGAGCCGCTGGACTTCTTCAGCGCCAAGCGGCTGGAGCTGCGCCAGCGCCACGTCAAGTACGAAGACACGCCCTACGCCCTGGAGCCCAACTGCAAGGAATCGCCCGGCGGCCTGCGCGACCTGCAGATCATCCTGTGGACGGCGCGCGCCGCCGGCATCGGCGGGCGCTGGGACGACCTGCACCGCGCCGGCCTGGTGACCGCGCACGAGCTGCGCCAGCTGCGCCACAACGAGGCGTTGCTGTCCAGCATCCGCTGTCGCCTGCACCTGGTGGCCGGGCGGCGTGAAGACCGGCTGGTGTTCGACCTGCAGAACGCGGTGGCCGAATCCTTCGGCCTGAGCCACCGCCTGGCCGCAGACGGCCGCGTGCTGCTGCGCGCCAGCGAGGTGCTGATGCGGCGCTACTACTGGGCCGCCAAGGCGGTGACCCAGCTCAACCAGATCCTGCTGCAGAACCTCGAAGAGCACCTGCGCGCCGCCCACGGCGAGCCGGCGCCGGCGCTGCGACGCATCAACCCGCGCTTCTTCGACCGCGACGGCCTGATCGAAGTCGCCAGCGACGAGCTCTACCAGCGCCAGCCGCACGCGGTGCTGGAAACCTTTCTGCTCTACACCCAGACGCCCGGCGTCAAGGGCCTGTCGGCGCGCACCCTGCGCGCGCTCTACAACGCGCGCAGCGTGATGAACCACGCCTTCCGCGCCGACCCGGTCAATCGCCGCACCTTCCTGGCCATCCTGCAGCAGCCGCAGGGCATCACCCACGCCATGCGGCTGATGAACCAGACTTCGGTGCTGGGGCGCACGCTGTGGGTGTTTCGGCGCATCGTCGGGCAGATGCAGCACGACCTGTTCCACGTCTACACGGTGGACCAGCACATCCTGATGGTGCTGCGCAACGTGCGGCGCTTCTTCATGGCCGAGCACGCGCACGAATACCCGTTCTGCTCGCAGCTGGCGGCCGGCTGGGACAAGCCCTGGCTGCTGTACGTGGCGGCGCTGTTCCACGACATCGCCAAGGGGCGCGGGGGCGACCACTCGCGCCTGGGCGCGCTGGAGGTGCGGCGCTTCTGCGCCGAGCACGGCGTGGCCGGCGCCGACGCCGAACTGCTCGAATTTCTGGTGCGCGAGCACCTGAGCATGAGCCGCATCGCGCAGAGCGAGGACCTGAGCGACCCCGAGGTGATCGCCGCCTTCGCGCGCCAGGTCGGCAACGAACGCCAGCTCACCGCGCTGTACCTGCTGACCGTGGCCGACCTGCGCGGCACCAGCCCCAAGGTGTGGAACGCCTGGAAGGGCAAGCTGCTGGAAGACCTGTACCGCCTGACGGTGCGCAGCCTGGGCGGGCGAGCGCCCGACGCCGACGCCGTGATCGAGGCGCGCAAGCGCGAGGCGCTGCGCGAGCTCACCCCCGCCGGCGGCCCGCCCGCCCTGCCGCCACCGCTGTGGGAGCAGTTGCAGGTCAGCTACTTCATGCGCCACGACGCCGGCGACATCGCCTGGCATGCGCGCGAGCTGTCGCCCGCCCTCGCCGGCAGCGCGGCCACGGCGCCAGACCAGCCGCTGCGTGCCACCACGGTGCGCGCCCGCCTGTCGCCGGTGGGCGAAGGGCTGCAGGTGCTGGTGCACGCCAGCGACCGGCCGGACCTGTTCGCGCGCATCTGCGGCTGGTTCGAGCGCAGCGGCTTTTCCATCCTGGAGGCCAAGATCCACACCACGCGCGACGTCTGGGCGCTGGACACCTTCCAGATCGTGCGCCCCGAGGCGCCCGAGGACTACGCCGAGTTCATCGACGCCGTGCAGGCCGAGCTGCCGCCCGCCATCGACAGCCAGGGGCCGCTGCCGGCGCCGCGCCTGGGGCGCTTGTCGCGGCGCGTCAGGAGCTTTCCGGTGGCCCCGCGGGTGGACCTGCGGCCCGACGAAAAGGGCCAGCGCTGGCTGCTGTCGGTCACCGCCAGCGATCGCATGGGCCTGCTGTATGGCATTGCCCGCGTGCTGGCGGCGCACCAGATCGACGTCGAGCTGGCCCGGATCACCACCCTGGGCGAGCGCGTGGAAGACAGCTTTCTGCTGCAAGGGGCCCAGTTGCAGCACGCACGCACCCAGCTGGCCATCGAGCAGGAACTGCTGGACGTGCTGGAGCCGGCCTGAAAACTCCTGTTTCGATAGCTGCTCGCGATTGCTGCATAAGGCGTGGAGGCGCAAAAAGCACTTGACCGACACCGGCCACGGCACCGCGCCCGCCGCCCCGGCGGCCAGTGCAGTGTTTCGCGCGGTCAGGCACTTGTAGAAGCCTTTTTCTGGCTTCCCGCAGGGCGAGCCGCCAAGGGGCCATCTGCCTTGTTGCGTGGCCTTGACATGGCTCCACCATGCCTGCGGCCACGCGCCGCGCAGCTGGCCCCTTGGCGACTCGCTATAAGTACCTGACAGCGCGAAACACTGCACTAACATTACGGGTTTTCCCGTAGCGCGCTGCGGCGCGCCCCGTTCGATTCCCCATCCCCCGAGCCTGAGCATGAACCCGCTTGCCTCCCCTTCCCGCCGCCTGCTGCTGGCCAGCGCCGCCGCCACCGCCCTGCTGTGGGGCTGCAGCAAGACCGAAACCCCGGCCCCGGCCGCACCCGAGCCTGCCGCGCCCGCGGCCGCCACTGCGCCTGGGCTGCCGGCCAGAATCGTCATCGGCCTGGACGACAACTTCCCGCCCATGGGTTTTCGCGACGACAAGAACCAGCTGGTCGGCTTCGACATCGACCTGGCGCGCGAGGCCGGCAAGCGCCTGGGCATCGAAGTCGAGTTCAAGCCGATCGACTGGAACGCCAAGGAGGCCGAACTCAGCGGCAAGCGCGTCGACGTGCTGTGGAACGGCCTGACCATCACCGAAGAACGCAAGAAAAACATCGCCTTCACCGCGCCCTACATGCAGAACCACCAGATCGTCGTGGTCAAGGCCGACGCGGCGATCAAGGCCAAGGCCGATCTGGCCGGCAAGGTGGTGGGCGTGCAGGACGGCAGCAGCGCCGTCGAGGCCATCGAGAAGGACGCCGCCACCGCCCAGAGCTTCAAACAGCTCAAGAAGTACGGCGACAACGTGACGGCGCTGATGGACCTGTCGGCCGGCCGCGTCGACGCCGTGGTGCTGGACGAGGTGGTGGGCCGCTACTACAGCGCCAAGAAGCCGGGCGAATACGCCGTGCTGGACGAGCACTTCGGCACCGAGGACTACGGCGTCGGCCTGCGCCAGGACGATGCCGCCCTGCGCACGCGGCTGGACGAGGTACTGACGGCCATGAAGGGCGACGGCAGCGGCGCCAGGATTGCCGAGCAGTGGTTTGGCAAGAACATCTTGAAGTGACCCACCCCCGTGGCTCCACGCGCTGCGCGATGTTGCGCCTCCCCCCTCAAGGGGGCGCAGCCTGTGGCCAGGCAAACCCCGGCCACGGCTGCCGCGGGCATGGCCTGCTCCGCAGCCACGCGACTCGTTTCGGGTCAACCACCTGACCCCCAAAAACCGCACCAGCATCGGTGATGGACTACCTGCTGCGCATCCTGCCACCGCTGATCGAAGGCGCCGGCGTCACGCTGGGCCTGTTCGTGGTCACGCTGGCGCTGTCGCTGCCGCTCGGCCTGGCGCTGGCGCTGGCGCGGCTGTCGCGCTGGGGCGCGCTGCGCCGCGCCGTCAGCGGCTTCGTCTGGCTGATGCGCGGCACGCCGCTGATGCTGCAGCTGCTGTTCGTCTACTACGCCCTGCCCTTCGTGCCGGTGATCGGCGTGCGCCTGCCCGACTACCCGGCGGCGGTGGTCGCCTTCACGCTCAACTACGCGGCCTACTTTGCCGAAATCCTGCGCGCCGGCATCCAGTCGATCGACCGCGGCCAGTACGAAGGCGCCAAGGCGCTGGGCATGAGCTACGCCCAGACCATGCGCCGCATCGTCATGCCCCAGGTGTGGCGTGGCAGCCTGCCGCCGCTGGCCAACGAGACCATCACCCTGGTCAAGGACACCTCGCTGATCTACGTGCTGGCGCTCAACGACCTGCTGCGCGCCGCGCGCGGCATCGTGCAGCGCGACTTCAGCATCACGCCCTTCGTGGTCGCCGCCGCCTTCTACCTGCTGATGACGCTGGTACTGACCTGGATCTTTCAGCGCCTGGAGCGCCGCCACGCCACCCATGTCGCCTGAACAACGCCCCCCCATGGTGCGCGCCAGCGGCCTGCACAAGCACTTTGGCGCGCTGCACGTGCTGCGCGGCGTGTCGCTGACGGTCGAGCGCGGCGAGGTGGTGGCCATCCTGGGGCCGTCGGGCTCGGGCAAATCGACCCTGCTGCGCTGCTTGAACCACCTCGAAACGATCGAGCGCGGTTGCATCGAAATCGCAGGCGAAACGCTCGCCAGCGCCGATGCGGCGGGCGCCAGCAGCTATCCTTCTGATAGCGAAGTGCGCCGCATCTGCCAGCGCACCGGCATGGTGTTCCAGCATTTCAACCTGTTCCCGCACCTGAGCGTGCTGGGCAACCTGATCGAGGCGCCGATCACGGTGCGCAAGCTGGCGCGCGCCGAGGTCGTGCCGCGCGCCGAGGCGCTGCTGGCCAAGGTGGGTCTGGCCGACAAGCGCGACGTCTACCCCGGCCGGTTGTCGGGCGGCCAGAAGCAGCGCGTGGCGATCGCGCGGGCGCTGGCCATGCAGCCCGACATCCTGCTGTTCGACGAGCCGACCAGCGCGCTCGACCCCGAACTCACCGGCGAGGTGCTGCGCACCATGCGCCAGCTGGCCGAAGAGCGCATGACCATGCTGGTGGTCACGCACGAGATGGCGTTTGCGCGCGAGGTGGCGCACCGCGTGGTGTTCATGGACGCCGGCCAGATCGTCGAAGACCGGCCAGCGGCCGACTTCTTCGCCGCGCCCCGACACGAGCGCGCCCGCGCCTTCCTGGCCCACATGCTGTGAGCCGGCGGCGTCCTGAGGTGGCCCCGTTCAACCTGCCATCTGCGCCCACACCTTTTCCAGCCGCTTGACGCTGACCGGCTGCGGCGTGCGCAGCTCCTGCGCGAACAGGCTCACGCGCAGCTCCTCGAGCAGCCAACGCAACTCCTGCATGCGCGCATCCTGCTGGCCCTTGCGGGCGGCCACCAGGCGCCCGAAGCGCTGGTCCTGCGCCCGCACCTCGGCCATGCGCTGGGCGTCGCGCGCCGGGTCGGCGCGCAGCTTGTCCAGGCGCAGGGTGATGGCCTTCAGGTAGCGCACGAAGTGCTGCAACGCCGGCCAGGGGGTGGCGGCGATGAAGTTCCTGGGCATCAGCCGCTGCAGCTGCTCGGCCGCGTCGCGCGTCGCCTCGGGCGCGCCCTTGGTGTCCTTGATCTTGCGCAGCGCCACGGCGTGCTCGGCCAGGATGGCGCCAGCCAGTCGCGCCACTTCGCCGGTGATCAGGGTCAGGCGCGCGCGGCCTTCGTCGACGCGCTGGCGGAACGCATCGGCACTGGCGGGCAGCGGCTCGACCAGAAAGGCGCGCTCCAGCGCCACGTCGATGATCTGCTGGCGCAGCTCCTCGGCGGTGCCGCCACCGGCGCCGTCGGCCGTGCGGCCGACCTGCATGTAGGCGACCGCCATCTTCTGCAGATCGGGGACGTTCTTTTCCAGGTACTTCAGGGCGTCGCGGATCTGCAATGCGCACAGGCGGCGCAGGCCCTGGCGGTGGCGCGCGGCGGCCAGCTCGGGCTCGTCGAACACCTCGATGGTGACGGCGTCGCCGGCGTCGATGAGCGCCGGAAACCCCACCAGCACCTGACCGCGCTGACGGATCTCCATCAGCTCGGGCAGCACGCCGAAGTCCCAGCCGGTGTAGCGGATGTCGGTGGAGGCGATCTCGGTTACTACGTTCTTGATAGCTGCTGGCGCTTTCCCAGCCTGCGCTGGAGCCTGATTTTGCTCTGAATCCTGCGGGCCTGGCGCGGCCGCCGGCGCGGCCCCGGGGACGGCGCCCTTGAGCGCCGCCAGGGCCTGAAAGGCGCCGCGCGCCTCGCCGCCCAGCTCGGCCTTCAGCGCCGCCAGATGGCGTCCCATGCCGCGCTGGCGGCCGTGCTCGTCGACCACGCGGAAGTTCATGAACAGGTGCGCCGGCAGCATGTCGAGCTTGAAGTCGCTGCGCTTGACATCCAGGCTGGTGGCCTCGCGCACGCGCCTGAGCAGCGCGTCGGTCAGGCTGCCGTGGCCGAACACCTCGGGCGCGCCCAGGATCTCGGCCAGCCGGGCGGCGCTGTCGGGCAGCGGCACGAAGCGGCTGCGCGGCTTTTGCGGCAGGCTTTTCAGCAGCGCCTGGATCTTGTCCTTCAGCATGCCGGGCACCAGCCATTCGCAGCGCGCCTCGCTCACCTGGTTGAGCACGAACAGCGGCACCGTCACCGTCAGGCCGTCCCTGGCGTCGCCCGGTTGGTGCAGGTAGCTGGCGGCGCAGTCCACGCCGCCCAGGCGCACCATCTTGGGAAAAGCGCTGGTGGTGATGCCGGCGGCCTCGTGGCGCATCAGCTCCTCGCGCGTGAGAAGCAGCAGGTTGGGTTTGGCGCGGCTGGCTTCGCGCCACCAGCGCTCGAAGTCGCGCCCGTTGCAGATGTCGGCCGGGACCTGGCTGTCGTAGAAGGCGTAGATCAGCTCCTCGTCGACCAGCACGTCCTGGCGGCGGCTCTTGTGCTCCAGCTCCTCGACCTTGGCGATGGTGCGCTGGTTGGCCAGCAGAAAGGGCAGGCGCCGCGCCCACTCCTCGGGCCAGTCGCCGCCCACCAGCGCCGCGCGGATGAAGATCTCGCGCGCGGCGCGCGGATCGACCGCACCGAAGCTGCGGCGCCGGCCGCCGTAGACCAGCAGGCCATAGAGCGTGGCGCGCTCCAGCGCCACCACGTCCTGCGCCTTCTTTTCCCAGTGCGGCTCCAGCAGCTGCTTTTTCAGCAGATGGCCGCCGACCTCTTCCAGCCACTGCGGCTCGATGGCGGCGATGCCGCGGCCGAACAGGCGGGTGGTTTCCACCAGCTCGGCGCAGACGATCCACTTGCCCGGCCGCTTGCTCAGGTGCGCGCCCGGATGGCGGTGGAACTTGATGCCGCGCGCGCCCAGATACTCGCCGCTCTGGGCGTCGTCGCCCTCCAGCTTGCAGCCGACGTTGCCCAGCAGCCCCGCCAGCAGCGATTTGTGCAGCGCCTCGTAGCCCGAAGGTTGGTCGTTTTCGCGCCACTTGTGCTCGGCCACCACGGTGTGCAACTGGGTATGAATGTCGCGCCACTCGCGCACCCGGCGCACGCTGATGAAGTTCTGGCGCAGCAGTTGCTCCCACTGGCGGTTGCTCAGCTTGTGCACCGCCGACGCTTCGGCGTTCTGAATCAAATCGGAATCAAGCCCTTGTCCAGAAAGCGCCGGAAGCTCCTTTTTTGATAGTGTCTGGCGTGCTTGGGCAAGGGCCGCTGCCGCGCGCTGGGCCACTGGCAGCGCGGCCGCATTGGCGGGTTTGCGCGCGGCCGTCTGCCCTTCGCTGGCTGCCATCTGCGCGCGGGTCATAGGCAGTGACCGGCCGGCGCCGGGCCGCCCCACGCCGGCCGCGGCCCCCCTGGGGGGCAGCGCAGCAGCGAAGCGCGAAGCGTGGGGGCCTGTTCCACCGCGCGCGTCGTGCAGCCACTTCCACAGCCGCAGGTAGCCGGAAAACTCGCTCTTCTCGTCGTCGAACTTGGCGTGCGCCTGATCGGCCTGGGCCTGCTGCTCCAGCGGCCGGTCGCGCACGTCGGGCACGCTCAGCGCGGCGGCGATCACCAGCACCTCGCGCAGCGCGCCGCGCGCGCGTGCCTCCAGAATCATGCGGCCGACGCGCGGGTCCAGTGGCAGGCGCGCCAGCTCCGTGCCCAGCGCGGTGAGCTGCTGCGCCTCGTCCAGCGCGCCCAGCTCCTGCAGCAGTTGCACGCCGTCGGCGATGGCCCGGCCCGAGGGCATGTCGAGGAAGGGGAAGTCCTCCACCCGCCCGCCCTCGCCGCCCAGGCGCAGGCTCTTCATGCGCAGGATCACGGCCGCCAGTGAGGAGCGCAGGATCTCCGGGTCGGTGAAACGCGGGCGGCCGGCGAAGTCCTGCTCGTCGTACAGGCGGATGCAGATGCCGTCGGCCACGCGCCCGCAGCGGCCGGCGCGCTGGCCCGCCGCCGCCTGGCTGATCGGCTCGACCAGCAACTGCTCCACCTTGCTGCGATAACTGTAGCGCTTGACGCGCGCCGTGCCGGGGTCGATCACGTAGCGGATACCCGGCACCGTGAGCGAGGTCTCGGCCACGTTGGTGGCCAGCACGATGCGCGGCGCGCCGTGCGGCTCGAACACGCGGTCCTGCTCGGCCTGCGACAGCCGCGCGAACAGCGGCAGCACCTCGGCGCCGCGCGTCAGCGGCCGGTGCGACAGGTGCGCGCGCAGGTGGTCGGCGGCTTCGCGGATCTCGCGCTCGCCGGGCAGAAACACCAGGATGTCCCCTTGCGGAGGGCCCACCCAAAGCTCATCCACCGCAGCGGCGATGGCGTCGTTCAGGTCGTGTTCGCGGCTTTCCTCGAACGGGCGCCAGCGCTGCTCCACCGGGTACATGCGCCCCGACACCTGCAGCACCGGCGCAGGAACGAGGCCCCCACGCTCCCCCACTTCGTGTGGGTCGCTGCCCCCCGAGGGGGCCACGCCCGGCTTGGGGCGGCCCGGCGCCGGGCGGGGCATCGCGAAATGCCGGGCAAAGCGGTCGGCGTCGATGGTGGCCGAGGTGACGATCAGCTTCAAATCGGGCCTTCGCGGCAGGATCTGTTTGATGTAGCCCAGCAGGAAGTCGATGTTCAGGCTGCGCTCGTGCGCCTCGTCGATGATCAGCGTGTCGTAGGCGTTGAGCAGCGGGTCGGTCTGCGTCTCGGCCAGCAGAATGCCGTCGGTCATCAGCTTGACGCTGGCGCCCGGCGTCAGGCGGTCGCCAAAGCGCACCTTGTAACCCACCACCTCGCCCAGCGGCGTGCGCAGTTCTTCGGCAATGCGCTTGGCGACACTGGTGGCGGCGATGCGGCGCGGCTGGGTGTGACCGATCAGCTTGCCGCGCTCGCCCGGCCGCGCGTTCAGCCGCCCGCGCCCC
The DNA here is from genome assembly GCA_020848515.1 of Rubrivivax sp. Classification (GTDB taxonomy): domain Bacteria; phylum Pseudomonadota; class Gammaproteobacteria; order Burkholderiales; family Burkholderiaceae_C; genus Ottowia. The sequence continues at coordinate 7,276 of JADLIA010000106.1, read as the reverse complement.
ATGGCCAGGGCGATCTTGGGCAGCTGCGTGGTCTTGCCCGAGCCGGTTTCGCCGCACACGATGACCACCTGGTGCGCGCGCAGCGCGGCCTCGATCTCGGCGCGGCGCGCCGACACCGGCAGGCTGTCGGGGAAATCGATGGTCAGGCGGGGTGGCGCGTTGCTCATGGGGCTGGGGATTATCCGCGTGCGGAACTCCGGGCGCCGGATGGAGTCATGTTCCTGCCATGAAAACCCGTCCGTCCGCACCCCAGACCGCCCCGGCGCCGCGCAACCACGTTGCGCTGGCGCTGGCCGCGCGCGCCGGCAGCGGCGCGGCCGGCCGGCACCAGCGCGCCACCGGCGCGCAGCGCCGCGCCGACCGGGTGGCGCTGCAGCAGGCGCTGCGCCGGGGCGACGGTCACTGATTCCTGTGCTGATCGCGCGCGGGGCCGGCGGGCCAGCGCAGGTGCACCCCGTGCGCGGCCGCCAGCGTGGAGAGGTCGGCCTCGGTGTCGATGTCGGTGGTGCAGCGTGGGTGATCGACGGGCAGCGCCTGCACCTGCTCGGGGTGCGCGCGGCGCCATTCGCGCAGGCCGGCGCCGCCTTGCGCCGCCATCACGGCCTGGCGCGCCTGCGGGCCGAACACCAGCGGATGGCCCGGCTGGCCGGCGTGCAGCGGCAGCACCAGCTCGATGCCGGGCGCCCGCTCGGCCCAGGCCTGCAGCACGGCGCGCAGGTCCTGCGGCTCCAGCAGCGGCTGATCGCCCAGCAGCACCAGCACGCCGTCCAGATCTTCGGGCAGGCTGGCCAGGCCGCAGCGCAGGGAAGAACCGGGGCCGTCGTCGGGCGCGGGGTTGACGACCCAGCTCAGCCCGGCCTGCGCCGGCTGTGCGCGCAGCTTCCGCAGCAGGGCCGTGATGTCGCCCGCGTGATGACCCAGCACGACCACCCGACGCGACACCCCGGCCTGCGCCAGCAGGCGCAGCTGACGCGCCAGCAGCGCTTCGCCGTCACGTTGCAGCAGGCCCTTGGGCCTGAAGCCAAAACGGCTTCCGGCGCCCGCCGCCATGACGATGGCAGCTATCGGTTCGGTAGCAGGCGGGTGATCCGGCGGCGGCGGTCGGTTCACGGAAGCAGGCAGGCCGAGCCGGCCGCCGTCTGGCCCTGCTGGTCCTTGACGTAGGCCACGTCCAGGTCGCGCGGCAGCGGCGCGCCGTTCTTCACGGCCAGCACCTCGGCCATCACGCTGACGGCGATCTCGGGCGGCGTCTTGCTGCCGATGTAGATGCCGATCGGGCCGCGCAGGTGCTTGAGCGAGGCCTCGGTCTGCCCCATGTGCTCGATCAGCCGCTGGTGGCGGGCGGCGTTGTTGCGCCGGCTGCCGATGGCGCCGATGTAGAACGCCGGCGTGTCCAGCGCCTGCAGCAGCGCCAGATCGTCCAGCTTGGGGTCGTGCGTGAGCGCCACCACGCAGGTGCGCGCGTCGGGCTGCATCTCGGCCACGGTGTCGTCGGGCATGCTGGCCACCACGCGCACGCCGGGCACGCTCCAGCTGCTGCGGTATTCGTCGCGCGGGTCGCACACGGTGACGGCAAAGCCGCAGAACAGCGCCATGGTGGCCAGGTACTCGCTCATCTGGCCGGCGCCGATGATCAGCATGCGGTACTCGGGGCCGAAGGTGTTGACCAGCTCGGTGTCGGTCAGCACCAGTTCGGTCGGCTTGTCGGCCGGCTCCAGCCTCACCCTGCCGTCGGCCAGGCGCACCCGGCGGTGCATCAGGCGGCCGCTGTCCAGGCCACGGACCAGCTCGCTCAGCGCCGCGCCATCGGGGTCGAACTCCAGCAGCAGCTCCAGCGTGCCACCGCACGGCAGACCGAAGCGGTGCGCTTCGTCCGCGGTGATGCCGTACTTGGTGAACTGCGGCGGGCCGCTGCGCGGCAGCGCGTCGGCGCCGCCCGGGTGGGCGTAGCGCGCGATCAGGTCGTCCTCGATGCAGCCGCCCGAGACCGAGCCCATGACCGCGCCGTCCTCGCACAAGGCCATGATCGAGCCGATCGGCCGTGGCGACGAGCCCCAGGTGCGCACCACGGTGACCAGCAGGGCCTGCCGGCCCGCCGTCCGCCAGTCGCGCAGGGCGCGCAGCACGGTGACATCCAGGTTTTCCATGCGACACCTCCTGTGGCCAGTGACCCGGTCAGCGCAGCGCCCAGGCCACACCCAGTATGGCCACAATCGCCACCAGAATCCAGACCCACAGCGGCACGCCGGCGCCGTCGGCCGCCGCCGCCGCGGGCGCGGCGGGCACCGCCGCCTCGGCCGCCGGGTGGCGGCGCTGCATCTCCTCTTCGAAGCGCTTGAAGAAGCTCTCGGCCATCGACTTGGCCACGCCGTCGATCAGCCGCTGGCCGACCTGGGCGATCTTGCCGCCGACGGTGGCGTTGACGGTGTAGCCAAGCTCGCAGCCGGTGGCGTTGGGCGCCAGGGTGACCTGGGCGCTGCCCTTGCCGAAGCCGGCGGCACCGCCGCTGCCTTCGAAATGGATGGTGTAGCTGTCGGGCGCCTGCACATCGGCCAGTTGCAGCGAGCCCTTGAACTTGGCCGACACCGGGCCGACCTTGATAGCGTTGACCAGCGCATAGGCGCCCTCGCCGGTGGCCTCGATGCTGTCGCAGCCGGGGATGCACAGTTTCAGCACCTCGGGGTCGTTGAGCGCGTCCCAGGCCTGTTGCTGGGTGATGGCCAGGGCCTTGCTGCCTTGCATTTCCATGGGGTGGGTCCTTTCCTTTCAAGTCTTCAGGATCTGGGCGATGCCGCGCGCCAGATCGTGCAGGCGGCTGATGTTGTGCACCGCCAGCATGCCGTCGCAGGCGCGGTGCAGCACGGCGGCACCGCGCGCGCTGGGGGTGTAGCCGTCGAAGCGCAGCAGCGGGTTGAGCCACAGCAGGCGGCGCGTGTGGCGCCTGAGCCAGGCCAGCTCGCGCGCCAGCACGTCCGGCTCGCCGGTGTCCAGGCCGTCGCTGACGATCAGCACCAGGGTGCGCCGCCCGACCAGGCGCCGCGCATGGCGCTGGCGCAGCACGGCCAGCGAATCGCCCAGGCGCGTGCCGCCGGCGAAGTCCTCGATGGCGCCGCCAGCCTGCTGCAGCATGGCGTCGGTGTCGCTGCACCGGAAGGCCGCCGTCAGGTCGGTCAACCGGGTGCCGAAGGTGAACACGTCGCGCCGCACGCGCTGCCCCTGCACCTGGCGCGTGGCGGCGTGCAGAAAGGCCAGCAGCAGGCGCGCGTAGCGCTCCATCGAACCCGACACGTCGACCAGCAGCAGCAGCGGCAGCGGCTGGCGGCGGCGCTGCAGGCGATGCAGCGCCATCACTTCGCCGCCGCTGTGGGCGGCGCCCTGCAGCGTGCGGCCCCAGTGCACGCGCGGACCGCGCCAGCCGGCGCGCGTGCGCCGGGCGCGCATCTCGGGCACGGCCAGTGCGATGTCGCGCACCAGCCGTTCGACCAGGGTGTATTCGCTGGCGCTGAGCTGGTTGAAGTCGGCCTGCCGCAGGCGCACCCGTTCGCTGGCCGTCATGGCGGCGTCGAGATCGACGCTCTGGTCGGGCTGGGTGCGCGGCGCCGCCCCTGGCGGCCTGGGCGGCTGCAGGGCCTCGCGCACGCGCGGGCGCTGGGGCGGCGGCGCCGCCGGCGCCTCGGCGCGCGGCAGCATCTGGGCCAGCAGCTTGTGGGCCAGGTCGGGGTCACGAAAGAAGGCGTCGAACAGCTCGCGGAACACGGCGCGGTCCTGCTCGCGGCTGACCAGCACGGCCTCCAGCGCCGCACCTACGTCGCCGCGCCGCTCCACCCCCACGCATTGCAGCGCCTGCTGCGCCAGCGCGATGCGCGCGGCGTCGAGTGGCACGCCGGCGCGGCGCAGCGCGCGCGCAAAGGCCACCACGTTGTCGGCCAGCTTGCCGCGGCGCGCGTCGCCCAGCAGCGAACGGCGGGCCGGCGCGTCCGGCGCCACGCGGGTCACGCGGCCTCCGGCGACAGCGCCTCGGTGATCAGCTCGGCAGACAGCGCCGCCACGTCCTCGCGCTGCTTGAACAGCACGCCGGCGGTGCTCTGCACCACCTCGGGATCGAGCAGCAGCGCGTCCAGCGCCACCAGCGCCTTGGCCCATTCCACGCTTTCGGCGATGCCGGGGGCGCGCTGGAAGTGGCCCGCGTAGGGGGCGCTGCGCAGCCGGTGCACGAAGCCGGCCACCTGTTCGGCCAGCGCCGCCGGTGCCTCGGGCACGCGGGCGCGCACGATGGCCAGCTCACGTTCGCGCTCGGGGTAGTCGAGCCAGTGGTACAGGCAGCGACGCTTGACGGCGTCGTTGAGCTCGCGCGTGCGGTTGCTGGTGAGCACGGTCAGCGGCGTGGCGACGGCGCGCACGGTGCCGAGTTCGGGGATGCTGACCTGGTACTCGCCCAGGTATTCGAGCAGGAAGGCTTCGAACGGCTCGTCGGCGCGATCGACCTCGTCGATCAGCAGCACGGCACCGGGCGCCGGTGCCTGCAGCGCCTGCAGCAGCGGGCGGCGGATCAGGTAGTGGGGCTGGTAGACCTCGCGCTCGGCCTCCTCCACCGTGCCGCGCCCTTCCGCCGCACGCAGGTGCAGCAGTTGCGCGGCGTAGTTCCATTCGTACAGCGCTTCGCGCTGCTCCAGGCCGTCGTAGCACTGCAGGCGCAGCAGCTCGCGCCCCAGCACCTGGGCCAGGGCCTTGGCCAGCTCGGTCTTGCCCACGCCCGGCTCGCCTTCGAGCAACAGCGGGCGCTGGAGCCTGAGCGCCAGAAACACCGCCGTGGCCAGGCGCCGGTCGGCAAAGTAGCCCGCCGTCTGCAGCGCGGCGATGAGGGCGTCGATGGACGACAGCGGGTCGGACGCGGCGGACGCCGGGGTGGGTGACATGAAGCTTCCGAAGGTGAATGGAAGATACTACGAATTCGATAGCTGCTTGCGCTTGCTGGATGCGCGCCGGAGCAACTTTTTATTCATGAAGTCCGGCGCGCCGCTGCGGCCCCGGGGCGAGGCCTGTTCGCACAGGGGCGCGGCTGGCGACCGGCGGCAGCAGCTGCCGTGCTGCCGCCCGCCCGGCGTCGCCGCCTTCCGCCTGACCGCGCCAGGCGCCGCAGCCGCACCCAGGGTCAGGCCAGCGCCTTGGCGACGGCGCGCTGCGTCATGACGCCTATCAGGTGCGCGCGGTATTCGGCGCTGCCGTGCAGGTCGCCGTTGAGCTCGCCGGCATCGATCGTGACGCCGGCCACCGCCTCGGGGCTGAAGTTGCGGCTGAGCGCCTGCTCCAGTCCGGCGTGGCGGAACACGCCGTTGCCGCCGCCGGTCACGGCCACGCGCACGCCGGCGTCGGTCTGCGCCACGAACACGCCGATCAGCGCGAACAGCGAGGCCGGCTGACGGAACTTCATGTAGGCCGCGCGACGCGGCTGCGGAAAGCGAATGGCGGTGATCAGCTCGCCCTCGTCCAGCGCGGTGGCGAACAGGCCCTGGAAGTAGTCGTCGGCGGCGATCTGGCGCGTGCTGGTGACCACGGTGGCGCCCAGGCCGAGCACGGCCGCCGGGTAGTCGGCCGCCGGGTCGTTGTTGGCCACCGATCCGCCCAGCGTGCCCATGGCGCGCACCTGGCGGTCGCCAATGCCGCTGGCCAGCTGCGCCAGCGCCGGTATGGTGGCGCGCACGTCGGCGCTCGCGGCCACGTCGGCGTGGCGCGTCATGGCGCCGATGACCAGCGCGTTGCCGTCCTTGCGCACGCCGGCCAGATCCTTGACGGCGCCCAGGTCCACCACCTGCTCGGGGGAAGCCAGGCGCAGTTTCATCGATCCCAGCAGGGTCTGCCCGCCGGCCAGCAGCTTGCCGCCCGCCTTGGCCAGCCTGGCGGCGTCGGCCTGGCTGGTGGGACGCTCGTAGGTGAATGCGTACATGTGTGTCTCCTCAGGCTTTGGCCGCTTGAATCGCCTGCCACACGCGGTGCGGCGTGGCGGGCATGTCCAGATCCTTCACGCCCAGGGGTTTGAGCGCGTCCAGCACGGCGTTGATCACCGCCGGCGGCGAGCCGATGGCGCCCGCTTCGCCGCAGCCCTTGCTGCCGATCGGGTTGTGCGTGCAGGGCGTGCAGACATGGCCGAGCCGGAACTCGGGGAAGTCGTGCGCGCGCGGCATGGCGTAGTCCATGTAGCTGCCGGTGAGCAGCTGGCCCGAATCAGGGTCGTACACGCCGTGCTCCATCAGCGCCTGGCCCATGCCCTGCACCAGACCGCCGTGCACCTGGCCTTCGACGATCATCGGATTGATGATGACGCCGAAGTCGTCCACCGCGGTGAAGCGGTCCACCCGCACCACGCCGGTGGCCGGATCGACCTCGACCTCGCAGATGTAGGTGCCGGCCGGGAAGGTGAAGTTGGTGGGGTCGTAGAAGGCGGTTTCGTTCAGGCCCGGCTCCAGCTTGTCGAGCGGGTAGTTGTGCGGCACGTAGGCCGTCAGCGCCACCTGGGCAAAGGGGATCTTCTTGTCGGTGCCCTTGACGGTGAATTCGCCGTTGGCAAAGTCGATGTCGGCGTCCGACGCTTCCATCAGGTGCGCGGCGATCTTCTTGGCCTTGGCCTCGATCTTGTCCAGCGCCTTCATGATGGCCGTGCCACCCACCGACAGCGAGCGGCTGCCGTAGGTGCCCATGCCGAAAGGCACGCGGCCGGTGTCACCGTGCACGATATCGACCTGCGATGGGTCTATGCCCAAGCGCGCCGCCACCAGCTGGGCAAAGGTGGTTTCGTGCCCCTGGCCGTGGCTGTGCGAGCCGGTGAACACCGTCACGCTGCCGGTCGGGTGCACGCGCACTTCGCCGGCCTCGAACAGGCCGGCGCGCGCGCCCAGGGCGCCGGCGATGTTGCTGGGCGCCAGCCCGCAGGCCTCGATGTAGCTGCTGTAGCCGATGCCGCGCTTCAGGCCCTTGGCCTCGCTGGCCTGGCGGCGGGCGTCGAAGCCGGCCACGTCGGCGAGCTTTTGCGCGTCGTTCATGCAGGCGTGGTAGTCGCCGATGTCGTACTGCAGCGCCACCGGCGTCTGGTAAGGGAACTGGGTGATGAAGGTGCGCTTGCGGATCTCGTCCTGCGACAGGCCCAGCTCCCTGGCGCAGCGCGTGACCAGGCGCTCGCCCACGTAGGTGGCCTCGGGCCGGCCGGCGCCGCGGTAGGCATCGACCGGGGCGGTGCTGGTGAACCAGCCGTCCACCTCGACGTAGATCTGCGGCGCCGCGT
>JADLIA010000105.1 GCA_020848515.1 Rubrivivax sp. | reverse complement strand
TGGTTCTGCGCCTTCTGCATGATCTTTGCGTCCTCTGCGTATGGATGTTCATGCATCCCCCCACACCATGTTCCACAAAGTTCTGATCGCCAACCGCGGCGAAATTGCCCTGCGCATCGTGCGCGCCCTGCAGGATCTGGGCCTGCCCAGCCTGGCCGTGTATGCCGACGACGACGCGCAGGCGCCGCATGTGCGGTCGGCCGACCAGGCGGTGGCGCTGGGCGCCAGCGGGCCGGCGGCCTATCTGGACGGCGCGCGCCTGCTGGCCATCGCGCGCGCGCACGGCGCCGACGCCCTGCACCCCGGCTACGGCTTTCTGGCCGAGCGCGCCGACTTCGCGCGCGACTGCGCGGCGGCCGGCGTGCGCTTCATCGGCCCCACGCCCGAGCAGCTGGCGCTGTGCGGCGACAAGGCGCAGGCGCGCGCCCTGGCCGAGCGCTGCGGCGTGCCCCTGCTGCCCGGCACGCAGCAGGCGGTGACGCTGGCGCAGGCGCAGGCGTTCTTTGAGCAGCACGCGCAGGCCGGCATCGTCATCAAGGCGGTGGCGGGCGGTGGCGGGCGCGGCATGCGCGCCATCGAACACGCCGCCGAGCTGCCCGCCGCCTACGCGCGCTGCCGCAGCGAGGCGCTGGCGGCCTTCGGTGTCGCCGACGTGTATGTGGAGCGCCTGATGCGCCGCGCGCGCCACATCGAGGTGCAGGTGCTGGGCGACGGCCACGACGTGATGGCGCTGGGCGAGCGCGAATGCACGCTGCAGCGGCGCTTCCAGAAGCTGGTCGAAATCGCCCCCAGCCCCAGCCTGCCGGCGCCGCTGCGCCAGCGCCTCGTCGACAGCGCGCTGCGCATGGCGCGCGAGCTGCGCTACCAGGGCCTGGGCACGTTCGAATTCCTGGTCGATGCGGCATCGGACACGCTGCCCTATGTGTTCATCGAGGCCAACGCGCGCCTGCAGGTCGAGCACACCATCACCGAGGCGGTGACCGGCGTCGACCTGGTGCAGACCCAGCTGCGGCTGGCCGCCGGCCAGCGCCTGGCCGACGCCGGGCTGGACGTCGCCGCGCCGCCGCCGCCGCGTGGCCACGCCATCCAGTGGCGCATCAACGCCGAGACCCTGGCCGCCGACGGCAGCGCCACCCCGGGCAGCGGCCGGCTGACGCGCTTCGAGCTGCCGGCCGGCCCGGGCGTGCGGGTGGACACGCACGGCGTGGCCGGTGCCACGCCCTCGCCGCACTACGACAGCCTGCTGGCCAAGCTGGTCGTGCACGCGCCCGGCAGCGACTTTGCCGAGGTGCTGCGCCGCTCGCACCGCGCGCTGGCCGACACCCGCATCGACGGCGTGGCCACCAACCTGGCGCTGCTGCGCGCGCTTTGCCGCAGGCCCGAAATGGCCAGCCAGCAAGTGCACACGCGCTGGCTCGAAGCGGCCCTGCCGGAACTCCTGAATACTGCAAAAACAATAGCTGCTGCCGCAGACCAGGAAAGCGCTGCAGGCCAGAATGATGCCCAAGCCCCGCAGGCGGTCGAGGCCGCCGAGGCACCGCAAGGCGCGCTGCTGGCGCCGATGCCGGCGCGCCTGGTGCAGCTGTCGGTGGCGGTCGGCGATGCGGTGGCGGCCGGCGCCGAACTGGCGGTGCTGGAAGCCATGAAGATGGAGCATGTGCTCACCGCGCCCCACGCCGGCGTGCTGCGCCAGTGCTTCGTCGCGCCCGGCGCCTACGTGGCGCAGGGCGACGTGCTGCTGGTGCTGGAACCGGCCGACGTGAGCGACGCCGCGCAGCAGGCCGCGGCCGCCGCCCACGACCCCGACCACATCCGCGCCGACCTGCAGCGCGTGCTGGAGCGCCACGCCTTCACGCTGGACGCCGCGCGCCCCGAGGCGGTGGCGCGGCGCCACGCGCGCGGCGGGCGCACCGTGCGCGAGAACATCGCCGACCTGTGCGACGAAGGCAGCTTCATCGAATACGGCGCGCTGGCGGTGGCGGCGCAGACGCGCCGGCGCAGCATGGCCGACCTGATTGCCAACACCCCGGCCGACGGCATGGTGACCGGCATCGGCGGCGTCAACGGCCTGATCTTCGGCGCCGAGGCCGCGCGCACCGCGGTGATGGGCTACGACGCCACCGTGCTGGCCGGCACGCAGGGCATGCGCAACCATGCCAAGACCGACCGCCTGCTGGGCATCGCGCTCGATCAGCAACTGCCGGTGGTGCTGCTGGCCGAAGGCGGCGGCGGCCGGCCGGCCGACGTCGACGTGCCGGTGGTGGCCGGCCTGCACGTGGGCACCTTCGCCGCCTACGCCGCGCTGTCGGGCCGGGTGCCGGTGGTCGGGGTGGTGCACGGCTACTGCTTTGCCGGCAACGCCGCCCTGCTGGGCTGCAGCGACGTCATCATCGCCACCCGCGCCAGCCACATCGGCATGGGTGGGCCGGCCATGATCGAAGGCGGCGGCCTGGGCGTGTTCGCGCCCGAGCAGATCGGCCCCAGCGGCGTGCAGCACGGCAACGGCGTGATCGATCTGCTGGTCGATGACGAAGCGGCCGCGGTGGCGGCGGCGCGGCACTACCTGTCGTACTTTCAGGGCCGGGTCAGGGACTGGGTCACGCCCGATCAGCGGCTGCTGCGCGCGGTGGTGCCGGAAAACCGGCTGCGCGTGTACGACAGCCGCGACGCCATGGCCGGCCTGGTCGATCAGGGCAGCCTGCTGGCGCTGCGCACCGGCTTCGGCGCCGGCGTGCACACCGCGCTGGCGCGCATCGAAGGGCGGCCGGTGGGCCTGATCGCCAACAACCCGCTGCACCTGGGTGGCGCCATCGACGCCGCCGCGGCCGACAAGGCGGCGCGCTTCATGCAGCTGTGCAACGCCCACGGCCTGCCGATCGTCAGCCTGATCGACACGCCCGGCTTCATGGTCGGCCCGGAGGTGGAACAGACGGCCCAGGTGCGTCACGTCAGCCGCCTGTTCGTCACCGCCGCCAGCCTGCGCGTGCCGTTCTTCAGCGTGGTGCTGCGCAAGGGCTACGGCCTGGGCGCCATGGCGATGGCGGCGGGCGGCTTCCATGCGCCGGTGTTCACGCTGTCCTGGCCCACCGGCGAGTTCGGCGGCATGGGGCTGGAGGGCTATGTGCGGCTGGGTTTTCGCAAGGAGCTCGAAGCCGCGGCCGAGGGCGCCGAGCGCGACGCCCTGTTCGCCCGCCTGCTGGCCGAACGCTACGAGCACGGCGCCGCGCTCAACATGGCCACCACGCTGGAGATCGATGCCGTCATCGACCCGGCCGAGACGCGCGCCTGGCTGGCGCGCGGGCTGGCGTCGGCGCGCCTGCGCCCGGCGACGGGGTCGCGCTTCGTCGATACCTGGTAGCGCAGCCCGCGCCCGTGGCGCCCGGCTGGCGCCGAACGCGCCACGGCGGGGCGTGCCGCCGTCGCCGTGGCGCTCAGCGCAGCGTGGTGCAGGGGTCGCGCGGCGGCAGCGCCGGGGTCGGCCACAGCAGGTCGCCGGGCTGCAGGGCGGTGCCCGCCAATGCTTCGTTTTCAGGAGCTGCCTGCGCTTGCTCCGCCTGCGCTGAAAGCACTTTTGACTTCAAGCTCGGGGGCAGAAAGCGCGGCACGCCCAGCGCGCGGTGCACATGGCCGTTGCCGGTGATCAGCAGCACCACGCGGCCGGGCGCGGCCTGGCGTGCGGCGCCGGCCACGGCATCGGCCATGGCGATGTCGCGCGCGATCTGCACCCGCGTCATGGGGTCGATCTGGCGCTCCGGCAGCAGGCCGCAGTGGCTGGCGCGGATGCGCTGGCGCTGCACCGCCAGCAGCGCCGGCGGCAGGCGCGCGTCCAGCGCGCTCTGGCGCATGGCCTCGCGCATCTGCGCTGGCGACAGGTTGGCCCCCTGCACCGGCGCGCCGGCCGCCACCGCGCGCATGATCACCGGGCCGTACACCTGCCACGGCCAGCGCGCGTCGTCCCAGCCCAGCGCGGCGCGCACCTGGTGCGCACGGGCGTCGCGCGGCAGGCCGGCGGTGCTGCGTCCGCCTTCGGCCATTTCCAGCACCACTGCGGCCAATTGGCCGCGATCGCCCAGCCACTGCACCACCTGGCGCTGCAGGTGCTGGTGTTCGGGCGCGTCGTGCTGTTCGCCCAGCAGCAGGGCGTCGGTCGGCAGCAGGGTGGCCAGCCTTGCCTGCTGGCCGGCATCCAGCGGGGGCAGGGCGCAGGCCGCCAGCACCAGGGTGGCAAGCAGGATCAGGCGTCGCATGGGGGCGATACTAAGCGGCTGGCCGGTCGTCATGCCTTCGTCTGCCGTTCCCCCCTTCGTGCGCGCTGCGCTGACCCTGCTGCTGGCCTGGGGCGCGGCGCGGCTGGGCGTGTGGCTGTCGCTGCCGGTGCCCTGGATGCTGGGCCCCTTGGTGGCCACCGCCCTGGCCAGCATGGCCGGCCTGCCGACGCACAGCGTGCGCGCCTTGCGCAACGCCGGCCAGTGGGTGATCGGGGTCAGCCTGGGGCTGTACTTCACGCCGGCGATGGCGGCGCTGATGCTGGGCCATTGGTGGGCGCTGCTGCTGGGCGTGCTGTGGGCACTGGCCCTGGGGCTGGGCTTTGCCGCCTGGCTGCGGCGGGCCACGCGCGCCAGTCTGGGCGAGCTGAGCCCGGCGGAGCGCGCCGCCACGCTGCACTTTGCCAGCACCATCGGCGGCGCCTCCGAGATGACCCTGCTGGCCGAGCGCGCCGGCGCCCGCACCGACCTGGTGGCGGCCGCGCACAGCGTGCGCATGGCGGTGGTGGTGCTGAGCCTGCCGTTTGCCATGCAGTGGGCGCGCCAGCACTGGCAGCTGCCGGCGCTGGACGTGCTGCCGGCGGCCGAGCGGGTGGTCGACGGGCCGGGGCTGCTGTGGCTGGCGCTGGCGACCGGGGCCGGCGCCGCCCTGCTGCGGCGCACCGGCGGCGCCAACCCCTGGTTCATCGGCCCGCTGGCGGTGGCGATGGCGCTGACCATGCTGGACCGCCACCTGTCGGCCGTGCCGCCGGCGCTGGGCCAGGCTGCGCAGCTGGTGATCGGGGTCAGTCTGGGGGTGCGCTTTTCGCGCCGCTTCCTGCACGCGGCGCCGCGCTGGCTGGCGGCCGTGGCGCTGGGCACGCTGGGCATGATCGCGCTGTGCGCGGCCATGGCCTGGGTGCTGGCCTGGGCCACCGGGCTGCACCCGGTGACGCTGATGCTGGCCACCTCGCCCGGCGGGCTGGCCGAAATGGCCATCACCGCCCAGGTGCTGCAACTGGGCGCGCCGGTGGTGACGGCGTTTCAGGTGTGCCGGCTGGTGGCGGTGCTGCTGCTGGCCGAGCCGCTGTTCCGGTGGGGGTCGGCGCGGCGCTGACGCGAACGCGCTCAGTGCATCACGACCGGGTTCTGCGCCAGTTCGGCGTAGCCTTCCAGGGTTTCCTCGACTTCTTCCTGGGTGGGGGTGTTTTGCTGCCAGGCGGCGATGCGCTGCTGGAACAGCTCGGCCCATAGGCCGTCGAGGTAGACCTCCTTGCCCGAGCGTTTGTCCACGATTTCGAAGCCGTGGCGCGCCAGCACGGGCTGGCCCGCCTGCGCCGGCGTATCGGCCAGCACGTCGGGCAACAGGTGAACGACCGCGAAGCTGTCGGAATCGTAGAGCGTGTTCATCGGTGGTCAGGCCCCTCGGATGGCAGTGGTTGATGCGAAAGTCTCACTGGCCTGCATATGAGAACGCATCGGGCGCTTTCAAGGTAGACGCCCGCCAGGCGGAAAACCCAATTAAGTCCGGTTTCGAAGGCCTCAGCGCGGCGTCGGCAGGCTGGACAGTTGCTGATCGGCCACATCGCCGCTGGCCTGGGTGACGCGCAGGCGCGCCGGCAGGTAGTGCAGCGCACGCGCCAGCCACAGCTCGATGCGCGTGTCGTACTCGTGCCGGGGCGCGCGCTGCAGGCGCACGCAGGGCACGGCCTGCCCGTCGAGCTGCAGCACTTCGTCGTCCAGCACTTCCCAGCGCCAGTCGGCGGCCTCGCGCGCGCCGGCGGTCTGCAGCACGATCTGGCTGCCGGGCGGGTAGCGTGGCGGGTCGGCGGCGATCAGGCCCCCCAGCTGCAGCAGCGTGCTCAGGCGGTCCTGGGCGCCGGCCTGCAGGGTGGTGTCCGGCGTGTTGGCGGAAAAGCGGATGCGACCGCCCTCGGCGTCGAAATGCGCGGCGCGCTCGCCCCGCTGGCGCTCGGCGTAGCGCTCGGGCACCAGCCCGGCCGGTGTGACGCGGCCGGTGCTGTGCTGCCGGCGCGTGCCGATGGGCGGCAGTTGCAGCGTCCACTCGGCCTCGTAGTGCGAGCCTTCGCGCTGCCAGCGCAGCTGTGCGTCGGCCTGCAGCGGCAGGCCGCGCGCCAGGCCGCTGACGCGGTAGTGCAGGGTGACGGTGTCGGCCAGCCGCACCGGCGCCGCCACGGCGACGGCCGGTGCCGCGGGCACCGCGGGTGTCTGTCGACCGTCCGTCTCGGTGCGCGGCGGTGGTGTCGCTGCGCTGGCGCGCGCGAGCGGCGTCAGGCGCCGCGGGCTGGGCGCGGTCACGGCCGGCGTGCGCGCAGTGCCGGCCGGGGACGTGGCGCGGCCGGGGGCGGGTGGCGTCGCGCCGGCGCTGGCGACGGGCGTGACGGCCGGCGTGGCGGCGGGCGCCGGGATGGCGCGCAGCCACAGCGGCGCGGCGCGGGGGGCAGGCGCGGGCGTGGCCCGGGGCGGCGCGGGCCGCAGCAGCAGGACATGCGCCAGCAGCACGGCGCCCACCAGCGCCAGCGGCGGACGCGCGCGATGCGGCGGCGGCTGGCGGCTCATGCACTCAACACTAGAATCGCCGCTTGCGGGCGCGCACCGATGGCCGCGCCCGCGCCCCGCCCGCCGGTCCGCGCCGGCCGTGCGTCTGTGCGGCGGGGCTTCGCTGACACGCATCCATGAAACTGGCAACCTACAGAGACGGCTCGCGCGACGGGCAGCTGGTGGTCGTCTCGCGCGACCTGACGACGGCCCATTATGCGACCGGCATCGCCAGCCGCCTGCAGCAGGCGTTGGACGACTGGAACTTCATCGCGCCCCAGTTGCAGGACCTGTACGACGCGCTCAACGGCGGCCGCGCGCGCCACCCGTTCGCCTTCGAGCCCGAGCGCTGCATGGCGCCGCTGCCGCGCGCCTACCAGTGGCTGGACGGCTCGGCCTACCTCAACCATGTCGAGCTGGTGCGGGCCGCCGGCCGCGCCGACGTGCCCGAGCGCTTCTACACCGAGCCGCTGATGTACCAGGGCGGCAGCGACGATCTTCTGGGGCCGTGCGACGACATCCGGGTGGCGGACGAGGCCTTCGGCATCGACTTCGAGGGCGAGCTGGCGGTCGTCACCGGTGACGTGCCGATGGGCGCCACGCCCGAGCAGGGGCTGGAGGCCGTGCGCCTGCTGATGCTGGCCAACGACGTCAGCCTGCGCCAGCTGATCGCCGCCGAGGTCGAGACCCGCCTGGGCCTGGTGCAGGGCAAGCCCTCCACCGCCTTCAGCCCGGTGGCGGTGACGCCCGACGAGCTGGGCGAGGCCTGGCAGGACGGTCGCGTGCACCTGACGCTGCAGGTGAGCTGGAACGGCCGCAAGGTCGGCCTGTGCGAGGCCGGGCCGGACATGCGCTTTCACTTCGGCCAGCTGATCGCCCACGCCGCGCGCACCCGGCGCCTGCGTGCCGGCAGCATCGTCGGCAGCGGCACCGTCAGCAACCCCGGCGTGGATCAGGGCGGCCGGCGCGACTGGCCCAAGGGCTACGGCTGCATCGCCGAAAAGCGCGCCATGGAAACCCTGCAGGACGGCGCGCCGCGCACCGACTACATGCGGTTCGGCGACACCGTGCGCATCGAAATGAAGGGGCGCGACGGTCGCCCGCTGTTCGGCGCCATCGATCAGAAAGTGGTTCAACAGGGCTCTGGCGCTTGATGGACAAGCGC
Organism: Rubrivivax sp.; assembly: GCA_020848515.1. GTDB lineage: Bacteria > Pseudomonadota > Gammaproteobacteria > Burkholderiales > Burkholderiaceae_C > Ottowia. Next base: position 579 of record JADLIA010000105.1, on the reverse strand, counting down.
CAACAGCTATTCAAACAATAGCATTCAGGGCGGCGCCGAGGCGCGGAGTCAGGTGCGCGGCCGGCGCCACGGGGCGGCCCCTGTCCTGCCCGTGACACGCCTGGGGCCAGTCCCGATGCGCGCCCGCTTGAACTGCGCTGCAATGGGCCAGCCTGCACGCTCACCGCCGCCCATGAACACGCCCACCCTGCACACCCTGCGCCTGGACATCGACGGCGACGCCGTCCGCGCCACCCTGTGCCGCCCCGAGCGGCTCAACGCCGTCGGCGCGCAACTGCTGGACGAACTGGTGGTGCTGGCCGACTGGCTGGGCGAGCGCGAGGATCTGCACTATCTGGTGCTCGATCACGAGGGGCCGGTGTTTTCGGCCGGCGCCAACCTGGAAGAAGCGCGCGAGCTGTTGGCCGACGCCGGCCGCGCGCGGGCCCGCCTGCGCGCCAACCAGCGCGCTGCGCAGCAGGCCCTGAGCAAGCTCGCCGCGCTCGAGCAGATCAGCTTTGCGGCGCTGCGCGGCTCGGCCTACGGCGCCGGCGTGGCCATCGCCATGGCGTGCGACTTTCGCGTCATGGCCGAGGACGC
>JADLIA010000104.1 GCA_020848515.1 Rubrivivax sp. | reverse complement strand
GCGCCGAACACCGGCCACCAGCGCGCGCCCAGGCGGTCCATCCAGGCGTAGCGCGCCAGCCGGCGGGGGCTGCGCACGGCCGGGCGCCAGCAGCCGAAGCTGACCGATTCCAGCTCGAACTGCAGCAACTGCAGCCAGTCGCGCAGTCGCCAGTGGCCGATGAATTCGCCCGCTTGGGGCAGAAACGGCTGCCCGCCGCCGAGGCCGCGGTACAGGTGGCTGCGCCACTGGCGCAGGCCCCACAGGCTGATCGGGTTGAGGCCGGCAATCGCCACCTTGCCTTCGTGCACCAGCACGCGCTGCACTTCGCGCAGGGTGGCGTGCGGGTCGGGGCTGAGCTCCAGCGTGTGGGGCAGCACCACCAGGTCCAGGCTGGCTTCGGCAAAGGGCAGCGCGGTGCTGTCGCTCACCAGGGCCCAGCGCCCGGCGCTGGGCGCCGCCTCGTCCGCAGCTGGCGGCAACGCGGTCAGTGCCAGCCAGCGGTGCGGCATGCGGTTGGCGGCCAGGGCGTCGATGTCGGCCAGGCCCAGTTGCAGCGCGTGGTAGCCGAACACGTCGGCCAGCGCGGCGTCGAACTGGGCGCGCTCCCATGCCAGCAGGTACTGGCCGGGCGGGGTCTGGAACCAGTCGTGCAGGCCGGTCACGGGATGCTCCGGCGTACGTGGTGAGGCTCGAATCTGCGCGCCAAGGCCGCCCCATCGGTTTCTATAATCCGCCCCCACATGGATCTGATCGCCCTCCCCGCCTTCGAGGACAACTACCTCTGGTTGTTGCACGATGGCCAGCAAGCCCTGGTGGTGGACCCCGGCGACGCAGCGCCGGTGCACGCGGCGCTCAGGCGGCTCGGCCTGCGGCTGGCCTGCATTCTAGTCACGCACCACCATGGCGATCACACCGGCGGCGTGACCGCGCTGCGCGAAGCCAGCGGCGCCACCGTGTACGGCCCGGCGCGCGAGCGCATCCCCGAGCCGTTCACCCCGCTGGCCGGCGGTGACCGGCTGCGCGTGCTGGGGCTGGACTTCGAGGTGCTGGACGTGCCAGGCCACACGGCCGGCCACATTGCCTTCTTTGCCCGCGACGTGGATGGCGCGCCGCTGCTGTTCTGCGGCGACACGCTGTTTTCGGGTGGCTGCGGGCGCATTTTCGAAGGCACGCCGGCGCAGCTGCTGGCCTCGCTGGATGCGCTGGCGGCGCTGCCGCCGACCACCCGGGTGTGCGCCGCACACGAATACACGCTGGGCAACCTGCGCTTTGCGCGCACCGTGGAGCCGGACAACACCGCCCTGGCCGACCATGAGCGCCAGTGCCTGCAGCGGCGCGCCGACGGCCGGCCGACCCTGCCCTCGACGATCGGGCTGGAGCGTGCGATCAACCCATTCCTGCGCAGCCGCGAAGCGGCGGTGACCCGGGCGGTGCGGGCGCACAGCCCCTCGGCAAACGACGCGGTGGCGGTGTTCGCCGCCCTGCGTCAATGGAAGAACGAATTCCGATGAAGTGGACCCTCTCTCTGACGCTGCTGGCCGGCCTGTGGCTGGCCGGTTGCGCCGCCCCCCCCGGCCCCGCCACGCCGGAGCGCGACGCCAGCACCGCCACGCCCACGCGCGCCGAGCCGCCCGGCGCCCAGCGCATGCCGGACGCGCTGCCGCCGGTGCGCATCACCGAGCTGCGCGGCAACCACGTGGCGGCGCTGGAAACGCCGGCCGATCTGTGGGAGCGCATCCGCCGCGGCTACGCCATGCCGGACCTGCAGGATGAGCTGGTGCAGCGCCACGAGCAGTGGTACAGCACGCGCCCGGACTACATCGAGCGCATGGTCGAGCGCTCGCGCCTGTACCTGTTCCACGTGGTCGAGGAGCTGGAGCTGCGCGGCATGCCGACCGAGCTGGCGCTGCTGCCCTACATCGAATCGGCCTTCAATCCGCAGGCGGTGTCCAGCGCCAAGGCGGCCGGCATGTGGCAGTTCATGCCCGGCACCGGGCGCGACTTCCAGCTGACGCAGAACATCCTGCGCGACGACCGGCGCGACGTGCTCGACTCCACCCGGGCGGCGCTGGACTACCTGCAGAAGCTGCACGACATGTTCGGCGACTGGCACCTGGCGCTGGCCGCCTACAACTGGGGCCAGGGCAACGTCAAGCGCGCCATCGAACGCAACCAGGCTGCCGGCCTGGGCACCGGCTACCTGGACCTGAAGATGCCGGCCGAGACGCGCAACTACGTGCCCAAGCTGCAGGCGGTCAAGAACATCATCGCCCAGCCGCAGCGCCACGGCGCGGTGCTGCCGCTGATCGAGAACCACCCCTTCTTCGACACGGTGGACATCAAGCACGACATCGACGTCGACGTCGCCGCCCGCCTGGCCCAGGTGCGGCTGGAGGACTTCAAGGCGCTCAACCCGTCGCAGCGCAAGCCGGTGATCTTCGCCGCCGGCACGCCGCAGGTGCTGCTGCCCTGGAACAACGCCGCCCTGTTTCAGCAGGCGCTGGCCAAGGCCGATCCGGGCACGCTGAGTTCGTGGACCGCCTGGGTGGCGCCGCAGAACCTGCCCTCGCGCGAGGTGGCCAGCCGCTTCGGCATGGACGAGTCCGACCTGCGCGAGATCAACAACCTCCCGCACGGCGTGGTGATCAAGAGCGGCTCCACCGTGCTGGTGCGGCGCGCCAACGGCAGCGCCACCGCAGTCGCCTCCCATGTGGTGAACAACGCCCAGCTGGCGTATGCGCCCGAGATCGTGCTGCGCCGCACCCGGGTGCGCGCACGCAAGGGTGACACCATCGCCAGCGTGGCCGCGCGCTACGACCTGCCGGCCGCCACCGTCGCCGGCTGGAACGGCACCCAGGCTGGCGCCCGCCTGAAGCCGGGCCAGTCGGTGGTGATGTTCCTGCCGGTGCGCGCCAGCAGCGCCGCCGCGCGCGAAAGCGCCGACAGCCCGCGGTCGGCACGTGCCGACCGGTCGCCGGGCAAGACCAAGGCCAGGGCGGCGGGTGGCGCCAAGCAGGCCGCCGCGCCCACGCGCGCCGCGCGCGGTGGCAAGGCCGCTGCGGCGGCGCCCGGCAAGGGCGGCCGGAAGGCGCGCCGCTGAGCCGACGCCGCGGCGGCGTGGCCGCGCCGCGTCACGACACCAGAAAGCGCTGCCGCGCGCGCCGCGCGAAGTCGTTGGTGTGGCTCGCCCCCACTGCGGTGGCGCGCAGGCCGTCGGTGGCCTGCAGCTGCTGCGCCACGATGCGGTGCGCGGTGGCCACGCTGTCGTCGCTGGCCATGCCGTCCGGCGACAGGGCCTCGCGCGCCTTGTCGAGCGCCGACAGGTAGACCGAGCGGTCGCCGTGCATGTAGCTTTCGGGCACGGTGCGCACGATGTCGCTGGGCCCGGCGGTGTGCAGCCACTTGAGCGCCCGCACCACCGCGTTGGTCAGGGCCTGCACGGTCTGCGGGTAGCGCAGCACGAAGGCGTCGCGCGCGTACAGGCAGGCGCCCGGCATGGGGCCGCCGTACAGCTCGTGCGTGCCGCGCAGCGAGCGCGTGTCGGCCACCACGCGGATGTCGGCGCGGTACTCCAGCAGGCTGATGGCGGGGTCGATGTCGGCCAGGGCGTCGATGCGCCCTTCGCGCAGCGCCGCCACCGGCGTGATGGCGGTGCCGACGCCGACGTATTCGACATCGGTCGGCGCCAGCCCGGCGCGCGCCAGCAGGCGCTGGGCGAACCAGTGCGAGGACGAGTCGGCCGAGGTGACGCCCACGCGCCGCCCCCTGAGCTGGGCCAGGGAACGAAACTCGGGCAGCGCCCGCGTGCCGACACCGAACACCAGTTGCGGCGCGCGCCCCAGCAGCACGAAGGCGCGGCAGTGGGTGCCGCGCGGGCGCAGCAGCACCGGGTGCTCGAACCCCCCGGCCGCGACGTCGGCACGCCCCTGCAGCAGCGCCTGCTGCGCCAGGCCGCCGCCGGGGTGGTCCTGCAGTTCGACCTGCAGGCCCTCGTCACGAAAGTAGCCCAGCTGCTCGGCGATGGTCAGCGGCAGACAGGGCAGCGAGGTCTTGCCGCCCACCGCCAGCGTCACGCTGGTGCGCTCGGGCGTCGGCCGCTGTGCCGCCGCCGCGCCAGCCAGGCCGAGCGCGCCGGCCGCCGCCAGCCGCAGCAAAAGGCGGCGCGAGGGTTCGGCGGGACGGGCGACCAGCGATGACGGCATGATCGCCCGACGGTAGCCGAGCGCCCTGCGGGCGTGCATCGGCAGCTTCCCGCATCGGGTTTGTGCGTAGTTACGATTCGTACTTCAGCGACGGCTCGCACGAACTCGCTTTCGACATGAAGGATGACCTCGCTGCGCTTCAACCTGGGTTCAACCTAGAAACGGCAGTTGGACGCGCCCGCCCGTGCCGCGCTCGGCGTGGCAGGCAAGACGCGACGACGCCGCGGGCTCGTGCCCGCAAGCAGGAGCAACGCCGCATGGCGCGCCGAGCGCGGTGCGGGTGGGTGCGCAGCGGACTCACCCAGGCGGTGAAGGCCATCGCAGCCGCCAGACCGCGCATCGATGCGGTCTGCCCGAAGTTGGCAAGCGGTCAACTGCTGTTTCTAGGTTCAATGACCCACGGTCCATCGGTCATGGGGTCATGGGTCACGAATCTTGAACCCGAAGCCGCTTCAGCCCCGCTGGCGCCGCGCCTCATACAGGCAGACCGCGCTGGCCACCGAGACGTTCAG
>JADLIA010000103.1 GCA_020848515.1 Rubrivivax sp. | reverse complement strand
CTCCAGGCAAGGGTTGGCGACCCGCACGGCCGGAGCGCCGCGACGGGCCGGCGGCCGGCGCGCCGCCCCGACACGATAGCGCCAGAGCGTGCCGCAGGCCGGGCGGCCGGCGCAGGGCACGGCGTGTGCCAGGTCAGTGCGGCTCAGGTTCACCCCGCGCCACCCGCTCGAGTCGGCCCAGGTTGATGCCCTCCAGCCGTCCATAGTGGACGCGCAGCAGACCCGCCTGACACAGAGCCTGCAGCACCTTGTTGACGGTCTGGCGCGACACCGACAGCATGGCCGCCAGCTCGGTCTGCGACACCCGCACACACACCGCCCCGGGCGCCGCAGTGTCCAGGCCGCGCGCGCGCACCAGTTGGACCACCGCGTCCGCCACCATCTGCTTCATCTGACCACTGGAGCGCTGCTGCTGCAGCAGGATGCTTTGCTGGGTGCGCGCCAGCATCAGCAGGCACAGGTCCTTCCAGAGGATGGGGTGGGCGTCGAGCACGGCCATCATGGCGTCACAGGGAAGATGCACCACGGTTGACGGCTCGCGGGCATGAAAGCCGAAGTGAAACGGCGCGTCGGTCAGCAGGCGAATCAGCGAGGTGATGTCGCCCGGGCCGTACATGGACAGCAGAAAGTGCTGACCCGAGGCGTCGATGTGGTCGACGGCAATGCAACCCGAAGCCACCACCAGCACCTCGCGCCGCTGCGGATCGTCGGCCATGATCTGCTCGTGGCGCTGGTAGCGCCCGACCCAGGACACGGCAGCCAGCTGATCGAGCACCTCGCCCGGCCAGCCACGCAGCATCCGGCACAGCCCCAGCGCGCGACGGATCAGGCTCGACGCCGCGGCAGCGGCCGGCGACGCTGACGTCATTGCTGGGCCACTGCGGCCCGGAGCTGTGTCCATAGGGTTTCCACGCAATCCCAATCGGCCTCAATTGTCAATCACTTGACAGACGCTGCGGTGCCCAGCTTCGCATAGTACGGATCAGTCGGCTGACGACGCGTCGCACCGATCGCGCGCAGGGCCGGGCCGGCAATGCCACCCCACGACACGGAGCATGGAGCACTTCAATTTCACCCAGCTCGACACGCTGTTTGCGCCGCGCTCGATCGCGGTGGTGGGCGCGTCCGAGCAGACCACCAAGATCGGCGGCATCCCGCTCGATTACCTGCGGCGTTTCGGCTACAGCGGCCGGCTGCACGCGGTGAATCCGCGCGCGCGCAGCGTGCAGGGCCTGCCCGCGCACGAGAGTCTGCGCGCCATCGGCGCGCCGGTGGACATGGCCATCGTGGCCGTTCCGCAGGCCCAGGTGGCGGCCGTGCTGGACGACGCGGCGGACGCCGGCGTGCGCACCATGGTGTTGTTTTCCTCCGGCTATGCCGAGGTCGGCGCCGCGGGCGCGGCGCAGCAGCAGGCGCTGGCGGCGCGCGCGCAGGCGGCCGGTATTCGCCTGCTGGGCCCCAACTGCCTGGGCATCATGCGGCCGAGCCACAACGTCTACGCCACCTTCGCGCCGGCGGTGAACGCCGGCCTGGTCAAGCCCGGGCGCATCGGCCTGATCAGCCAGTCGGGCGCGTTCGGCGTCTACGCCTACAGCCTGGCGCGCGAGCGCGGCCTGGGCCTGTCGCTGTGGGCCACCACCGGCAACGAGGCCGACGTGCAGCTGGCCGACGGTCTGGCCTGGCTGGCACAGGACCCGGAGACCGACGTCATCATGGCCTACATGGAAGGCTGCCGCGATGGCCCACGCCTGCGCGCTGCGCTGGCGCTGGCGCAGCAGCGCGGCAAGCCGGTAGTGATGGTCAAGGTCGGCGCCAGCGCACTGGGCGCGGCGGCAGCGGCCTCGCACACCGCCTCGCTGGCCGGCGACGATGCGGTCTACGACGCCGTGTTCCGGCGCTACGGTGTGCTGCGCGTGCACAGCATCAGCGAGTTTTTTGCGTTGGCCGCCAGCGCCGCCATTGCCCGCCCGCCCAAGGGGCGCTCGATCGGATTGATGACGGTCTCCGGCGGCGTCGGCGCCCTGATGGCCGACGACGCCAGCGCCGCCGGGCTGGAGGTGCCACCGCTGTCGGCCGCCGCACAGCGCCAGCTCCTCGACTGGGTGCCGTTTGCCGGCCCGCGCAACCCTGTCGACGTCACCGCCCAGGTGACCAACGACGACACCCTGCTGGAGCGCAGCGCCACGCTGATGCTGAACGATCAGCCGTTTCACAGCTGGCTGGGCTTCTTCGCGGCAGCGGGGCTTTCACCTACGGTCTGGCCTGCCATCGTGGGCCTGGTGCGAACCCTGCGCGCGCGCCATCCGGACACCTTGCTGGCGGTCAGCACGCTGTGCAGCGACGAGCGCCGCGCCGAGCTGGAGGCCCTGGGCTGCCTGGTATTTGCCGACCCGGGCATCGCCATCCGCTGCATCGGGGCGCTGACCCGCTGGGGCACCCAAGGCGCCCCGGCGCAGGCCCCCGCCCTGACCGCTGCCCGCCTGCACGTGCCGCCGGGCACGCTGTCCGAGGCCGACAGTCTGGCGCTGCTGGCCGCCGCCGGGGTGCCGCTGGTCGAGCACCGGCTGGTCCACACACCGAATCAGGCCGCCGCCGCCGTGGATGCCTTGGGTGGCGCCATCGCACTGAAGGTCGCCAGCGCCGACATCCCCCACAAGTCGGACGCCGGCGGCGTGATGCTTCGGCTGGGCAGCGCCGACCAGGCGCGCGCCGCTTTCGAGCGCATCACGCACAACGTCCGCCAGGCCCACCCCGATGCCCGCATCGATGGCGCGCTGGCGGCCCGCATGGTGACGGGCGGCGTGGAATGCATCGCCGGTGTGCACCGCGACCCGGTGTTCGGGCCGGTGCTGATGTTCGGGCTGGGCGGCGTGCACGTCGAGCTGCTGCGCGACGTGTCGCTGCGTGTGCTGCCGATCGGTCGCGACGAGGCCCGTGCCATGGTGATGGAGCTGCGCGCAGCGGCCATCTTTCACGGCGTGCGCGGGCAGCCGGCGGTCGAGGTGGAATCGATTGCCGAGGTCCTGTGCGCGCTGGCCGAGTTCGCCATGCGTGCCGGTGACTCTCTGGTCAGCGCCGAGATCAACCCGCTGATCGCCCGCCCGGCGGCGGAAGGCGGTGCGATCGCCGTCGACGCCCTGGTGATCGGTCGCGCCGCGACGGGTGCGGGCTGAGTGCCGGCGCCTTCCGCTTTGGTTTGCCTGAACCTGGATATCTGAGGAGATGAAGATGAGCCGAACCCACAGACACGCCCGCTGGCTGCGCGCCCTGGGCCTGAGTGTGAGCCTGCTGCTACCGCTGACCGGCAGCTGGGCACAGAGCGCCTATCCAAACAAGCCGGTGCGCATCGTGGTGCAGTTTGCGGCTGGAGGCGGCAGCGACACACTGGCGCGCGCCATCGCCGACGGGCTGTCCAGGCGACTCGGGCAACCGGTCATCGTGGAGAACAAGGCCGGCGCGGGCGGCATCATCGGCGCCGACCATGTGGCGAAGGCGGCGCCTGACGGCTATACCGTGCTGCTGACGATTCCCGGCGCGGTCACCTCCTTCAAGGCGATCTACAAGAAGCTGCCCTACGACCCGGAGACCGACCTGCGCCTGATCTCGGACATCGCGCTGCCGCGCACCGTGCTGGCCGTCAACCCGTCGGTGCCGGCCCAGACCTACAAGGAGCTGCTCGATCTGGTCAAGAAGGCACCCGGCAAATACACCATGGGCTCCTGGGGGCCGGGCGTGCAGCCGCACCAGCTGCAGGTCTTCATGGACAAGACCTACGGCACCCAGACGGCGCTGGCCGCGTACAAGGGTGAGGCCCCCATGGCCATGGATCTGATCAGCGGCGTGATCCCGATGGCGGTGGGCTCGACCGCCGCGCTCAAACCCCACATCACCGCCGGCAAGCTGCGCCCGCTGGCGGTGTTCGGGTCGACCCGCACCAAGGCGCTGCCGGACGTGCCCACCTTCGCCGAGCAGGGTTACAAGGACGACGTCTACATGACCACGGCGCCCTACTACCTCATGGCCCCCGCCAAGACGCCGGACGCCATCGTCGAACGCCTGGGCAAGGAAGTCGCGCTGGTGGTGCGCCAGCCCGAAGTCCAGGAGCGCATGGAAGGCCTGGGCCTGGAGCCCATGGGCGACACCCCGGCCGAAGCCACCGCGCTCTACAAGGACGCCCTGCCCAAGCTGCTGAAGCTGGCGCGCGACACCGGCGTGACCGTGGATTGATCCCGCTCGACACCCAGGATCCGACAATGGCACGAACCCCTCCCGATCTGTCGCAGGCCCGGCGCGCCCTGGCGCGCTCCATCGGTCTGACCGCCTTCGTCTACGGCTACCCGCTGACCGAGACCTACCGCACCTGCCGCAAGCAGACCGATCCGCGCGATGCCGGCAAGGCGGACGCGCGCAACATGGACGCGCGCGGCATGCGCTGCAACACGCTGCACCACAGCGAGCGCCCCTCCACCGACGCCGACCGCGACGTGGTCACCCCCGCCAACGACCTGCTCTACACGCTGTCTTGGATTCACCTGAAGGACGGGCCGCAGCTGCTCACCGTGCCGTCGTCCAGCGCGCACGCCGGCCGCTACTTCGTGCTGGCGCTGTACGACGCCTACACCGAGAACTTCGACAACCTGGGTCCGCGCAACTGCGGCACCGAGGGCGGCACCGTGGTGCTGGTCGGCCCGCACGGCAGCGTGCCCGAAGCCCTGCGGGGTCACCGCGTGGTGCGCTGCCCCACCGACCTGGTGTGGCTGATCGGCCGCATCGTGGTGGGCGATGAAAGCGACCGGTCGGCGGCGCGCCGCCTGCAGGCCGACATCGTGCTGCGCCCGGCCCCCGGCACGCCGGACGGCGCGCGCCCGGCGGCCGTCGAGCACTGGAGGGGCGAGCCGGTCGATGCCATGGCCGCCGCCTTCGAGAACGGCGAACCCGCTGCCCAGGTGGCGCCACGCTTTTTCACCAACCTCTGCCAGGCCATGGCCGAAGCGCCCGGCCGGACGCAAGACCGTGGCCTGGTGGCCTGGTTCGGCCAGATCGGCCTGCTGCCCCTGGCCAGCTTTGCCTGGGAGGCGCTGGACGAACCGGCGCGCGAAGGCCTGATCGAGGGCTTTGCCGACGGGGTCAATCTGGTGGCCGCCCAGGGCCGCAATCGCCGCCCCAGGCCGTGGATGATTCACGGCGCCACCGGGCGCTATGGCAACGAATACCTGGGCCGCGCCCGCGTGGCCTACCTGGGCCTGGGGGCCCTGGCCACCGACGAGGCGGTGTATGCGGCGGCGCACTTCGACGCCCAGCAGCAGCCGCTCGATGGCCGGCAGCGCTACGTGATGCAGTTCGAAGCCGGCGAGCTGCCGCCGGTGGATGCCTTCTGGTCGGTCACGCTTTACGACGGCAACCGCTTCCTGTACGGCAACGAGATCCAGCGCCATTCGATCGGTGACCGCACACCCGGCCTGCACCACGCGGCCGACGGCAGTCTGCGCCTGGAGATCGGCCACCAGCGGCCTGCCGACACCCGCAACTGGCTGCCCGCGCCGGCCGGGCGCTTCTACCTGATCCTGCGCATGTACCACCCGCGCGAAGGCTTTCGCGACTGGCGCATCCCCGAATTGCAGCCGCTCAAGGACCAGCCATGAACGCGACGGAACGTTCGGACGCCGCGCCGTCCGACCTGGCCGAAGCGGCCGTGGTTTATGCCTACCCGCTGTACGAGATGGCGCGCATGCGCGCCGCCACCTCGCCGCGCCGCACCGAGTCCGGCGCCGAGGCGCCAGCGCCCCAGCGCTGGTGCAACACCTTCGTGCATGCGCGCCAGCTGCTGCGCGCCGGCGGCAGCAGGGTGGTCACGCCTAACCACGACACGCTCTACACCAACGCCTGGCTGGACCTGGGCGCGGGCCCGCTGGTCATCGACGTGCCCGACACCGCCGGGCGCTACTACGTGCTCGGCCTGCTGGACTTCTACACCAACCCGTTCGCCCACCTCGGCCAGCGCCTGACGGGCACCCGGGCGCGCGCGTTCGTGATCGTGCCACCCGGCTGGCAGGGCGAGCTGCCGGCCGCGTTCGACGCCCCCGGCGCGCGCATCCAGGCGCCCACACGCTGGCTGTGGATCATCGGCCGCATCCTGGTTGAAGGCCCGCACGACGTGGCCGCGGTGAACGCGCTGCAGGACGGCTTCAAGCTGCGCCCACTGGCCGACTGGGTGGCGGGCCGGCCACCTGCGCCACGCCTGTTCGACCCGGCGTGCGATCCCAAGGCGCCGGCCAGCGCGGCGCACTTTGCCGCGCAGGTGAACGCCGCGCTGCGCCAGAACCCGCCGCCGGCGGAGGAACAGGCCGAGCTGGCGCGCCTGGCCGCCGTCGGCATCGGCCCCGACGCCGCGCCGCTGACGCCGGCGCAGGCGCAGGTGCTGCAAGACGCGCTCGACACCACCCTGCCGCGCCTGCGCCAGGCCCAGATCGGGCGCCTGCTGCCCAGCGGCTGGAACCAGCCCCCGCTGATCGAAGGCCACTTCGGCAACGACCACCTGGCACGGGCCCAGGTGGCGCTGAAGTACATCGGCATGCTGGAGAGCCGCGAGGCCACCTATCCGATCGCCTGGCACGACGGGCGCGGCAGGCCGCTGAACGGCGCCCACCGCTACCGCCTGCGCTTCGCCCCCGGCGCGCTGCCGCCGGTCGATGCCTTCTGGTCGCTCACCATGTACGACGCACGCGACTACATGCTGGTCGACAACCCCATCGACCGCTACGCCATCGGCGACCGCACGCCCGGCCTGCGCCCCGACGCCGACGGCGGCCTGACGCTGTATCTGCAGCACGCGCCACCCACGGACGCCGCCGCGCACGCCAACTGGCTGCCGGCGCCGGCTGGCGATTTCTACGTCTGCCTGCGCGCCTACGTGCCGCGCGAGGCACTGCTGGACGGCCGGTACGCGCTGCCCGCCCTGGACCGCCTGGATGAGGCTGGAGCCCCGCAATGAACCCCTCCGATGACGACAAGCCGCTGCTGCTGGTGGGCACCGGCAGCGAAACCGTGGCGCCCGGCCTGCACATCCTGCGCGGGCAGGGGCAGTCCTTCGTCGCCGAGACCGACGCCGGCCTGGTGGTGATCGACGCCGGCCCCGGCGGCAAGGTGACGCAGGGCATGATCGACGCCCTGCGCCAGCTCAGCGACGCGCCGGTGCACGCGCTGTGCTACAGCCATGGCCACATCGGCTACAACTCGGGCGTGCCGGTGTGGCTGGAGCACGCACGCCAGCGCGGCGAGCCGGCGCCGCGCCTGATCGCGCACGCCAACCTGCCGCGCCGCTACGCGCGCTACCGCGAGACCCAGGCCCTGCAGCACCGCATGGCCGAGATCCAGTTCAACCGGGCGCCGGGATTCTTCGACCAGCGCCTGCCCATGCACGATCCGACCGAGACCTTTGGCGAGCGCCTCGTCATCGGCAGCGGCGAGCAGCGGGTCGAGCTGTTCTGGGCACCCTCCGAGACCGACGACGCCATCGCCCTGTGGCACCCCGGCCAGCGCCTGCTGTACGGCGGCCCGGCCCTGCTCGACTCGATCCCCAATATCGGCACGCCGTTTCGCACCCTGCGCGACACGGTGCGCTGGGCCGACACGCTGGAGGCCATGGCGGCGCTGCGCCCGGTCTCGGCGGTGCGCGAATTTGGCCCGGCGATTGCCGGCGAGGACGAGGTGCAGCGCGTGCTGCTGCACACGGCCCAGGCGCTGCGCTGGCTGCGCGCCGAGGTGGTGCGGCTGATGAACGAAGGCCTGAACGAGCAGCAGGTGCTGGCCGCCATGCACTACCCCGACGAGCTGTTTGCCGTGCCCTGGATGAAGCCCACCTACGGCGACCCCAGCTACATCGTGCGCGACATCTACCGGTCGGAGAACGGTTGGTGGGACCGCAACCCAACCACGCTGCACCCCGAGCCACCGCCGGCGGTGGGCGAGGCCGTGGCGGCCGCCATCACCGACAAGGCGGCGGTGATCGCCAGTGCCCAGGCGCTGGCCGACGCCGGCCGCTGGCAGCTGGCGCTGCACGTGATCGACCTGCTGGCCACCGCCAGCGGCCCGGCACCCGAGATCGCGCACGCGCGCCGGCTCAAGGCCCAATGGCTGCGCGAGCGCGCCCGGCAGGTGCCCAGCTACGTGTCACGCAACCTGTACCGCGTGGGCGCCGACATGATCGAGCAGGGCACGCAGGACCGCTTTGGCATTCATTGACCATTTCAACAGGAGACCACCATGACCTCTTTCGCCCTGCGCGCCACCTGCGCCGTCGTCGCCCTTGCCGCCAGCCTGGCGGTGCAAGCCCAGGACGCCGCCAGCTACCCGATCAAGCCGGTCACCCTGGTGGTGCCCACGGCGGCCGGTGGCGGCACCGACACCATCGCGCGCATGTTCGCCGACGTCCTGGGCAAGGCGCTGAAGCAGCCCTTCATCATCGACAACCGCCCGGGCGCCAACGGCCTGCTGGGTGCCGAGAACGTCCTCGGCGCGCCGGCCGATGGCTATCGGCTGCTGTTCACCTACACGGCGGCGATGGTGGTCAACCCCGTGCTGCTGAAGAAGCCCCCGTTCGATCCCCTGAAGGACTTCGCTCCGGTGGCGCAGATCGGCCGCGGCGGCAACATCATGATGGTGCGCAAGGACCTGCCGGTCAGCAACCTCAAGGAATTCGTCGACTACGCCAAGGCGCGCCCCGGCAAGCTCAACTACTGCTCCTGGGGCGCCGGCTCGGGCGGGCACCTGACCATGGAGGTACTGATGAAGCAGGCGGGCCTGACCATGACCCACGTCCCGTACAAGGGCAGCATGCCGTGCAACCAGGACCTGGTCGGCGGTCAGGTGGACGCCAACTGGTCGGATGTCTCGACCAGCATTCCGCTGGTCCAGGCCGGCCGGGTGAAGGCGCTGGTCAGCTCGACCCCGACCCGCCTGCCGCAGCTGCCCGACGTGCCGACGCTGAACGAAGCCGGCTACCCGTTCACCACCTACTCCTGGTACGGCGTGTTCGCGCCCGGCAAGACGCCGCCGGCGATCGTCGCCAAGCTGAACGAAGCGATCCAGACCGCATTGAAAGACCCGGTCGTCGCCAAGCGCATGCTCGAGCTGAACTTCACCGACCTGCCGCTCGCCACGCCGGAGCAGTTCAAGGCCACTGTGGCCAAGGATCTGCAGGATTGGACGGCCCTGATCAAGTCGATCGGTCTGACGCTGGACTAACCTAGTACATCAACACGTAAATAACGGAACGTAATGGCGCCCGAGCTTGCGATCCGCATCCTGTCGAGTGAACTTCCACTCGATGGTTTGCTTGGCAGCGTTGCGAGCGAGCTGCCACTGCTCGACTTCGCGCCGCAGAGTGTGGCGGTCGGCCCAGCGGCGATCCAGGCATTGGCGGCTGAGGATGCCGATTTCGATCTCCGCCATGTTCAGCCAGCTCGCGTGCTTGGGCGTGTAGTGAAATTGCACGCGCCGCAGCAACTTGGCGGCCGCGCGGCGCCCCAGAACATCGTCGAAGCATTTCCTGAAGTGGATGTTCAGGTTATCCAACACGAGGTGGACCCGGCGCGCCCTGGCGTAGGCGCCACCGAGCAGCGAGGCGATGAATTCGACGAAGTCGACCTTGCCACGCTGCGCGGTGACCGCGATCAAGCGCTGTCCTGCCTTGGGCTCGACGGCGACGAACAGGTTGCTGGTGCCGCGCCGGACGTACTCGTAGTCGTCCTTGGCGAGGATGCCGGGCGACATCGGCAATGGCGCACGACTGTGACCGATCAGCTGCAGACTCTTCTCGTCGATGCACACCACGGGTTCGCGTGGATCGAACGGTTGGGCGTACAGCGCCAACAGTGCGTACATGCGGTGACGGTACTCCTCGGTCAGCTCGCCGATGCACCACATCAGCCGCCGCCAGGGTTTGAGGTCGTTTTTTTGAGCATGCGGCGCACCGTCTCGCGACTCAAATTGCCCAGCGCTGGCTCGCGCCGGGCGGCGCGCTCGAGCTCGACCATCGTCCAGCGCTTGCGTCCTTCGGGCGGCGCCGAGCACGCCAGCGCCGTGACTTGCGCCTCCACGTCCGTGTCGTACGTGCGCGGGCGGCCGGGGCGGGTCACGTCGAACAGCGCGAGTTCCAGGCCGCCTTGCAAGTACGCCGCCCGTGTGCGCCACAACGCCGTGCGTCCCACACCCAGTACCGCCAGGATCTGTGCCTCCGGCACGCCCCGATCCAGGCACGCCAGCATGTGCGCCCGGTGGATCTCCCGACTGCGATGAAGCCCCTTGCTGCGGACCTCTTCGACCACCGCGCGGTCTTCCTCGCTCAAATGCAATTGCGTCTGGCGCATGAATACACCTCCGTCGGTCAGATGACGACTTGCAAAGTGTATTCATGTTTCGTTATTTATGTGTCGTGATACTAGTGTCCGACGCCGGTCACGTCAAAGGCTTGTCGCCCGGCTTTCGACTGCGTCTGGCATTTCCCGCGCCGGGGGGCGCCTGTACCCCATGAAGCAGCAGAAACAGGATCTGATCCGCGGTGCTTTCGACATCCAGCGAACCTTCCCCCATCAGGTAGCGCGTGGCGTGGTGCTCGATGCCCCCGAAGATCATGTCGCGCACCAGCCTGACAGGAATGTCCCTGCCGAACTCGCCAGATTCGACCCCGCACTCGATGGCGTGACGCAGGTGCCACGTATAGCGCTGGTTGAGTTTGCCGACGATGGCGCGAAACTCGGTATCGCTGGTGCGCAGTTCGCGAATGATCAGGCGCATCAGACCGGGACTGTCCCGCAAGGCGCGCAGATGCGCCGCAATCAGAAAGCGCAAGCGGCTGCGTACCGACGTGATATGCCGCAACTCGTTCTCGAGCTCCGCATTCGTGCGGCTGTACCACTCGGAAATCACGTGTGCGAGCAACTCGCGCTTGGTCTTGACGTAGCGATAGACGTTGCCCTCCACCACACCGGCCCGCCGCGCGACTTCGGCCACCGTGGCAGAGTCATAGCCCATCTCGCTGAACACCTGCTCGGCCACCACCAGGATTTCCTCCCAGCGCTCCTCCTTGGAAAGGCGCCTGCGCCGTGCGGGCGCCGAAGCGACAGGGTTGGCGTCGGCCGAACGGCGGGGTGAACGGGCAACTCGCGACATGTCTGGTGACGTGGGGGGGGATCAACCCAGATGGCCTGCGGACGGCAACCATCCTACCGAGGGGGCAGTCGAAATGCTCCGTCGAGCCGGATGCATTCGCCGTTGATGAAGTGATTCTCGGCGATATGACAGCACAAGGCGGCAATCTCCTCTGCTCGTCCAAAGCGCCGCGGAAACTGAAAATCGGCTTGAATGCGCTCCAACACCGTTTCCGGCAAGCTCTCCAGCATGGGCGTCCAGAACGCGCCCGGAGCAATGGTGTTGATCCGAATGCCGATCCCTGCCAGCTCGCGCGCCGCTGGCAGGCACAGACCCACCAGTCCGGCTTTGCTAGACGCATAGGCGGTCTGCCCGACCTGGCCATCGAAGGCCGCGCCCGAGGCAATGGTGACGAGCACGCCGCGCTCCCCGTCGTCGTCTGGCGGGTTGCGCTGCATCTGCTGCGCGCAGTGAGACAGCAGATGAAAGGTCCCCACCAGGTTGATGGCCACGGTGCGAGCGAACGTCGCGCCCGAGCTGGCCTTGCCGTCTCGATCCAGCATGCGCATCGGTGAAACCACCCCCGCAAAGCTGAAGCAGGCATGCAGGGAACCGAAGTGTTCGACGGCCCGCTGCACGGCCCCTGCCACCTGCGCCTCATCGGCCAGATCCGCCTGCACGAACAGGCATCGACCTGGGTCCAATTCCGCCGCCCGCGCCGCGCCCTGTTCAGCGTTGCGATCCAGCATCACCACGCGTGCGCCTGCCTCGCGCACACAGTACTGGGCAGCGCCCCACCCGAGGCCGGATGCCGCGCCCGAGATCAGCACCACGGCGTCCCGCATTCTCATGATGCGGCTCCATAGATCCCGATATGGGCCACCGACTCCTCGACGCCCCAGATGCCGCCGGCGTTCTCCTGCACGGCCAGTCGCGCCCCCTGAACCTGGCGCGAGCCACACTCACCGCGCAACTGTGCGACCAGCTCGAAAATCTGCCCCAGCCCGGTGGCGCCAATGGGATGTCCTTTGCTCTCCAGTCCACCGGAAGGGTTCACCGGGATGCGGCCGCCGAGGGTTGTCTCGCCGCGCTCGGCCAGCTCGCCGCCCTCGCCCAGGCCGCAGAATCCCAGGTTCTCGGTCTGCATCAGCTCTCCCATGGCGGTGGCGTCATGCACCTCGGCCAGGTGCATGTCGCCCGGGCCCATGCCCGCCGCCTCATAGGCCTGCTGCGCAGCCAGGCGGGTCAGGTGATGCTCCAGGTCTTGCGCGTCGCGCGCAGTGGCCGTGCGCAGCACGCTGGCGTGCACGATGACAGCGCGCCGCCTGAGCCCTTGCAGGCGCGCCAGACCCGCCGGAGTGCACAACAGGGCAGCGGCGGCGCCGTCGGAAATGGGTGCGCACATGGGCAATGTCAATGGGTAGGTGATGGGAGGCGAGGCAAGCACCTCCTCCACCGTCATGGCCTGGCGGAACTGGGCTCGCTCATTGGCAACGGCGTGGTTGCGGTTTTTCGCAGCAATGGCCGCCAACTGACGCTGCGTGATGCCGAAGCGCTCCATGTATTGACGCGCAAACCCGGCGTAGACATCCATGAAGGGGCTGTACTGCGCCGGGGAAACGGATCCTTCGGGGATGGCGACACCCTTGCCCAGCGCCGTGAAGTGCGCATGGTTCTGCGCGGGCGTGTCCACATCCCAGGCGGCGTCAAAGATGGCGAACCGGCGCTCGCGCTCGGCGGTGAACAGCTTGTCCACCCCCACCGCCAGCGCAATGTCGCAGGCGCCCGAGCGCAGGTAGTGAAAGGCCATGTGCAACGCCGTGCTGGCGGTAGCGCAGGCGTTTTCCACATTGATGATGGGTATGCCCTGCAGCGCCAGAGGCAGCAGCGCCATCTGGCCGCGTACCAGGTGCTGGCCATCGAGCAGCCCCTGCGCACAGTTGCCATAGAAGGCCGACTGGACTTGCGCCGGCTCACAGCCGGCATCGGCCAGCGCATCGCGCACAGCCCATTCGACCAGTTGCTTGGCCGTCAATTCGGGGTGACGGGCGAACGGCGTCATGCCCACGCCTACGATGAGAACTTGCGTCATGTGAATACGATCAGTTGCCGGAGTAGAGCGGAGTGCGCTTTTCCAGGAAGGCCGAGGTGCCTTCGCGCATGTCGGCCGACTGCATGTGACTGCGCAACTCGCCAAGCTCGTCGCGCAATGCCTGGGCCAGGGGCTTGTCCAGGCAGGTGTTGATGGTTTGCTTGAGTCGCGCCAGCAGACGCGGACTCTTGCGGGCCAGGTCTTCGGCCAGGGTCTGGGTTTCCTGTTCAAGCGCCGTGAGATCAGCCAGCTGATTGACCAGGCCCAGTTCGTGCCACCGCGCGGCAGGCCACAGCGCCCCGGTGAACAACAGATGCCGTGCCAGGTTGATGGGCAGCGCCCGCGGCAGCAGGGCCGAAGAACCTCCGCCAGGAAAGATGCCGTAGTTGGCATGACCATCACCGATGCGTGCCGTTCTTGCCGCGATCACGAGGTCGCAGCACAGCAGCAACTCCAACCCACCCCCGACGGCCACGCCATTGACACAGCCGACCAGGGGTTTGCTGAGTGCACGAACTGCGTCAAAACCGCGCTCCACGGCGTCCACATACCGGCTGGGTTGGCCCGGTGCGGCCTCCATGTCCGCCCGCAGCTGGGCAATGTCCCCGCCGGCGCAGAAGGCGCGGCCCTGACCCGTCAGGACCACCACGCGGGCGTCCGGATCGGCGTCTGCACGCTGCATGGCCTGCGCCAGCTCTTCCAGCATCCCGAAATCCAGCGCATTGAGCGCCTCGGGACGGTCCAGGACGATCCACGCCGCCGGACCGCGGTTCATGTAATGCACTGTCATGAGGTTACCGGCTGGTGTAGGGCATGAAGTCGGTGACCGCGCGCAGGCTGCCGTCCTTGGCGTTGACCTGGAACATCTTGAGCGGCGGCACCGCATGGCCCTGTGGGTTATCCAGCGAGATCGGGCCACTGAGACCGCCGGTGGCAAAGTCCTTGAGCTTTCCAAGCTGCTCGGTCACGCAAGCGCGCGTCAGGCGCTTGTCGCAGCGCTTGATGGCCTCTGCCATGACGCGGATGCCCACGTAACCACTGATCGAATAGCGGCTCAGCGAGGCCTGCTCATCCGCGCTCAGGTGTTTCTGGGCGCTTTCCACCAGGCGTTTGCCCGCCGGGTCATTGAGCGCGGCGTAGTAGTCGTTGAAAAAGTAGTCATAGCCAGCCGGCGCAGCCAGGCGGATGGTGGCCGACAACCCTGCCGCCCAGTTGCCGATCACGGTCATGTCCATGCCGAGCCGGCGCGTCTCGGTCAGAATGCCGCCCGGTTCGGTCACGGTCGTGCCCAGATAGAGCACTTCGGCCCCCGCCTGCTGCAGGCGCAGTGCCTCGGCGCTGAAATCGCGGGCTCCGCGCTGGTAAGGCACTTCGGCCACTGCATTCAGCCCCAGCTCCTTCACCGCCTTCTGGAAGCCACGCAGCACGCCCTTGCCATAGTCGTCATTCTGGTAGAGCACGGCAAACTTCGCGCCCTTTTTGCCCTGCTTCTCGGCAAGGTAGCGCAGTCCTTCGTACGCAGCGACGTCGTAGTCGGGGCCGATCATGAACACGGTGGGCTTGCGCGGGTTGAGCACAGCGGCGTTGGGCGCCACGTGCACGATGGTCGGCACCGAAGCCTGCTCGATCACCGGCATGATGGCAGTCACGCCCGAACCGCCCGTGGTACCGGTGATGGCAAACACCTTGTCCACGTCGATCAGCTTGCGCACCGATGACACGGAGCGAGAGGGCACATAACCATCGTCTTCGTACAGTACCTTCAGCTGGCGGCCCAGCACGCCGCCGGCGGCATTGATCTCGGCGGCGGCAAGCTTGGAGCCAACCTGGGCCGATTTGCCAATGAAAGCTGCCGGCCCGGAAAGCATCAGGACCTCGCCGATGAGAATTTCCTTGTCGGTAATGCCACTGTCCTGCGCCTGCGCGCCGTGCGCGAGCACGGCCAAGGAAAGACCCACCAGGGCCTGACTCAGACGCGATTTTCCTGTTGCAGTCATGCTTGTCTCCTTCAGTGATTGAATGGGTGGCCGCTCAACGCGATAGCGGCCAGTTCACGAAAAACCGCTTGAACTTGCGCCAGATACCGGCAAGTCCTTCGGGTTCGAAGCGCAGGAACAGCAGGATCACTGCTCCGTACAGCAACTCCTTGGTCTCAGGGGCGTGGTTCGCCAGCAGTGCTTGCAGCCCCGCGCCCACGCCGTCCACACCCCATCGCAGCAACTCCGGCAACATGACAATGAAGGCAGCGCCCAGCACAGCACCCGAGACGCGGCCGATGCCGCCCACGATCAACATCGCCAGCATCTCCACACTGAGCAGAATGCTGAAACTGTCCACATTGACGTAGCGCGTCTGCCCGGCCATCAGCGCGCCCGCACAGCCGGCAAAAAACGAGCTCGCCAGGAACGCCTGCAACTTGTAGGCCGTGAGATTGATGCCCATCGCACTGGCCGCGATGTCGTGCTCGTGCAGCGCGTGCCATGCCCGCCCGATGCGGCTGCGGTTCAGATTCAGGCTGGCCAGTACCGCCAGTACCAGCACGCTCCAGGCCACGGCATACACCGCCTGATCAGGCCCCAGGTCGGTACCGGGAATGCGCAACGCCTCGGCGGGCATGCCGCTCGGCCCCCGGGTCACGCTTTCCCACTCCACCAGAATATGCGTGACGATGTAGGAAAAACCCAGCGTGGTCAGCGCCAGGTAGAGTCCCCTCAAACGCAGCGACGGCACGCCAACCACCAGGCCTGAAATCGCCGCCAGCACGCCTGCCACGGGTATGGCCAGCAGTCCTGGCCAACCGTAATCGGTGGTCAGAATCGCCTGTGCATACGCACCAACTGCCATGAAGCCCGCATGACCCAGCGAGAGCTGGCCCGCGATGCCCGTCAGCAGATTCAGGCCGATCACCGCAACCCCGGCAACCGCAACCATGGTGGCCAGGTTGAGCGTGTAGCTGTTGGCCACCAGCGGAAAGACCGCCACCAGGGTCAGCGCGACCGCCGCCCAAACCCATTTCACCGGGTTGTCCGTGAGGACGATGAGCCCGGCGTAGTTTTCCTTGAACGT
>JADLIA010000102.1 GCA_020848515.1 Rubrivivax sp. | reverse complement strand
TCTCCCCGCACGGTCGGCATCGCGGCGGCCGTGGTCACGGTGGCGATCTGGACCGGCTTCATCGTCATCGGCCGCGCCTCGGCGGCGCACACCCTGCTGCCGTTCGACATCGCCCTGCTGCGCATCCTGGGTGCGGGTGCGGTGTTGCTGCCCTGGGGCTGGCTGCTGGCGCGGCGCGCCGCGCCGGGGCAGCGTTCGCTGCTGGGCTTTTCGCCGCTGCCGCTGCGCCCCACGCTGCTGACCGGGCTGTTCGGCGGGCTGGTGTACGCCATCCTGTGCTATGCGGGCTTCTTCTACGCGCCGGCGGCGCACGCCTCGGTGCTGATGCCGGGCAGCCTGCCGCTGTGGACGGCGCTGCTGGCGCTGCCGCTGCTGGGCGAGCGCATCTCGCGCCCACGCGCGCTCGGTCTGGCCTGCATCGTGGCGGGGGATCTGGCGGTGGGCGGCAGCGGCCTGCTGTCGGCGTTCGACGGCGGTCAAGTGTGGAAGGGCGACCTGATCTTCATGGGCGCGGCCTTCTGCTGGTCGGTCTACAGCGTGCTGGCGCGCCGCTTCGGGCTCGATCCGGTGCGCGCCACCATCGCCATCACGGCGCTGGCGTTCTTCGTCTACGTGCCGGCGTTCGCCCTGCTGGCCGCTGCCGGGCTGCTGCCCACGCGCCTGGCGCAGGCGCCGTGGGGCGAGCTGCTGTTTCAGGCGCTGTTCCAGGGCGTCGGCTCGGTGGTGATTTCGGGCATCACCTTCGTGCAGATGGTGCGCGTGTTCGGGCCGGTGCGCTCGACCATGATCACCGCCCTGGTGCCCGGGCTGTCGGCGCTGGGGGCGGTGCTGCTGCTGGGCGAGCCGCTGGGCCTGAACCTGCTGGCCGGGCTGGCGCTGGTGACCGCCGGCATCCTGTTCGGGGTGCGGGCGGCGCGCCCGGTCACTCCTGATTCGATAGCTGTTGGCGCACGCCAGACAAGCGCTGGAGCCGTAAAAGCCTCATGAACCAGACGGCCTTCAACCTGCTGGCCTTCGACACCAGCACCGAGCAGCTGTCGGTGGCGGTGCAGCGCGGCGCCGACGGCCGCCGCTGGGCGCACCAGGGCGCCGGCGGGGCGCAGGCCTCGGCCACGCTGATCCCCACGGTGCAGCGGCTGCTGGCCGAAGCCGGGCTGGCGCTGGGCGATCTGCACGCCATCGTGTTCGGGCGCGGGCCGGGCTCGTTCACCGGGCTGCGCACCGCCTGCGCGGTGGCGCAGGGGCTGGCCTGGGGTGCCGGCCTGCCGGTGCTGCCGCTGGACACCCTGCTGGCGGTGGCCGAAGCGGCGCGCCAGTCGGCCGGCGCCACCCGGGTGCTGGCGCTGCTGGACGCGCGCATGGGCGAGGTCTACCACGCCGCCTACGCCTGGTCCGCCGACCACGGCTGGCAGACCCTGGCCGAGCCGGCGGTCTGCGCGCCCGAGCGGCTGCCGGCGCCGCCGCCCGGGGCGGTGCTGGCCGGCAACGCCATGGCCGTTCATGGCGAGCGCCTGCCGCCCGCGCTGCGGGCGCTGCCGCAGGTGCACGCCCTGCCCGGCGCCCAGGCGCTGCTGGCGCTGGCGCCGGCCGGCCTGACCGCCGGTCGGGCGGTGCCGGCCGATCAGGCGCTGCCGCTCTACATCCGCGACAAAGTGGCGCAGACTACGGCCGAGCGCGCTGCCGCCCGCAGCGCCCCGGCCCAGACCCCATGAGCACCCTGCTGTCGCCCCCTTCCCCCGCCCCCGCGGCCGCACTGGAGGCCCATTTCGCCCCCATGACGCCCGAGCGGCTGGACGCCGTGCTGGCGGTCGAGCAAAGCGCCTACAGCCACCCCTGGTCGCGCGGCAACTTCCGCGACAGCCTGGCCGCCGGCCACCAGGCGCAGTGCCTGCTGGCGGGCGACGAGCTGCTGGGCTACTTCGTCGCCATGCTCGGTCATCGCGAGGTGCACCTGCTCAACATCACGGTGGCGCCGGTCCACCAGCGCCAGGGTTGGGCGCTGGTGATGCTGGACGCGCTGGCGCTGTGGTCGCGCGCGCGCCAGGCCGAATGGCTGTGGCTGGAAGTGCGCGCCAGCAACACCCGCGCGCAGCAGGTGTACCTGCGCCACGGCTTTGCCCGCGTCGGCCTGCGCAAGGGCTACTACCCCGACGGCCACGGCCTGCGCGAAGACGCCGTGGTCATGAACCTGCGCCTGGAGCCCGCCTGATGGCGCCGTCGCCGCGGATCGTTCCATGACCCTGGCGCTGGACGCACGCCAGCGCGCCATGCTGGCCGAAATGGGCATCCGGCTGTGGCAGCGCGCGCCCCAGCCCGTCACCCTGGAAGCTCCTGAAACAATAGCTGCTGCCGCAGATGAGGCGCGGCCTAGCAAGTTTTTTGACGCAAAATCCGCGGGGGGCGCGGCGCCCCCCCCGATGACCCCACGGCGCATGGCCGAAGCGGCCGCCCCGGCGCCAGCGCCGGCCGCCGCGCCCGCCAGCGCCCTGGGCCCGCGCCCGGAAGGCGTGGAGGCCATGGACTGGCCGCAACTGCAGGCCGCCGTCGCCACCTGCCGCGCCTGCGGCCTGTGCGCCGGGCGCACCCAAACCGTGTTCGGCGCCGGCAGCCGGCGCGCCGACTGGATGGTGGTGGGCGAAGCCCCGGGCGAAACCGAGGACCGCCAGGGCCAGCCCTTCGTCGGCCCCGCCGGCCAGTTGCTGGCCGCCATGCTGGCCGCCATCGGACTCTCGCGGCAGGCCGACGACGCTATGAATTCAGTAGCTTCCGGCGCTGAACCGGCGGACGCTGCAGGCCCCAACGGCTTGAAGCGCGGGGTTTACATCGCGAACGTCCTGAAGTGCCGCCCGCCCGGCAACCGCAACCCGCAGCCGGACGAAATCGCCCAGTGCGAACCCTATCTGCGCCGCCAGGTCGCGCTGGTGCAGCCCAAGGTCATTCTGGCCATGGGCCGCTTTGCCGTGCAGTCGCTGCTGCAGACCGGCGAGCCCATCGGCCGCCTGCGCGGCCGCGTGCACCACTACGCCGGCGTGCCCGTGATCGTCACCTACCACCCGGCCTACCTGCTGCGCGCCCTGCCCGACAAGGCCAAGGCCTGGCAGGACCTTTGCCTGGCGCTGGAGGTGATGCGCGGCAGCGCCCCGGGCTGAAGCGGGCTCGCTTTGAAAGACGAATGACCTCGTTGCGCTTCGATGACCCATGGGACATGGGTCAAGCCGATGCAGCCGCTGTCGTTGGTCCGCTTGTTCTTCGCGAAGCCACAGGAGGCGGGGCCCCGGATCCCCGGATGGCGCGCGGCGCCAGCCGGCCGGTGTCGGGGGCCCTCAGGCGTCGATGTTCAGCGCCCGCAGCGCGTTGGTTTCGATGAAGGCGCGGCGCGGCTCGACTTCGTCGCCCATCAGGGTGGTGAAGACGCGGTCGGCTTCGATGGCGTCTTCGATCTGCACGCGCAGCAGGCGCCGCACCGCCGGGTCCATGGTGGTTTCCCACAGCTGCTCGGGGTTCATTTCGCCCAGGCCCTTGTAGCGCTGGCGCGTGGTGGTGCGCTCGGCCTCGCCGATCAGCCAGGCCATGGCCTCGCGGAAGCTGGCCACCGCCTGCTCGCGCTGGCGCTCGCCTTCGCCGCGGCGCACGCGCGCGCCTTCGCCCAGCAGGTCGCGGAAGGTCTGCGCCGCTTCGGCCAGGGCGGCGTAGTCGGCGCCGTGCACGAAGTCCTGCGTGATGACGCTGTGGCGGACGTTGCCGTGGTGGCGGCGGCTGATGCGCAGCACCGGTTTGTCGCTGCGGGGGTCGAATTCGCCCGACACTTCGGGCGCGCTGCCGTTGGCCTGCTCGGCGTGCAGGTGCTGCTGCAGCACGGCGGCCGAGGCCTGGGCCGCTTCCACCGTGTCCAGGTTCAGGGTCACGCCGGCGGCGATGGCGCGCAGCGCCTCGGTGTCCATGAAGGCCGACAGACGCTCGATCACGGCTTCGGCCAGCTGGTGGCGGCGCGCCAGCTCGTCGAGGGTGTCGCCGCTCAGTTGCCGCGGGGCGGCGCCGCCGGTGTGCACCACGGCGTCCTTCAGCGCCACGCGCAGCAGGAAGGCGTCCAGCGCGGCGCCGTCCTTCAGGTACAGCTCTTCCTTGCCGTTCTTGACCTTGTACAGCGGCGGCTGGGCAATGTAGATGTGACCGCGCTCGACCAGTTCGGGCATCTGGCGATAAAAGAACGTGAGCAGCAGGGTGCGGATGTGGGCGCCGTCGACGTCGGCGTCGGTCATGATGATGACGCGGTGGTAGCGCAGCTTGTCGATGTTGAAGTCGTCGGCGCCGCTCTTGGTGCTGCCGTTGCCGTTGCCGTCTTCGGCGCTGCGGCCGATGCCGGTGCCCAGGGCGGTGATGAGGGTGACGATCTCGTTGCTGGTGAGCAGTTTTTCGTAGCGCGCGCGCTCGACGTTCAGGATCTTGCCGCGCAGCGGCAGGATGGCCTGGAACTTGCGGTCACGCCCCTGCTTGGCGCTGCCGCCGGCGCTGTCGCCCTCGACGATGTAGATCTCGCACTGGGAGGGGTCTTTTTCCTGGCAGTCGGCCAGCTTGCCGGGTAGACCGAAGCCGTCGAGCACGCCCTTGCGGCGCGTCATCTCGCGGGCCTTGCGGGCGGCTTCGCGCGCGCGGGCGGCCTCGACGATCTTGCCGCAGATGATCTTGGCGTCATTCGGGCGCTCTTCCAGGAACTCGGCCAGCGCCTTGCCGATGATGTCCTCGACCGGCGCGCGCACTTCGCTG
>JADLIA010000101.1 GCA_020848515.1 Rubrivivax sp. | reverse complement strand
GCCGGCCTTGTCGGGCCGCGCGCGCAGCTGCACGATGGCGTGCGCGCTGACGTCGGCGATCAGCTCGGCGCCGGTGGGCGCGCCCCACTGGTCGTCGATCACGGTCAGGCGCGGCTGCTGGCGCGCCAGGCGCAGCATGGTGCGGGCAAAGTTGCCGCCGCGCGCGGCGTAGACCCAGCTGGTGCGCAGGATCAGGTGGCGACCGGCGCTGCGCAGGATGGCCTGCTCGCCCTCCAGCTTGGTCTGGCCATAGACGTTCAGCGGGCCGGTGGGGTCGTCCTCGGCCCAGGGCCGCTGGCCCTGACCATGGAACACGTAGTCGGTGCTGTAGTGCACCAGCAGGGCGCCGCAGGCGGCGGCCTCGCGCGCCAGCACGGCCGGCGCGTGGGCGTTGATGCGGCGCGCCAGTTCGGGCTCGCTTTCGGCGCGGTCGACGGCGGTGTAGGCGGCGGCGTTGACGATGACGTCGGGGCAAAGCTGGCGCACCGTGGCGGCCAGGCCGTCGGGCTCGCCCAGGTCGCCGCACAGGCCTGGCGCGCCGCGGCGATCCAGCGCCACCAGCTCGCCCAGCGGCGCCAGGCTGCGCTGCAGCTCCCAGCCGAGCTGGCCGTTCTTGCCCAGCAGCAGGATCTTCATGGGCTGGTCACGGCGGCGCCGTAGTGTGTGGCCACCCAGTCGCGGTAGGCGCCCGATTGCACCTGGGCCACCCAGTCGGGGTGGTCCAGGTACCACCGCACGGTCTTGCGGATGCCGGTCTCGAACGTCTCCTGCGGCTTCCAGCCCAGCTCGCGCTCGATCTTGCGCGCGTCGATGGCGTAGCGCCGGTCGTGACCGGGGCGATCCTTCACGTAGGTGATCTGCTGTGCATAGGGCTGGCCGTCGGCGCGCGGGCGCAGCTCGTCGAGCAGGGCGCAGACGGTGCGCACGATGTCGATGTTGGGCTTTTCGTTCCAGCCGCCGACGTTGTAGGTTTCGCCCGGGCGACCGGCCGCGAGCACGCGGCGGATGGCGCTGCAATGGTCCTTCACATAAAGCCAGTCGCGCACCTGCATGCCGTCGCCGTATACCGGAAGCGGCTTGCCGGCCAGGGCATTGACGATCATCAGCGGGATCAGCTTCTCGGGAAAGTGATACGGCCCGTAATTGTTGGAGCAGTTGGTGGTGAGCACCGGCAGGCCGTAGGTGTGGTGCCAGGCGCGCACCAGGTGGTCGCTGGCGGCCTTGCTGGCGCTGTAGGGGCTGTTGGGCTCGACCTTGTGGTCTTCGGCAAAGGCCGGATCCTGCGGCGCCAGCGTGCCGTAGACCTCGTCGGTGCTCACGTGCAGGAACCGGAACGCTTCTTTTTCTGTAGCTGGCAGCGCGCTCCAGTAGTGCCTTGCGGCCTCCAGCAGCCTGAAGGTGCCGAGCACGTTGGTCTGGATGAAGTCCTCCGGGCCGTGGATGGAGCGATCCACATGGCTTTCGGCGGCGAAGTTGACGATGGCGCGCGGCCGGTGCTCGGCAAGCAGCCGCTCCAGCAGCGCGCGGTCGCCGATGTCACCCTGCACGAAGCGGTGGCGCGCATCGCCCTGCAGCGCCGCCAGGTTGGCCAGGTTGCCGGCGTAGGTGAGCTTGTCGAGGTTGAGCACCGGCTCGTCGCTGGCCGCCAGCCAGTCCAGCACGAAGTTGCTCCCAATGAAGCCGGCGCCGCCGGTGACCAGAATCATGTGCTTGCGTCTCTGAAATCTGCCGTCTGTCCGGGTGCCGCTGGCCTGCAGGGGCGACGCTGCCCGGGGAAAGCGGCGATTATTTCATGCGCCCCGCCAGCCCACGGAAGGGCTACAGTATCGGCTGCGACCCGCACCGCCCAGCCACCCAGGAGCGCCCATGGCCACCCGACCCCGCACGAGCACCCGCACCACCCCGCCGCCGGACAGCCCGGCGCCAGCCACAGCCACGCCCCTGGGCATGCCGGCCCACAACATCTGGCTGGCCGGGCTGGGCGCGCTGTCGGGTGCCCAGGCCAATGCCCAGGCCGAAGGCAGCAAGGCCTTCGAGGCGCTGGTCAAGCAGGGCCTGGAATGGCAGGCGCGCACGCAGGCGCTGGCCAAGGAAAAATGGGCCGAAGCCGCCGAGCGCATGGGCGCCATGACCGCCCAGGCCACGGGCGGCGTGGGGTCGTGGGACCGGCTGGGCGGCATCTTCGAGGAGCGTGTGGCGCGCGCGCTGGCCAGCATGGGCATGCCCTCGGCCAGCGAGGTGGCGCAACTGCAGGCGCGCGTGGAGGCGCTGGAAACCGCCTTGAACGCGCTGCAGAGCGGTGCGCCCCAACCGCGCCCGGCGCGCGCCAGAAAGCGCTGAACGCCGCCGTGCTCCGACCGCCCCCGTACGCTGCCTGCCGTTGAACCCTGCCCTGTCACCCGCTCCCCTGCCTGCCACTCCCACGCGGCAACTGGTGATTGCGACCCTGGTCGTGGTGGCGCTGCATGCGGCGCTGCTGCTGGGCTTGCCCCACCTGGGCCAGGTCACACGCGCCGGGCAGGATGCGGGCAGCTTCGTGACGCGCCTGATCGCCCCGCCGGCCGCCGTTGCCGTGCCGGCGCCGGTTGCAGCCGCCCCACCGCCGCGCCCGACCGAGCCTCCGCGTCCGCGGCCGCCACCCACCCGGGCGGTGGACCATGCCCCCAAGGTGGCCCCCACCGCCGCCCCGCCCACAGCGTCGCCGGCGCAGGTCAGCAACCGCTCCGATGCGCCCGGTCACACGGCGCCCGCGGTCAGCCAGCTGGGCCCCAAACCGGCGGGCGCCTCCTTCGGCGGTCAGTCGGCCCCCGTCCCCATCGAGCCGGCGGCCACGGCGACCGAAGCGGCGACGGCGCTGGCGTTCGCGCCACAGGCGGGCGATGCGCCGACCCGCGTGCCGCGTGCCGCCGAACTGAGCTACCGCACGCGCGGCCACATCGGCGGCCAGCCGTTCGAGGTGCCGACCACGCTGCACTGGCGCCAGGACGGCCAGTGGTACGAGATCCGCTGGGGGCTATACAGCCCACGCGTCGGCGAGCAGACGCGCTACGCCGTCGGTCTGCTGTCGCCCCAGGGTCTGCTGCCGCTGCGGGCCGAGCTGCGCACGCCCGAACTGCGCGACATGCGCCTGGACTACGCTCGCCAGCGCATCCACCTGAGCGCCAGCGATACCGAGGTGCCGCTGGCCGCCGGCACCCAGGACCGCCTGGGCGTGCTGATCCAGCTGGGCGCACGGATCGCCGGCGATCCCGAACGCTACCCGCCCGGCCAAACCATCGAGCTGCCCGCCGTGCGGCCCACCGGCATCGGGCGCTGGCGCTTCGTGGTCGAGGCCGACGAGACGCTGGAGGCCCTCAAGGGCCAGAACCTGCCCACGGTGCGCCTGGTGCACGAGGCGCAGGACGACCAGGACGTGCGCATCGAGCTGTGGCTCGGCCGCACGCTGGACTATCTGCCGGTGCGCCTGCGCATCACCGAAGCCGGTGGCGACACGGTCGAGCACGACCTGGTCACGGCCTGGGCCAGGCCGACCCCGGTGGCACCGCCCGCCCCGCAGGCCCCGCCTGCCGGCCCGCCGGCGGCCGGCACCAACTGAAAGCGCGCGCGCCATGACCCGCAAAGCGCCCCGCCGCACCGCCGAACGCATCCTGGTGCATTCGCTGGCGCTGTTCAACCGCTTTGGCGAGCCCAACGTCTCGACCACCATGATTTCGGCCGAGCTGCGCATCAGCCCGGGCAACCTGTACTACCACTACCCGTCCAAGGACGAGCTGATCAACACCCTGTTCGACCAGTACCAACACGCCCTGCTCGAACTGCTGGCCGCCGCCGAGGACGTGCACGAGGCCGAGGACGCGTGGTTCTTCCTGCATTCGCTGTTCGAGCTGATCTGGCAGTACCGCTTCTTCTACCGCGACCTGAACCACCTGCTGTCGCGCAACCGGCACCTGGAGACCCGATTCCCCGATCTGCTGGCGCGCAAGAAGGCGGCCCTGCGCGCCCTCCTCGATGCGCTCGCCGACGCGCCCGCGGCGGCGCACGACGAACGCGCGCGCGATGCCGTGGCCGCCAGCATGGTGGTGCTGCTGACCTACTGGCTGAGCTACGAATACGTGCTGCAACCGCGCAGCGCCATGGAGCCCGAGAACGCCCAGGACGCCCTGTTGCGTGGCGCCTGGCATGTGCTGGGGCTGCTGATGCCGCACCTGGGCGAAGCCGCGCGCCTGCAGATGCTGACGCTGATCGACGCCTATCGGCCCGACGCGGGTTGAGCCTGAAAGCGGCCGTGGACCGCTGGCCGTG
>JADLIA010000100.1 GCA_020848515.1 Rubrivivax sp. | reverse complement strand
GTTCAATCGATCGGCACGATGCGGATGGTGGCCGGGCTGGCGGCGTTGGGCGCCGTCACGGCCGCGAACAGGCGCTTGTTCTGCGCGTCGTAGGCCACGCCGCGGATGCCGGGCCAGCCGCTGGCCAGCGTCCTGACCTTGCCGTCCGGCGCCACCGCGTACAGCGTGCCGGCGCCGCCGCCGAAGAACAGCGTGCCATCGGGCCCGGCCGTCATCAGATCGATGCTGTCGGCGGAGATGAACTCGGCAACGACGCGCCCATCCTCGGCCTTCGCCGGCTGCGCCCGCACGGCGGCCAGCGAATAGGCCAGCACCTTGCCCGTGCCCTGGTCGGACACGAACAGCTGGTCGCCCACCACCGCCACCCCGGCAGGCTTGCTGAGGCCCGTGATCAGGTCCTGCTCGCTGGCCTGCCCGCCGGCGGCCACGGTCAGCTCGCTGATCACGCCGCTCGGTCCGGGCGCGCCGCCACCCCGGAACCAGCCGTCGATCAGTTTGCCGTCGGCCGTGGGCGTGATGGCGATGCGCCGGCGGTCGCCGGCCAGTCCCGTCAGGTTGTAGGGTTGGCCCGACTTGGGCACGGCGACCACCGTGCCGTAGCTGCCGAAGCCGAAGCGCGTGACGTACAGCGTGCCGTCCGCAGCGCGCGTGAGCTGGCCCAGCGAGTGACGCTGATTGGCCTCCATGGCCGGCAGCTGGTGCGCCACGGAGAACTTGTCGTCGCCGTCCCAGATTCTGATGGCATTGACGTTTGCCTCGTCGTCGGTCAGGTACAGACGCGATGCCTGCGCATCCCAGTACAGGCCGTTGAGCTTGGCCTGGACCTCGATGGTGGTCGGGCCACGGTCGGCCACCTCGTCGTCGCCGTTACCGCCGCAGGCGGCAAGCGACAGCAAGGCAAACCCGGTAGCCACCAGCAGCCCGCGCCGCGCGCGCGCCCAGAAAGAGTCCGTGTCCTGCCGTGCCGTCATGTTCATGGTTCGTCCTTTTCTATCGTGGTGAAGGTGGAGTGATGCGCTATTCTATCGGTGAATAACGACGTTCGATACCCACGAGGAACCCACCATGACGCACACACCGCTGCGCGCTCGCGTCGCTGCCGCACTTGCCCTGCTGTCGCTTGCCGCCTGCGGCGGCGGGGACAGCGCCGATGCAGGACCGCCGCCGGTGCCGCCAGCCTGGGCCTGGTCACTGCCGGCAGGCCTGGCGCCGCCCCTGGTGCCGGCCGACAACCCGATGAATGCAGCCAAGGTGGAGCTGGGGCGCCACCTGTTCTACGACGTGCGCCTGTCGGTCAACAACACGTTGTCCTGCGCCGGCTGCCACGCCGTCAACCTGGCCTTCGCCGACGGCCGCGCCGTGGCGCGCGGCGCCACCGGGCAGAACCACCCGCGCAACGCACCCAGCCTGGTCAACGCCGCCTACCAGGCCACGCTGGACTGGAGCAACCCGGCGCCGCGCACGCTGGAGCAGCAGATGCACACGCCCCTGTTCGGCGAGCAGCCGGTCGAGATGGGTGTGAACGACACCAACCGCGACGCCATCGTGCAGCGCCTGAAGGACGACGCACGCTACCCGCCGCGTTTCGCCCAGGCCTTTGGCGGCGAAGCGATGCCCATCCACTGGGACAACGTGATCAAGGCCATCGCCGCCTTCCAGCGCACGCTGGTGGCGGCCGGCAGCCGCTACGACCAGGCGCTGGCCGGCACGGCCACGCTGACTGAAAGCGAGCAGCGCGGCCAGCGCCTGTTCTTCGGCGAGCGCGCGCTCTGCGCGCAGTGCCACAGCGGCCCCAACCTGGGCGGCGGTGCGTTCGTCAGCGCCCAGGGCCGCGTGGGCGAGCCGGGGTTCTACAACATCGGCCTGTTCAACATCGGCGGCACCGGTGCTTACCCGACCAACAACCGGGGTTTGCTCGAATTCACCGGCAGGCCCGAGGACATGGGCAGGTTCCGCGCGCCCAGCCTGCGCAACGTCGCGCTGACCGCACCCTACCTGCACGACGGCAGCGTCGCCACGCTGGAAGCGGTGGTGGCGCTGCATGCCGCCGGCGGCCGCGTGCTCGGCAACGGCCCGTACGAAGGCGACGGCCGCGCCAACCCGTACAAGGATCCGCGGATCGATCAGATCGACATCGACGCGCAGGACCAGGCCGACTTGGTGGCCTTCCTGCGTGCGCTGACGGACGACCGCATGCTTGCGCGCCCCGAGTTCGCCAATCCCTTCGTTCCCTGAGTTAGACTCGTTGTCCCGAAATTGAATAACGCTACCGGCGCCGCCGCGCCGGCTTCCAGGAGAGTTCACCCATGCGTCCCATCCGTACCCTTGTGACCCTGGCCGCCGTGATGGTGGCTGCGTGGTCCGCGCACGCCGAAACGGTCCACGTCGCCGTGGCGGCCAACTTCACCGAACCGGCCAAGGCGCTGGCCGCCATTCTGGAAAAGACCACCGGACACGAGGCCAGGCTGTCGTTCGGCGCCAGCGGGGCGTTCTACGCGCAGATCAAGAACGGCGCGCCGTTCGACGTGTTCCTGTCGGCCGACGACGAGCGCCCCGCGCGGCTGGAAAAGGAAGGCGACACCGTCCCCGGCTCGCGCTTCACCTACGCCACCGGTCAGCTGGTGTTGTGGTCGGCCAAACCCGGCCTGGTGGACGACAAGGGCGAGGTACTCCAAGGCGGCCAGTTCAACAAGCTGGCCATCGCCAACCCCAAGATTGCGCCCTACGGCGCGGCCGCCGTCGAGGCCATGAACCGGCTGGGTCTGCAAGCGACCCTCCAGCCCAAGCTGGTGACCGGCGAGAGCATCGGTCAGACCTACAACTTCGTCGCCACCGGCAACGCCGACCTGGGTTTCGTGGCCATGTCGCAGGTGCTGCAGGGTGGGCGGCTCAAGGGTGGTTCGATGTGGGTGGTGCCGGGCACGCTGCACGCGCCCATCGTGCAGGACGCCGTGATCCTCAAGCGCGGACAGGGCAACCCCGCGGCCAAAGCCTGGATGGCGCTGCTGAGCTCGCCGCGCACCAAGGACCTGATCCGCAGCTACGGCTACGCCGTGAAGTAAGCCCTTCAAGGCAAAATGGGCCTTCGGCGCTTGCACATCAAGCGCCAACAGCTATCAAAACATGAGTTACGGCGGCGCCCCGGCGCCGCCTGAGCATTTGCTTTGCCCCATGCTTGACGCCACCAGCCTTGCCGCCGTCCGGCTCTCGATCGAGCTGGCGCTGGCCACCACCTGCATCCTGCTGGTGCTGGGCACGCCCCTGGCGTGGTGGCTGGCGCGCGGCGACGCGGGCGCGCTGGCCTGGTTGCGCACGCCGGTGCGCACGCTGGTGGCCATGCCACTGGTGCTGCCACCATCGGTGCTGGGGTTTTATCTGCTGGTCATGCTGGGGCCACAGGGTCCGCTGGGCCGCCTGACGCAGGCGCTGGGCTGGGGCACGCTGGCGTTCAGCTTCTGGGGCCTGTTGCTGGGTTCGCTGGTGTATTCGCTGCCCTTCGTGGTGCAGCCGCTGGTCAACGCCTTCGAAGCCATCGGCCGCCGCCCACTGGAGGCCGCGGCCACGCTGCGCGCCAGCCCGCTGGATGCGTTCCTGCATGTGGCGCTGCCGCTGGCGCGGCCGGGCTACCTGACCGGCGCCGTGATGGGCTTCGCCCACACCCTGGGCGAATTTGGCGTGGTGCTGATGATCGGCGGCAACATCCCCGGCCAGACGCGCGTCATCTCGGTGCAGATCTACGACCATGTCGAGGCGCTGGAATACACCCAGGCGCACTGGCTGGCCGGCGGCATGCTGGTGTTCAGCTTCCTGGTGCTGCTGACCCTGCACCTGACGCAATCGCGCAAGGCGCCGGCATGACGCAGGGCACCGGCCACGACATCGAACTGCGCGCCCAGGTGCGCATGGGCAGCGGCTTTCGGCTCGGGGTTGAGCTGCGCCTGCCAGGCCAGGGCGTGACGGCGCTGTTCGGCCCCTCGGGCTGTGGCAAGACCACGCTGCTGCGCGCCGTGGCCGGGCTGACGCGGCCGTCACCGGGGCGCGTGGCGGTGGGCGGCGACGTGTGGCAGGACGACGCGCACCGCATCTGGCGCCCCACCCACCGGCGCCCGCTGGGCCTGGTGTTTCAGGAAGCCAGCCTGTTCGAGCACCTGACGGTGCAGGGCAACCTGGACTTCGGTCTGCAGCGCGTGCCCGCCGCCGAGCGGCGCGTGGCGCTGCCGCAGGCGATCGAGCTGCTGGGCCTGGGCCCCATGCTGGCACGCCGCCCGGCGCAGCTGTCGGGCGGCGAGCGCCAGCGGGTGGCGATCGCGCGCGCGCTGGCCACCAGCCCGCGCCTGCTGCTGATGGACGAGCCGCTGGCCTCGCTGGATGCCGCACGCAAGGCCGAACTGCTGCCCTACTTCGAGCGGCTGACGCGCGAGCTGCGCCTGCCGATGCTGTACGTCACCCATGCGCTCGACGAAGTGATCCGCCTGGCCGACCACCTGGTGCTGCTGCGCGATGGCGAGGTCGTCGCGCACGGCCCGGTCGAGGCGCTGCTGACGCGCCCGGACGTGGCGCGCACCCAGGGCGATGCCGCCAGCGCGCTGGTGAGCGCACAGGTGCTGAGCTTCGACCCGCACTACCAGTTGCTGCAGGTGGCGTTCGATCACGGTGTCCTGCACTGCGTGCACAGCGCCGGCACCCCGCCGCGCACGCCGGGCCAGCGCGTGCGCCTGCGGGTGCAGGCGCGTGACGTCAGCCTGTGCCTGTCCGCCGCGCACGACACCAGCATCCTCAACGTGCTGCCGGCCCGCGTGCGTTCGCTGGCCGAAGACGGCCCGGCGCAGGTGCTGGTGGCGCTGGACCTCGGCGCCACACCGCTGCTGGCGCGCGTCACGCGCAAATCGGCCGAGGCGCTGGCGCTGGCGCCCGGGCAGTCGGTGTATGCCCAGATCAAGGGCGTGGCGGTGCTCGACTGACGCCCCGTTCAGCCCGCCTTGGCGTCACCACGATCGAGCGGGCGGCCCGAACTGCGCCAGGCCGGCACACCGGTGCGGAACCAGTACACCTTGGTGTAGCCGGCCTGCAGGGCGGCGCGGCTGGCCTTGAAGCTCTTCCAGCATTCCGGGCCGTTGCAGCCGAACACCAGCGGCTGCGCCTTGTTGTCGCCCAGGCGCTGGAGGTCGAACTGATCCAGCTTGGGGTCGTAGCCCGGATCCTTGGCGCTCTTTTCGACGTACGGCACCAAGATGGCGCCCGGCACATGGCCGGCGGCGAACTCTTCCTGGTTGCGTGCGTCGATATAGCGCGCGCCAGCGGCCAGCAGCGACTCCACCTGCGCCGGGTCTTCGATCAGGGTCGCGCCTTCCAGGGTGCGCGGCGTGAAGTAGCCCAGCGTGGACACGTACTCGAAATCCTTGACCGTCAACGTGCCGGTGTAGCCAAAGGCATCGAGCCTGGCCAGCTCGGCCATGAGCGCGCTGCGCAGGGTGTCGGCCGACACCTGGGCGTCCTTGTGCAGCGCCACGCTCAGACCCGGCACCTCGCGGCTCTGCCAGACCACCTTGACCTTCTTGCCGCTCGCCGCCCAGCGCTTGGCCACGACCTCCTCCACCGCCACCACGTCGCAGCGGCGCAGCTCCAGGCAGGTCAGCAGGGCGTCCTGGTAGCGTGTCTGGTAGATCGACGGGTACTGGCGTGCCAGCGTGGTGTTGCCGGCCTGCACCTCGCCACGCAGCAGATAGGTCACCACGCTGTCCTGGCCCGGCATGCCCAGGCGCTTGCCCTTGCTCTGGGCCCAGTCGGCGATGGCGCTGCCCTCGGCCGCCACCAGCACGGCGCGCGCCTTCTGGGTGGCGCCGACCACCGGCACGTAGCCGTAGCGCACGGCGCTGCCGATGACCGGCGCCGGCCCCACCATCAGGTCGAACACGTTGGCGCGGCCGGCATTCATGTCGGCCGTGGCGTCGCTGGAAAAGCGGGCCTGCGCCGCGCTGGCGCCGGCCTTGCGCAGCCCGGCATCCAGCGCGCCCTTCCAGGCGTTGAAGATGCCCACGCGATCGGCCTCGATCTGGTCGCCCGGATTGATCGACACCCGGATCTGGGCCTGCGCCGGCAGCAGCAGCAGGCCAAGCGCAACGCCCAACGCATGGTGGCAGAGCGTCCGCCAGGAAGGGAAACATGCCATGACCAACCCTCCTGAAAGTGTAACTGGATACTTATTATTTCATTTTCTGCGAGTCCAGTCACCTGTTCAGGGGGTCAGACGCCGCCTCAAGGTCGCGCGTCCGGGAAAAACAACGCCTGGCCCCCGATGCGGTAGCTGGCGATGGCGGCCTGACCGGCGGGCGACGTCACCCAGTCGACAAACTTCTGTGCCTCGGCGGCCTTGACCTGCGGGTGGCGTGCCGGGTTGACCACCAGCACGCCGTAGGGATTGAACAGGCGCGGGTCGCCTTCGACCAGGATTGCCAGGTCGGCCCGGTTCCTGAAGTTGAGCCAAGTGCCCCGGTCGGCCAGCACGTAGGCGCCGCTGGCGGCAGCCATGTTCAGCGCCGGCCCCATGCCGCAACCGCATTCGCGATAGCCACGCCCGCGCGCTTCGGTCAGGCCCGCCTGGGCCCAGTAGCGCAGTTCGGCGCTGTGGGTGCCGCTTTTGTCGCCGCGCGAAATGAAGGGCGCGTGCGCCCCCGCCAACTGCCGCATGGCCTGCACGATGTCGCGGCCGCGCGCCCCGGCCGGGTCGCTGCGCGGGCCGACCAGGACGAAGTCGTTGTACATGACCGGGTGGCGCTTGAGGCCCCAGCCGTCGGTGACGAACTGCTCCTCGGCCTTCGGGTCATGCACGAACAGCACATCGGCGTCGCCGCGCCGGGCGATGTCCAGCGCCTGCCCGGTGCCCACCGCCACCACCTTGACGTCGATGCCGCTGGCCTGGCGGAACTGCGGCAGCAGGTGGGCAAACAACCCCGACTGTTCGGTCGAGGTGGTCGAGGCCATCACGATGGTTTGCGCCCAGGCCACCGGAAATGCTATCGTTAAGATAGCTGCCAGCGCAGTCTGCAAAAGCGCCAGAGGCCAAAAGTTTCTGAATTTTTGCATCACATTTCTCCTTGCACGAAGGCCGCCGCCACCGGCGCCACCGAGCTCAGCCGCGCGTGGTCGAAGAACTGTGCCACAGGCAGATCGGCCAGCACGCGCCCCTGGTCCAGACAGATGACCCGCTGCGCCAGGCGCCTGACCTGGCCCAGGTGGTGGCTGGCGAACACCATGGTCAACGGCGCCGCGTCGGGCGCCGTGCCGGTGAACGCGCGCATCAGCGCCTCGACCTCGAGCCTGGCGTGCGGGTCCAGGCTGGCCGTGGGCTCGTCCAGCAACAGCAGTTGCGCCTGCTGCGCCCAGGCACGCGCCAGCGCCACGCGCTGCTGCTGCCCGCCCGACAGGCCGGGCGCGCGGCGCGACGCCAGTTCGGCCAGTTGCACGCGCTCCAGCGCCCGCAACGCGCGCTCCTGCGCCTGGCGCCACGGCAGGCCGCGCAGCCACAGCCCGAGCGCGACGTTGCGCAGCACCGTGGTGCGCATCATCCAGGGGCGCTGAAACAGCATCGCCTGCGCCCGGCGCGCCGGCACCACCAGCTGGCCCTCGGTCGGCGCGATCAGACCGTGGATCACCCGCAGCAGCGTGCTCTTGCCGCTGCCGTTGCCGCCGATCAGGGCCACGCACTCGCCGGCGGCGATCTCCAGCCCCACGCCCTGCAGCGCCTGCACCCGGCCGAAGCGCACGCCCACATCCTGCAGGCGGATCAGCGGCGCCGCTGCGCCCGGGGGGCCGGCGGGACGGCTCATGCGGCCCACCGTCCCTGCACCGCGCCGGGGGCCAGAGCGTCGGTGCGCGCTCGCCAATGGCGCAGGCCGGCCATGGCGGCGTTGAGCAGCAGCACCACCGACAGCAGCACCATGCCCAGGCCCAGCGCCAGCGGCAGATCGCCCTTGCTGGTCTCCAGCGCGATGGCGGTGGTCATCACCCGCGTGAAGCCGTCGATGTTGCCGCCGACGATCATCACTGCGCCCACCTCCGACACCGCCCGGCCAAACGCCGCCATCAGCACCATCAGCAGGGCGCAGCGCTCGTCCCAGGCCAGCAGCAACCCGCGCAGGCAAGGGCCGGCACCCAGCGACGCCAGCTGCTCGCCATGCCGGAGGTCGGCGTCTTCCACCGTCTGGCGCGTGAGCGCGGCGATCACCGGCACCACCAGCACCGCCTGCGCCAGCACCATGGCCTGAAAGCTGAACAGCCAACCCAGAAAACCCAGCGGGCCGCTGCGCGACAGCAGCAGATACACCAGCAGCCCGACCACCACCGACGGCAGGGCCAGCAGGGTGTGCAGCAGCGTCAGCACGGCCTCGCGCCCGCGAAAGCGCGCCACCGCGAGCGATGCACCGGCCAGCAGCCCGACCCCACAGGCCAGCAGGCAGGCCAGCCCGCTGACCGCCAGCGATCGGCCCACCACCGACCACAGCAACGGGTCCAGCGAAGCGATGAGTTGCAGCGCGGCGCGCGCGCTTTCGGCCAGGGTGCTCATGGTGTCGAATGGCGCAGACCGTGCCGATGCTATACGGCGCCGCCCCAGGGGCCTCATTACAATCGCCTGCGATCTGTCTGCGGCATGGCCCACCCGGTTACCGCCGCCCCTGGTCGCGCCCACCCTGCGCACCACGCCCCCTCACGGAGATCCCGATGCAAGCGCTGCTCAAGTTTTCGCGTGCCGTCGACTGGCTCAATGCCTCGCTCGGTCGTTTCGTCATCTGGCTGATCTTCGGTGCCACCATCATCAGCGCGCTGAACGCGGTGGTCCGCAAGGCCTTCGACACCAGCTCCAACGCCTTCCTCGAGGTGCAGTGGTATCTGTTCGCCTGGTCGTTTCTGGCCGCCGCGGGCTACACGCTGCTGCACCGCGAGCATGTGCGCATCGACGTGCTCAACAGCCGCCTGCCCAAGAACGTGCAGCTGTGGATCGAGATCCTGGGCTATGTGCTGTTCCTGACGCCGGTCTGCGTCATCGTGCTGTGGATGAGCACGCCGATCGTGTTCGAACGGATCGCCTCCGGCGAGATGTCACCCAACCCCGGCGGCCTGATCCGCTGGCCGGTGTGGGCGGCGCTGCCGATCGGCTTCGTGCTGCTGCTGCTGCAGGGCTGGTCGGAGCTGATCAAGTGCATCGCCTTCCTGCGCGGCCAGGGGCCGGATCCGACCGTGAAGGCCCTGGACAAGACCGCCGAGCAGGAGCTCGCGGACGCGCTGCGCCAGCAGCAGAGCGCCAGCCAGACCCACTGACGCGCACGCGGAGCATCTGCACCATGGAATTCATCGCTGCCAACTTTGCCCCGGTGATGTTCGCCGGGCTGATCGTGTTCCTGATTCTGGGCTTTCCCGTGGCCTTCAGCCTGGGCGCGGCCGGTCTGTTCTTTGCCCTGGTGGGCGTGGAGCTGGGGGTGTTCACCAGCGCCATCTATTCCTGGCTGCCGCAGCGCCTCATAGGCATCATGAGCAACGAGACCCTGCTGGCCGTGCCCTTCTTCACCCTCATGGGGCTGATTCTGGAGCGCAGCGGCATGGCCGAGGATCTGCTCGAGACCGTGGGCCAGGTGTTCGGCCCGCTGCGCGGCGGCCTGGCGCTGGCCGTGGTGCTGGTGGGCGCCATGCTGGCCGCCACCACCGGCGTGGTGGCCGCATCGGTGATCTCCATGGGCCTGATCTCCATGCCCATCATGCTGCGCTATGGCTATGACCGACGCCTGGCCTCGGGCGTGATCGCCGCCTCGGGCACGCTGGCGCAGATCATCCCGCCATCGCTGGTGCTGATCGTGCTGGCCGACCAGATGGGCAAGAGCGTGGGCGACATGTACAAGGGCGCCTTCATCCCCGGCTTTGCGCTCATGGGCCTGTACATCCTGTGGGTGTTTGCGCTGGCCATCTTCAAGCCCAGCATGGTGCCGGCCCTGCCGCCCGAGGCCCGCACCTTCCGCGAGCCCAATGGCCATTCGGGCTACCGCTCGCTGGGCGTGCTGGCCCTGCTGTCCACGGCCGTGGCCGTGGTGCTGGCCAGGAACATGGAGGCCGTGCACACCTGGTGGCAGGGCACGCCCGTCGAGTTCGTGCCCACCGACGAAAAGATCGTCGTCGCCATGTGCGGCGGCACCTTCGTCGCCTGGCTGATCGCGCTCGTCAACCGCATCACGCGCATGGGGCTGCTGTCGCAACTGGCCGAGCGCGTGACCTTTGTGCTGATTCCGCCGCTGCTGCTCATCTTCCTGGTGCTGGGCACCATCTTCCTGGGCGTGGCCACCCCCACCGAAGGCGGCGCCATGGGCGCCATGGGCGCACTGATCATGGCTGCCATGCGCCGGCGCATCAACATGGACCTGCTCAAGCAGGCACTGGGCACGACCACCAAGCTGTCGTCGTTCGTGATGTTCATCCTGATCGGCGCCACCATCTTCAGCATGGTGTTCCAGGCGGCCGACGGGCCGGTGTGGGTCGAGCACCTGATGGCCAAGCTGCCCGGAGGGCAGATCGGCTTTCTGATCTTCGTCAACGTGATGATCTTCCTGTTGGCGTTCTTCCTGGACTTCTTCGAGCTGTCCTTCATCGTCGTCCCGCTGCTCGCGCCGATTGCCGACAAGATGGGCATCGACCTGATCTGGTTCGGGGTGCTGCTGGCGGTGAACATGCAGACCTCCTTCATGCACCCGCCGTTTGGTTTTGCGCTGTTCTTCCTGCGCTCGGTCGCACCCGAGAAGCCCTATGTGGACCATGTGACGGGCAAGACCATCGAGCCCGTGACCACCATGCAGATCTACAAGGGCGCCATCCCCTTCCTGGTGCTGCAGCTGACCATGGTGGCCATCCTGATCGCCTTCCCCGGCCTGGTGACCAGCAACCTGGACAAGAAAGTCGACGTGGACATGAAGGCCGTGGGCGAGCAGATGTTCGAGCAGCTCAACCAGGACAGCGAGGCCGAAGGATTGGGCGAGGGCCGGGAAGACGGCATCGGTACCCAGGAGCCGGGCAGCAGCAGCGAAGAATCACCCGCCATCGAAGGCCTGGAAGCTCCCGCCGACCCGTCCTCACCAGAGGCAGGCCAGGAGGGCAACCAGGGCCAAGAGGACGACGACCCCGTGAAGGCTCTGGAGCGCGCGGCCGGCAAGCCGTCATCCTGAGCGGCATGAAAGAACCGCAGCCCTTGACAGGCTGCGGTTTTTTTTGTGCCCCCCGGCAATTACACCGGGGTGCGCCAGACCCTGACACTCAGATCTTCAGCGTGCTCATGTCCTGGGTGAACGCCAGCTCGGAGATGCGGTTCCAGAGGATCTGGTCGCGCTGGAAGGCGCGCATGTCTTCGTAGATCTTCTTGAACAGGGCGTCCTTGCCGCTGTGCTCCTGATAGACCGCCTGCGCGGCCTTGAAGCCGGCTTCCACCACGGGTTTGGGAAAGCGCTTGAGCTGCGTGCCCGAGCCCACCAGACGCTTGAGCGAGATGGGGTTGAGGTGCATGTACTTGGAGGTGCCATCGGCATAAGCCACGTCGGCAGCGGCGCGAACGATGGCCTGGTTCTCGGGCGAGAGCTTGGCAAACGCCTTCTTGTTGATGAAGAACTCCAGCTCCGCGCTGCCTTCCCACCAGCCGCCGTAGTAGTAGTACTTGGCGACCTTGTTGAAACCCAGCTTCTCGTCGTCGTAGGGGCCGACGAACTCCACGGCATCGAGCGTGCCCTTTTCCAGGGCCTGGTACACCTCGCCCACCGGCATGTTCTGCGCCACCACGCCCAGCTTGGCCATGGACTCGCCGAACACGCCGCCACCCAGGCGCATCTTCAGACCCTTGAAGTCGGCCGGGGTCTTCATTTCCTTGCGGTACCAGCCGCCCATCTGGGTGCCGGTGCTGAGGGCGCTCAGGCCGAAGAAGTTGTACTTGTCGTACAACTCGTCCATCAGCTTGCGGCCGTTGCCGTGGCGCTTCCAGGCCTGCATCTGCTGGGCGGTGAAACCAAACGGCACGGCGCAGCCGAAGGCAAATGCCGGGTGCTTGCCGGTGTAGTAGTACGAGGCCGTCTCGCCCATTTCCAGCGAATCGTCGGCCAGGGCGTCGACGATGCCAAAGGCCGGCACCAGCTCGCCCGCAGCATGCACGGAGACCTCGAACTTGCCGCCCGACAGGGCCTTGACGGTTTCGGAGAACTTCACGGCGCAGCCATGCAGGGTCTCCAGCGACTTCGGAAAGCTGGTGGCTATGCGCCAACGCACGGCCGCCTGCGCATGCACCGCCGGCGCCACGCCGGCAGCCAGCACCCCGGCGATGCCGGCACGCTTGATCAGGGAACGACGATCCATGTTGCGTACTCCTCAAAAAAAAGAACAACCGGTCGAGTGTAGCGGCTTGTAAACCGCGCCAGCCATTAGGGCATTCACTTGATCGGATCGCCGGGCGCCGTGGCGCTCCTGAATGGTCAGCTGACCGCTTTCAGGTTGCGCTGAGGCGGCATCAGCCACGAGCCCAGGTGCGAGCGCACCGAACCCTCGATGCCAGTGGCATCCAGGCCCTCGAGCGCCAGCAGTCGCGCCGGATCGCCGTGCTCGATGAAGCGGTCAGGCAGGCCCAGGTGCAGCAGCGGCTTGACCACCCCGGCCGCGGCCAGCGCCTCGGCCACGGCGCTGCCGGCACCACCCATGATGGCGCCCTCCTCGATCGTCACCAGCGCGTCGTGGCTGGCTGCCACCTGCAGCAGCAGCTCGGCGTCCAGCGGCTTGACCCAGCGCATGTTGACCACCGTGGCGTCCAGCCGTTCGGCGGCGGCAAGCGCGGGGTACAGCAGCGTGCCGAACGCCAGGATGGCCACCCCCTTGCCCTGGCGCCGGACTTCACCCTTGCCGAACGGCAGCCCGGTCAGCTGAGCCAGCGGTGCCACGCCGGCTCCGGCACCACGCGGGTAGCGCACCGCCACCGGATGGCTCTGCTCGTAGGCCGTGGTCAGCAACTGACGGCACTCGCGTTCGTCGGCCGGGCAGGCCAGGCTGACGTTGGGCACGCAGCGCAGA
Source organism: Rubrivivax sp. (assembly GCA_020848515.1). GTDB lineage: Bacteria > Pseudomonadota > Gammaproteobacteria > Burkholderiales > Burkholderiaceae_C > Ottowia. Next base: position 32,999 of record JADLIA010000100.1, on the reverse strand, counting down.
AAGGCGATGTCGTAGTTGCCGGCATGGGTGGCGCCATCGGCACCGACCAGGCCCGCGCGATCCAGCGCGAACACCACCGGCAGGTTCTGGATGGCGACGTCGTGGATCAGCTGGTCGTAGGCGCGCTGCAGGAAGGTGGAATAGATGGCCACCACCGGCTTGAGGCCCTCGCAGGCCAGACCGGCGGCAAAGGTGACGGCATGCTGCTCGGCAATGCCGACGTCGTAGTAGCGGTCCGGAAAGCGCTTGTGGAATTCGACCATGCCCGAACCTTCGCGCATGGCCGGGGTGATGCCCACCAGCTTGCGGTCGTGCGCCGCCATGTCGCACAGCCACTGCCCGAACACCTGGGTGAAGGTGGGCGCTGCCGGGGCGCTGGGCTTGACCAGGCCCACCGCCGGATCGAACTTGCCTGGGCCGTGGTAGGCCACCGGATCGGCCTCGGCCAGCTTGTAGCCCTGGCCCTTTTTGGTGACCACGTGCAGGAACTGCGGCCCGGCCTTGTCGCGCATCAGGTCGCGGATGTTTTCCAGCGTCGGGATCAGCGAATCCAGATCGTGGCCGTCGATCGGACCGATGTAGTTGAAGCCGAACTTCTCGAACAGCGTGGCCGGCACCACCATGCCCTTGGCGCCCTGCTCCAGCCGCCGGGCCAGCTCGAACAGCGGCGGCACCGTGCCCAGCACCGTCTTGCCCACGCTCCTGGCGGCGGCATAGAAGTGGCCGCTCATCAGCTGCGCCAGGTAGCGGTTGAGCGCGCCCACCGGCGGGCTGATGGACATGTCGTTGTCGTTGAGCACCACCAGCAGGCGGGCGTCGCGCTCGACCCCGGCGTTGTTGAGCGCCTCGAAAGCCATGCCGGCGGTCATGGCGCCGTCGCCGATGATGGCCACCGCGTGGCGGTCCTCGCCCTTCTGTCGCGCCGCCAGCGCCATGCCCAGCGCGGCCGAGATGCTGGTGGACGAATGCGCGGTGCCGAAGGTGTCGTACTCGCTTTCGTCGCGGCGCGGAAAGCCGGACATGCCGCCCAGCTGACGCAACGTGGGCATGCGCTCGCGTCGCCCGGTCAGGATCTTGTGCGGATAGGTTTGGTGGCCGACGTCCCACACCAGCCGGTCGTGTGGCGTCTGAAACACGTAGTGCAGCGCAATGGTGAGCTCCACCGTGCCCAGGTTGGAGCTCAGGTGGCCGCCGGTGCGGGCCACGTTGGTCAGCACGCATGCGCGCAGTTCGTCCGCCAGGCCCTTGAGCTGCGCGCGCGGCAGGCGGCGCAGATCGGCCGGGCTGTGGATGGATTCGAGCAGGGCTTGGGACATCGTCAGTTCTCGCGCTTGACCACGCGGTCGGCCAGCCAGCGCAACGGCGCCAGCGCAGTCAGGCCGCTGGCGTCGAGCGCCTGGTGCGCCTGGGTGTGCAACTGCGCCGCCAGGGCCTGGGCCTGGGTCAGTCCCAGCAGGGACACGTAGGTGGGCTTGTCGGCCGCGGCATCCTTGCCGGCGGTCTTGCCCAGTTGGGCGGAATCGGCGGTGACGTCGAGGATGTCGTCGACCACCTGAAAGGCCAGACCAAGCGCCGCGCCGTACTGGTCCAGTGCGGCCCGGGTGTGGGCCGGCAGCGCCGGCGTGGCGCAGGCCGCGCCCATGTGCACGGCGGCCTGCAGCAGGGCGCCGGTCTTCAGCCGGTGCATGGCCTGCAGCTGCGCCTCGGTCAGCACGCGCCCCACGCTGTCCAGGTCGATGGCCTGACCTCCCGCCATGCCGGTCGCACCGGCGGCGCGCGCCAGCAGGCCACACAGTGCCGCCTGCATGGAGGCCGGCACCTCATCGCCCTCGGGGGTCAGCAGCTCGAACGCCAGCGCCTGCAAGGCGTCGCCGGCCAGCAGGGCCTGGGCCTGGCCGAAGCGCACATGCACCGTCGGCTTGCCACGGCGAAGCACGTCGTTGTCCATGCATGGCATGTCGTCGTGCACCAGGGAGTAGGCGTGGATCAATTCCACCGCGCAGGCCGCGCGCAGCGCCGCTGCGGCGTGCCCCTGCACCGCCTCGGCGGCGGCCAGCACCAGCAGCGGCCGCAGGCGCTTGCCGCCGTCGAGCACGGCGTAGCGCATGGCCTCGCCCAGGCCGGCGGGCGCATCGACCGGTACCCAGTCCACCAGCGCCTGCTCGACGCGCGTCAGCAGCCTGTCGGACCAGGTCGGGAAATCGCGCGCGTTCACTCCGGCATCCACGGTTTCACGTCACCGCGCTCGTCCAGCACGCGCACCTGGTCTTCGACGGCCTGCAGGCGGTCGCGGCAGTAGCGCAGCAGCTCCGTGCCACGCTGGTAATGGCTCAGCAGATCTTCCAGCGGCAGCTGGCCGGATTCGAGCCCGGCGATCAGTTGTTCAAGCTGCTGCACCGCCTCGCCATAGCTGGCAGGCTGGGCCGGAGCGGAAGCGGCTTTTCGGCTCATGTGCGCGAACAAAAGCGCCTATTTTAGGCGGCGGCGGCAAGGCGCGGGCCGCCCGTCGCCCAGGCCACCGGCCCACCGACCGATCGGCCCGGGGCCAGCCCGGGGCCGGCCGCGGCAAGGCGGCTAAAATAAAAGGTTCCCCGGCGCGCGTGGCGCGCGGGTTCGCGCGCGCAATATCCTCGGATGCCAGGCGCTTACTTCCTGCCCCTTCATAGGGGGAGTCTTCAACATCGGCACACCATGTCTGATTTGAGTCTTCAGTTACAGCAGGCGGCAAGTCAACTTCCCGTCCATTCCTATTTCGATCCGGCGCTGTACGAGCGCGAAAAGAAGCTGCTCTTCGAGTCCGGCCCGCGCTACGTGGGGCACGCGCTGGCGGTACCCGAAGCCCACGACTATTTCGTGCTGCCGCAGGAAGCCGGCGGGCGCGCGCTGCTGCGCGACGCGCAGGGCCAGATCCAGCTGGTCTCCAACTGCTGCCGCCACCGCCAGGCCATCATGCTGGGCGGGCGCGGCAACCTGCTGGCCGAAGGCAAGGGCCATGCGGGCGGCAACATCGTCTGCCCCATCCACCGCTGGACCTATTCCAGCCGCGGCGAGCTGCTGGGCGCACCGCACTTCGAGCGCGACCCCTGCCTGAACCTCAGCAACTACCCGCTGCGCCAGTGGAACGGTCTGCTGTTCGATGACAACGGCCGCGACATCGCCGCCGACCTGGCCGGCATGACCACCGCCAAGGACCTGTCGTTCGACGGCTACGTGCTCGATCACGTCGAACTGCACGAGTGCAACTACAACTGGAAGACCTTCATCGAGGTCTACCTGGAGGACTACCACGTCGGCCCCTTCCACCCCGGCCTGGGCAACTTCGTCACCTGTGACGACCTGAAGTGGCAGTTCGGGCGCGAGTACTCGGTGCAGACGGTGGGCGTGGCGCCCAGCTTCGGCAAGCCGGGCTCGGACGTCTACCGCAAGTGGCACGAGGTGCTGCTGAAGTACCGCGAAGGCCGGCTGCCAGAGCGCGGCGCGATCTGGCTGACCTACTACCCGCACATCATGGTCGAGTGGTATCCGCATGTGCTCACCGTCTCCACCCTGCACCCGACGGGCGTGGACAGGACGCTGAACATGGTGGAGTTCTATTACCCCGAAGAGATCGCCTGCTTCGAGCGCGAGTTCGTCGAGGCCCAGCGCGCCGCCTACATGGAAACCGCGATCGAGGACGACGAGATCGCCGAGCGCATGGACGCCGGCCGCAAGGCCCTGATGCTGCGCGGCGACAACGAAGTCGGCCCCTACCAGAGCCCGATGGAAGACGGCATGCAGCACTTCCACGAGTGGTACCGGCGTGCCATGGGCATGCGCGTCACCACCTGAGCGCGCGGCACCCTGAGCCCGCGGCGCCTGGCGGCAAACGCCCCAGGCGCTATTTTATTGATAGCTGCTGGCGCACATGGGACAAGCGCTGCAGGCATTTTTGTCTGATAATCACACGCCATGCAAGCCGCCTGGATGGTCGCCGCCTCGCTCTTCTTCGCCCTTATGAGCGTGTGCATCAAGTTCGCCTCACCCTACTTCGGGCCGCTGGAGATCGTGTGCTATCGCGGCGCCATCGGCGTGCTGTTCATGTGGGCGCTGTGCCGCTCGCGCGGCGTGCGCCTGCACACCAGCGTGCCCATGATGCACGTGTGGCGCAACGTGGTCGGCGTGTCGGCGCTGGTGTGCTGGTTCTACGCCATCGCCCACCTGCCGCTGGCCACCGCCATGACGCTGAACTACATGAGCGGCGTCTGGGTGGCGGCCTTCCTGGTCGGCGGCACGTTGCTGATGGGGCAGCTGGCCGACATCCGCCGCCAGGGCCCGCTGGTGATGGCGGTGATGGCCGGCTTTGCCGGCGTGGTGATGATGCTGCGCCCCACGCTGGAGCAGAACCAGCTGTTTGCCGGGCTGATCGGGCTGCTGTCGGGCCTGATGTCGGCGCTGGCCTACATCCAGGTGGCGGCGCTCGGCCGCGTCGGCGAGCCGGAGGCGCGCACGGTGTTCTATTTCTCGCTCGGCGCGGCGCTGGCGGGTGGCATCGGCATGCAGTTCTTCGACACCCATCCGCTCCATACCGTGCAGGCGCTGTGGCTGCTGCCGGTTGGCATCCTGGCGGCGCTGGGGCAGCTGTGCATGACACGCGCCTACACCCGCGGCGCCACCATGGTGGTGGCCAACCTGCAATACTCGGGCATCGTGTTCGCGGCCCTGTTCGGCCTGCTGTTGTTCGGCGATCAGCTGCCGCTGATCGGCTGGCTGGGCATGGCCACCATCGTCGCCAGCGGCATCGCGGCCACCGTGCTGCGCGCCCGAGCCCTGCCCAACCCGCCGGCTGAAAGTCACTGAACCCAGGCTGACCCATGACCTATACCCACCTCATTACCGTCGCCGAACTTCAGGCGCTGCAGGCCAGCGGCGCGCCGCTGATGGTGTTCGACTGCAGCGGCGAACTGGGCAACCCGGCCCGGGCCGACGCCATGTTTGCCGAACAGCACATCGCCGGCAGCCGTCAGGCGCATCTGGAGCGCGACCTCAGCGCCCACCCGCCGGCCGAGGCCATCAACGGCGGGCGCCACCCGCTGCCCCCGCGTGAGCGCTTTGCCGCCTGGCTGTCCGCGGTCGGCTTTGCCAACCCCATGCAGGCGGTGGTGTACGACCGCAACGGCTGCAACTACTGCGGCCGCCTGTGGTGGATGTTCAAGTGGGCGGGTCACGACGCGGTGGCGGTGCTGGACGGCGGCCTGCAGGCCTGGCTGGCGGCGGGCGGCGCGGTGGCCTCCGGCCCGGCGGCCGAGCACCCCGCCACCCGGTTCCAGCTGCAGCCACCGCGGCGCCGCCTGCTGCACGTTCACGAGGTGCAGGCCGGGCTGGGCCAGCCCGGGCAGACCGTGATCGACGCCCGCGCCGCCGCGCGTTTTCGCGGTGACGAGGAGCCGCTCGATCCGGTGGCCGGCCACATCCCCGGCGCGCTCAACCGCCCCTACGTCGACAACCTGGATGGGCGCGGCTGCTTCAAGGCGCCGGCCCAGCTGCGCGCCGAATTCGACGCCCTGCTGGCCGGCCGCGACCCGGCCGGCGTGGTGCACCACTGCGGCAGCGGCGTCAGCGCCGTGCCCAACCTGCTGGCCATGGAGCTGGCCGGCTATGCCCCGGCGGCGCTGTACGCCGGCAGCTGGAGCGAGTGGTGCCGCACCCCAGGGCTGCCGGTGGCACGCGGCTGAAGCCCGATGGCTCGTGTGGCGTTGCGTGCTGGATGGAACAAACAAAACCGGTGGATTGCTGGCCAGGATGAGGCGCAAACCACAGCAGCAGCTCCGCTATGGCGCGGATTTGCAACGAGACATCATGGGCGAAAAGACACGGTTTGATGTTCCATATGGCGCGAAACTCTGCACTATATTATCAATAGCGTCTGGCGCTTGCCTGACGCGCCTCGCAAGCCTTTTTCGTTCTGCCCGGCGCCGATCCACCGCACACCCTGCTGCCAGCCGACCAGGCCCACGATGCGTGCGCCTGCGGTGGCGCGCAAGGCAGGGCGCCGGCGATCGCCTCGGGCACCTCAGGCCACGCCGTGCTGCTTGAACCAGGCCAGCGCGCGCTTCCAGCCGTCCTCGGCCGCTTCCTTGCGAAAGCTCGGGCGGTAGTCGGCATGGAAGGCGTGCGGCGCATCCGGGTAGACCACGAACGCCGAACCCCTGGCCGCAGCGTTGCCCTGCGTGCCGGCGGCCGCCAGCGCGGCCTTCATCTGCTCGACCGTGTCCAGCGGGATGCCGGTGTCGGCGCCGCCATACAGGCCCAGCACCGGCGCCTTCAGCTGCGCCGCCACATCCACCGGGTGGCGGGGCGTCAGCGGCGTGGCGGTGCCGACCAGGCGCCCATACCAGGCCACGCCGGCCTTGACCTTGGGGTGATGGGCGGCAAACAGCCAGGTCTGGCGCCCGCCCCAGCAGAAACCGGTGACGGCCAGTTTGTCGGAGTTGCCGCCATGCTGCGCGGCCCAGGCCACGGTGGCGTCCAGATCGCCCATCACCTGAGCATCGGGCACCTTGGCAATCACCTCGCTCATCAGCTTGGCCATCTCGCCATAGCTTTGCGCGTCGCCCTGGCGCACGAACAACTCGGGCGCGATCGCCAGGTAACCGGCACGCGCCAGACGCACGGCGGTGTCGGCGATGTACTCGTGCACGCCGAAGATTTCCGACAGCACCAGCACCACCGGCAGCCCGCTCCTGCCGGCCGGCTGGGCGCGAAAGGCCGGCATGCTGAAGCCGGCCACGTCGATGTTCACCTCGCCCACGGTCAGGCCGTCGGTGGGGGTGCGGATGGCGGTCTGCGCCATCACCGGCAGGGCGGCCGCGGCGTAGCCCATGCCAACGCCCAGCCTCAGCGCGCGCCGGCGCGACGGCGCCGCCGGCAGATCGTTCAGGTTCAGCAGCGCCTGGGCGTCGTTCAGGTGATCGGATTTCAGCATTCTGTGTCTCCGCTTGATGGTGGCAGCGCCAGTCTAGAGCGGATCGACGCAGGATGGGAGGATCTCACCCCGAAGGCCAGCCACGCGCGCATACCGTATGTCCTATAATCAACGGTTCTCAGTGGTGGCTGTAGCTCAGTTGGTAGAGTCCAGGATTGTGATTCCTGTCGTCGTGGGTTCGAGTCCCATCAGCCACCCCACCGAATCGGCGCCCATGGCCCTGCACAAAGGGTCATGGGCTTTTTCTGGCCTCTGACCCTAGGAGGCTGTCGGACTTGGAAATCGCCGGCTGCAAATCGACCGCAGCGGCCCATTTTTGGCTTCGCCGCTCTTCGAAAGCACCGGCTTTTTGTCCAATTGCTCGGCTATTGGGCTGCAAATCCGGCAAGAACTGGTCTCGCTGGGGCCGATCTTCGCTTTCGGCGCTCCAAGCCCGACAGCCTCCTAGGCTGACCAATCGCCACTGAGCGCGCGACACCTGCAGCGCCGCGGGCAACGATGCTCCCGCCTTCGATCCGGCTGAGCCTGACGCACAAGGCCCGCCCGTGCTCTGTCGCAAAAAAAGCGCCGATGGCGCTTTTCATGCATGGGTCGACGGGGCCGCGACTCAACGCGCCGTCGGGGCAGGGGCCGGGACCAGGATCTGGGCCTTGTACTTCGCCTTGAGCAACTCGTAGTAGCTGCGGGCCTCGGCCAGACCCCACAGCTGGTCGTAGCGCGCCCGGCTCTGGGCCGTCTGCTCGGCGCTCTGGGTCGGCGCAGCCAGCACCTTGTCGACACGTGCGACGGCAAACCCTTCCGCCCCGAGGTCGACGCCGACGAAACCGGGCAGCTTGGCGGGGTCGGCCCGCAGCACTGCCTCCACCAGCGCCATCGGCTGGCCCTGGGGTTCGTCGCGCGACAGCACCAACGCCGCACCCAGTGAGGTGGCCGATGCCGGCTGCGCCGTCCAGGCCTTCAGACGGGCCTGACCTTCCTGGCGCGCCAGTTCGGCGCCGCGTTCACGCACGAAGGCCTGACGCACCTCGGTCCTGACTTCGTCGAAGGCGCGCGCATGCGCCGGGGTGTGCGACACGATGCGGCCGGAGGCGATCTGGTTGCCGCCGAGGTCGATGGCCTCGGTGTTGCGCTTCTTGTCGACGGCGTCGGCGGCAAACAGGGCGCCGAGGAACTTCGGGTTGGCCAGCGGCCCGCTGGCGCCCGGCGCCGGCGTGGGCGACAGCTTGTCGGCCGTCTGGATGGTCAGGTGCAGCTTGTCGGCCGCGGGCTTGAGGCTGTCCGACTGTTCGTACACCAGGTTGCGGAACTCGTCGGCCATTTCACTGAACTGCTGCTGCGCCAGGCGCGTGCGCAACTGGTCTTCCAGCTGGGCCCGCATCTTCTCGAACGGCGGCACCTCGGCCGCCTTGATCTCGGTCAGCCGTACGATGTGAAAGCCGAAATCGCTTTCCACGACTTCGCTCATGTCGCCCACCTTGGCCAGCCCGAACGCGGCCTGGGCGATGGCCGGATCCATGCCCTTGTTGCGCTCGAAGCGCCCCAGATCGCCGCCGCTGACGGCGCTGGCGTCGTCCTGAGAGGACTTGCGCGCCAGCTCGGCAAAGCTGTCGGGCGCCTGGCGCAGCTGCGCCAGCAGGGCGGTGGCCGCCGCCTTGGCCTTTTCGCGCTCGGCGGCCGGTGCGTCGCGCGCCGCGCTCAGCAGAATGTGGCTGGCGCGCCGCGTCTCCGGCGTACCGAAGCTGGCGGCGTTCTGCTCGTAGTAGGTGCGCAGGTCCTGCTCGCTCACGCTGACGCTTTTCTTCAGGCTCTCCAGGTCCAGCACCAGGTACTCCACGCTGGCGGTTTCCGGCGCCTGGTAGCGCGACGCATGGGTCTGGTGGTAGCTCTGCAGATCGGCGTCGGTCGGCTGGACCTTGTCGGCAAACTCGGCCGGGGCAAAGCGCTGCACGCGGGCTTCGCGGCGCTCCTGAAACGCCCCCATGGCGACCTGGGCCTGGGCCGCGCTGGAAAACCCGGTCTCGGACACCCCGCCCAGCACCTGGCGCGACGACAGCTCGTGTCGCGCATTGGCTTCGAAGCCGGCCGGCGTCAGCCCCTGGGCGGCCAGCAGCTGCTGGTAGCGCTCCATGTCCAGGGTGCCATCGGCGCGGCGCAGGCTGGCGATGGTGGGGTCGCGCTGCAGTTCAGCCGCCAGGCGGGCGTCGGTGGCGATCAGATGCTCGTCGGCGGCCGCGGCGGCCAGCACACGTTCGTGCACCAGCCGCTCCAGCGTCGCGTACTTGAGCGCTGGCGAATCGAGCAGGCTCAGGTCCAGGTTCGGGTTGCCCTGCCGCAGGCGGTCGATCTCCAGCCGATGCGCGCTGTCCCATTCCATCTGGGTGACCGGCTGACCGTTGACCGTGGCCACCTTCGTGGCACCATCGTTGAAACGGGTGTAGCCCTCGATGCCGAACAGCACGAAGGACGGAATGATCAGCAGGAACAGCACGCCCATGATGAGCTTGGTGTGCCGGCGAACGAAATCGAACATGCGCGAGACTCTCGGTGTACGCGGTGGCGTAAAAACGAAAAAGGCGAACCGGGGTTCGCCTTTGCTGCAATCGGTGGAGGATGCTGGTGGGTGCTGACGGGGTCGAACCGCCGACCTACGCCTTGTAAGGGCGCCGCTCTACCAACTGAGCTAAGCACCCCAGCCGGACCGACATGGCATCAGTTCAGCGCGTCCTTCAAGGCCTTGCCGGGACGGAACTTGGGTACCTTGGCTGCCTTGATTTTAATCGTTGCGCCCGTGCGGGGGTTGCGGCCCGAGCGCGCCGCACGCTTGCCCACGGCAAAGGTGCCAAAACCCACCAGCGACACCGTTCCACCCTTGCGCAGCGTGGTCTTGACGGCGCCGATGGCCGCCTCCAGGGCACGCGTGGCGGCGGCCTTGGAAATGTCCGCATTCTTGGCGATGTGCTCGATCAGCTCGGTCTTGTTCACGAATGTGTCCCTCTCGAAAAAATTCAAGGACCAGGCCAGAACGGCATGCGTGTCTGGCAAGCCGGTCCAACCCGGTTTTCCTTTGCTTGGCCCATCGCCGCAGCAGGGCGTTTCAATCACACGGTCACCCACGTGACACTGGTTCTGCGCTGACGCAATCCCCAGACGGCGAGGGACGCATTCTAGACTCAATTGCCCAGGCCACCGGGGGAAAATCCGGTCTGCCGCTGCGCCGCTACAACGGCTGGACGTGATTTTTGACTGGTGCCTGTGCCGCCCAGGGCACAGCGGCCGAGCCTGGGCCGACCAGCTTAGGGCCTGCCGGCGGCGGGCCGCACCACCAGACTGACGCCAAAGGCCGTCAGTGCGATGCCGGCCAGCGTGGTGACGCCGATCGGCTCACCGAACAGCGCCCAGGCCATCACCGCCGTGGTAGGCGGCACCAGATACATCAGGCTGGCCACGCTGGACGCCGCGCCGCGCTGAATCAGCAGGTACAGCAGCGAGCTGCCGCCCAGTGTCAGGCCCAGCACCGACCAGGCCAGCGCCCCCACCACCTGGCCGTTCCACCGCACGGATTCAGGCTCCAGCCAGGCCAGCGGCGCCGTCACCAGGGCTGCGGCCAGCAGCTGTACGGTGTTGGCGGTGCGCACGTCGCAGGGACGCACGAAGCGCTTCTGATAGAGCGTGCCGGCGGTGATGCTGACCAGGGCCAGCACCGCCCAGGCCAGGTTGGTGGCGGTGACGTGGTCGCCCGGCGCGCCATGCGTCAGCTTGCGCCACACCACCAGCACCAGCCCGGCAAAGCCCAGCAGCAGCCCGCTCCACTGGCGCGCGCTGACGCGGGCGCCGGCCCCACCCATGCCCGCCAGCCAGACGGCGGTGAGCACCGGCTGAATGCCGACGATCAGCGCCGACAGGCCCGAACCCATGCCGCCCTTGACCGCCGCCCACACGCCGCCCAGGTAGCCGCCGTGCATCAGCACGCCGGTGACGCCCAGGTGCAGCCATTCGAGGCCGGTGCGCGGCCAGGCCACACGGGCCAGGACGATCCACGGCAGGAAGCAGGCCACCGAAAACGCGTAGCGCAACAGCAGAAAACTGAACGGCGGCGCATGCGGCATGCCGTAGCGCGCGACGATGAAGCCGGTGGCCCAGATGACGACGAAGACGGCCGGCATCAGGCGGATCAACGTGGCGCCGCTGGCGTCCGGGGAAGAAGGGTTCATGCGGGCGTCACTGCACGCGGGCGCGGATTTCGGGCAGGGCCTTGCGCAGGTAGTACACCATCGACCACACGGTGAGCACCGCCGCCACCCAGATCAGCAGGTTGCCCCACCAGCGCGCATCGATGCGCTCCAGCAGCACGCCGTCGTACAGCAGGAACGGGATGGCCACCATCTGCACCGCGGTCTTGAGCTTGCCCACCATGTGCACGGCCACGCTCTTGCTGGCGCCGATCTTAGCCATCCATTCGCGCAGGGCAGAAATGGCAATCTCGCGTCCGATGATGATCAGCGCCACGAACACGTCGGTGCGCTGCAGGTGCACCAGCACCAGCAGGCTGGCGCAGACCAGGAATTTGTCGGCCACCGGGTCGAGAAAGGCGCCGAAGGCCGAGGTCTGGTTCAGCTTGCGGGCCAGAAAGCCGTCCAGCCAGTCGGTCCAGGCGAACACCATGAACATCACGGTGGCCGCCAGGTTGGCGGTCGGCGCGGACAGAGGCAGGTAGAACACACCCACGATGAGCGGAATCGCGACGATGCGCGTCCAGGTCAGCAGCGTGGGCAGGGTGAAGAACATGGCGGCGATTGTGTCACGCGGCTTGCGGGCACGCAGCGTGCTCCGCCAAGCCCCTGCATGCTATGTAAACGATAGCTGCCTGCGCTTACTACCCCTGCGCCAGATGCCGATTTGATGCGCAATCCGGTCAATGCAGCGCACGGTAGATGTCCTCGGCCAGCGCACGCGAGATGCCTTCGACCGTGGCCAGATCGTCGATGCTGGCGGCCTCCACCCCGCGCACGCCACCAAAGCGCTGCAGCAGGCGCGCACGCTTGCGGGGCCCGACGCCGGGGATGTCTTCCAGCTGGCTGCCGCCCACGCGCACCTTGGCGCGCTGCGCCCGCATGCCGGTGATGGCGAAGCGGTGCGCCTCGTCGCGGATCTGCGCCACCAGCATCAGCGCGGCCGAGTCGTGGCCCAGATAGACCTTGGGCCGGCCGTCGGCAAACACCAGCTCTTCCAGCCCGACCTTGCGGCCTTCGCCTTTTTCGACGCCGACGATCAGCGACAGATCGAGCGCCAGCGCCTCGAACACTTCGCGCGCCACGCTGACCTGGCCCTTGCCGCCATCGACCAGCACCAGATCGGGCATGCGCACGGAGGCGGCGTTGCCCTGTTCGCGCAGCGCCTCGGCGATCTTGCCGTAGCGCCGCTGCAGCACCTGGCGCATGGCGGCGTAGTCGTCGCCGGGGGTGATGCCGTCGATCTTGTAGCGCCGGTACTCGCTGCTGGCCATGCGATGGCCTTCGAACACCACGCAACTGGCCTGCGTGGCCTCGCCCGCGGTGTGGCTGATGTCGAAGCATTCGATGCGCAGTTGATCCAGCGCCTCGGTCGGCAGCTCCAGCGCCTCGGCCAGCGCCCGCGTGCGCGCCTGCTGCGAGCCTTCTTCGGCCAGCAGGCGCGCCAGCTGCAGGGCGGCGTTCTGCTGCGCCATCTCCAGCCATACGCGGCGCTGGCCGCGCGGCGCATGGGTGGCGCTGATCCTGCGCTCTTCCTTGTCCGACAAGGCCTGCAGCAGCGTGCGCGTCACCGGTTCGCTGGTGATCAGCTGGGGCGGCGTCGGCAGCGCCAGGTAGTGCTGGGCGATGAAGGCGTCCAGCACCTGCGCCTCGACGCTGGTGAGCTCGGCGTCCTCGCGCTCGCCGGCCAGTGCGTGCGCATCTTCGACCTGACTGGGAAAGTGGGCGCGATCGCCCAGGTGGCGCCCACCGCGCACCATGGCCAGGTTGACGCAGGCGCGTCCGCCCTGCACCTTGACGGCGATGATGTCGACGTCGGCTTCACCACCCACCTCCACCGCCTGCTGATGCAGCACGCGCGACAGCGACTGGATCTGGTTGCGGATCGCCGCCGCCTGCTCGAACTCCAGCGCGTCGGCGTGCGCCATCATGCGCCGTTCCATCTCGGTCAGCAGCTGCTGCGTCTGGCCGCGCAGAAAGCGCTCGGCCTGGGCGACGTCGGCGGCGTAGTCGGCCTGGCCGATCAGCCGCACGCAGGGCGCGGTGCAGCGCTTGATCTGGTAGAGCAGGCAGGGCCGCGTGCGATGGGCGAACACCGTGTCCTCGCAGGTGCGCAGGCGAAACACCTTTTGCAAAAGCTCGATGGTTTCCTTGACCGCCCAGGCACTGGGATAGGGACCGAAGTAGCGGCTGCGGCGGTCGGTGGCGCCGCGGTAGTAGGTCATGCGCGCGTAGGCCTCGGGTCGGGGCGCGCCCTCGCCGCGGTCCGGCACGCCTTCGCTGCCGGTGATCTTCAGGTAGGGGTAGCTCTTGTCGTCCCGAAACAGGATGTTGTATCTGGGCGCCAGCTGCTTGATCAGGTTGTTTTCCAGAATCAGCGCCTCGGCCTCGGAGCGCACCACGGTGGTTTCCAGCCGCGCGATCTTGCCGACCATGTGGCCGATGCGCGTGCCGCCGTGGTTTTTCTGAAAGTAGCTGCTGACGCGGCGCTTGAGGTTGCGCGCCTTGCCCACGTACAGCACGTTGTCGGCCGCATCGTAGTAGCGGTACACGCCGGGCAGACCGGGCAGCGCCGCCACCTGCGCCAGCAGCTCGGGGCGGTGGCGCGGCGCGGCGGGTGGCGGGGGCGGCGCGTCGTCGCGCGCCGGGGCATCGGTCATGGTGCGCAGTGTACGAAGCCACGCCATGGCGCCGCCACGGCGGGCCTTGCCCCACAATGCCAGCGTGCCCGAACCCCACCCCCCGCTGCGCTGGGACATCTTCTGTCAGGTCATCGACAACCACGGCGACCTGGGCGTCTGCTGGCGCCTGGCGACGGCGCTGGCGGCGCGTGCGCAGCAGGTGCGCCTGTGGGTGGACGACGCGCGCGCGCTGGACTGGATGGCGCCCGCGGCCACACGCCCGACCGGCGTGCAGGTGCTGCCGTGGACGCGACCGCTGGACCCCATGCGGCTGGCCGGGCTGCCGCCGGCCGATGTCTGGGTGGAAGCCTTCGGCTGCCAGATTGCTACTGAATTCATAGCTGCCGGCGCTGAAAGGATAAGCGCTGCGAACCACAAAGGCTTGAAACCACCGGTATGGATCAACCTCGAGGACCTGAGCGCCGAGGGGTACGTCGAGCGCATGCACGGCCTGCCCTCGCCGGTGCTGCAGGGGCCCGCCCGCGGCTGGACCAAGTGGTTCTTCTACCCCGGCTTCACCCCGGCCACCGGTGGGCTGCTGCGCGAAGACGACCTGCCGGCGCGCCAGGCCGCCTTCGATCGCCGCGCCTGGCTGGCCGGGCAAGGCATCGACTGGCAAGGCGAGCGGCTGATCTCGCTGTTCTGCTACGAGCCCCCCGCGCTGGCGACCTGGATCGCGCAGCTGCGCGGCTCGCCCGAACCGACGCGCCTGCTGGTCACCGCCGGCCGCGCCAGGCAGGCGGTGGAGCAGGTGCTTGAGCAGGAAAACCGGCTGCAGCGCCCTTCCAGTCAGCGCCAGCAGCTATCGATTTCATACCTGCCGCGGTTCACGCAAATCGCCTACGACGAACTGCTGTGGGCCTGCGACCTGAACTTCGTGCGCGGCGAAGACTCGCTGGTGCGTGCGCTGTGGGCCGGCCAGCCCCTGGTCTGGCACATCTACCCGCAACCCGAGGACAACGCCCACCACGCCAAGCTGCGCGCCTTTCTGGACTGGCTGGAAGCGCCGGCCAGCCTGCGCCAGTTCCACCTCGCCTGGAACGGCATCGACGGTGGCACCCTGCCCGCCCCCGACCTGCCCGCCTGGCGCCGCGGCGTACAGGCGGCCCGCCAGCGCCTGCACGCGCAGACCGATCTGGCCACCCAGCTGCTGCGGTTCGTGGCGCGGCAAACGTTATAATTCAAGGCTTTGCAAAATCAGCTGCCAAGTCGTGAGCGCGGCTGTCTTTTGCCACGCTGCCGCCGCGCGCACGCCCTTTCTCACAGCCAGTGCACGAGCGGCCCACGCTCACCTCACACACTGGAATCACAGCCATGAAACTCGCCCAGGAAATCCGTGCCGGCAACGTCATCATGCACGGCAAGGACCCGATGATCGTCCTCAAGACCGAATACGCCCGCGGCGGCCGCGGCGCCGCCACCGTGCGCATGAAGCTCAAGGCCCTGCTGTCCAACATGGGCACCGAAGTGGTGTTCAAGGCCGACGACAAGATGGACCAGGTCATCCTGGACCACAAGGAATGCACCTATTCCTACTTTGCCGACCCCATGTACGTGTTCATGGACGGCGAGTACAACCAGTACGAGGTCGAGGCCGGCAACATGGGCGACGCCCTGAGCTACCTGGAAGACGGCATGGCGGTCGAAGTGGTGTTCTACGACGGCAAGGCCATCTCGGTCGAGCTGCCCACCAGCGTCGAGCGCGAAATCACCTGGACCGAGCCGGCCGTCAAGGGCGACACCTCGGGCAAGGTGCTCAAGCCGGCCAAGATCGCCACCGGCTTCGAGGTCGCGGTGCCGCTGTTCGTCAACCAGGGCGACAGGATCGAGATCGACACCCGCACCGGCGAATACCGCCGCCGCGTCTGACGCAGGCCAGCGTGCACCCCCAAAAAAGCCCCGCCCGGGGCTTTTTTGTTGTCGACGGGAGGCGATGCAAGGCGCAAGGCGCAGCAACAGCCCGTGCTGTGGAGAGCATTGGCAACGCCACAGCGTGCCCGTATCGGGCGGACAGCGCCGATCCGATTTCAGTGTTTTCAGCACCAGGTTCAGTGGACCAGGTTCAAACTTCACGATACCGAAGCCATACGATGGCAGGCGGTCAACGGCTGCTGACAGGTTCAATAAGATCGCGCCCATGGAAACCACGCAAGACATCAAGACGTCGTCGCTCACCTCGATCCAGGACGCCTGGGCCACGTTGCAGGCACATGCGCAGAACGGCACCCCGCTCGAACCGGCGGCCTACCGCCTGGCCTTTGCCGACCCCGAATTCCTGCTGCGCCCCGAAACCCGGGGTGTGCGCTTTCAGCTCGAGCTGCTCAAGCCCGACCTCGACCTGAGCGCCGCCGGCGTGCACAGCACCGTGGTGGTCTATGGCAGCGCACGCTTCGTCGCGCCCGACGAAGCGGCGCAGCAGCTCGCCAGCGCCCGCACCAGCGGCGACGCCGCCGCCCTTGCCGCGGCCGAGCTGGCGGTGCGCAACGCCGTCTACTACGCCCAGGCGCGTGAGTTCGCACGGCTGGTGGCCACCCACAGCGAGCGCCAGCGCGCCGAGGACCGGTTGTTCATCTGCACCGGCGGCGGCCCGGGCATCATGGAAGCGGCCAACCGCGGCGCCCACGACGTCGGCATGCCCTCGGTCGGTCTGAACATTGCGCTGCCGCACGAACAGCACACCAACGCCTACGTCACGCCCTACCTGGCGTTCAAGTTCCACTACTTCGCGCTGCGCAAGATGCACTTCATGATGCGCGCCAAGGCGCTGGTGGTCTTTCCGGGCGGTTTCGGCACCCTGGACGAGCTGTTCGAGGTGCTGACCCTGGTGCAGACGCGCAAAGCCAGGCCGGTGCCGATCGTGCTGTGCGGCAGCAGCTACTGGAGCCGCCTGCTCAACCTGGACATGCTGGTGGAAGAAGGCGCCATCGCGCCCGAGGACCTGCAGCTGTACCGCGTGGTGGACACACCCGCCCAGGCCTGGGACGCCATCCAGAGCTTCTACCGCCTGTGACGCGGGTGACCCTGCGGCGGGCTCACTGGCGCAGCACGTCGGCGCCGGCCGGGGGCTTGAACTCGAAGGTGCTGGCCGGCAAGGCCGGGTTGACCTCGATCCGCCCGAATTTCAGCACCGAGCGCTGGCCAAGGCTGTCGACGATCTCCAGGGCGGCCAGCCGCTCGCCGTCAAAGCCGACCAGCACCTGCTGCAGCTGACCGTCGCGCTGCTTCGGCGTGGCGCTGACCCATTGCAGGCCGTCGCGGTCCGGCGCCGCCGCCAGCGTGAACTCGGCCTGCAGCGCACGCAGATCGGGCGCGGCGGCAATCAGCGCCGCCGGCGTCTGCCCCAGCACCTGCGCTTGCGCGCGCTGCGTCACCTGGTTGAGGTCGGCGTCATACAGCCACAGCGTCTTGCCGTCGGCGACGATGGTCTGCACGAACGGCTTCTGGTAGTCGAACCGGAACCGGCTCGGACGCTGGAATTCGAAGCGACCGCTGGACGTCTTGACCCGCGCCGGCTGACCCGGCTTGGCCGGTGCCGTCACGGTCTGCGTGAAATCCGCGCTGCCGCTGCGGCTGTGGCGAATGAAGGCGTCCAGGTTCTGCAACCCGTCGGCGCGGGCCACCGGCGCCCCGAGGGCGAACCACACCAAGGCGACCGCGGACAGCCTAGGAACATGCATGGGGCAAGGTTTCATGGTGACTCTGAGCGACGCAGCGCGGCGAAAGTTCGGTCGGTGACGCCTGGATACGGCGGCACACCATGGGGACACCCGGCCGCCCCCAGGCTGCGCCAGAACGAGGAGGAACCCGACCCCACGTTGCGGCGCGCCACGGATGGGCATGGGATGCACGACGCCAGGCGCAGACAGTGCCGAAGCCATGGCGCCCCTGAGCGGCGCCGCAGACCACCCCGGGCAGGCATGCGACGCGCGCGAAGCACCTGCGACCAGGAGGCTGTCGGACTTGGAGCGCCGACAGCGCGCATCGGCCCCAGCGAGGCCCGTTGTTGCCGGATAGGCAGCCCAACAGCCGAGCCATTGGGGAAAAAGGCGGCGCTCTCGAAACGCGGCGAAGCCAAGAAAGGGGCGCTGCGGTCGATCTGCAGCCGGCGATTTCCAGGTCCGACAGTCTGCTAGACATCGGGCCGCTCGCTGGCACCGGCGTCGGCCGGGGAAGGCGGCGGCTTGCGCGGTGGCTTGGGGCGTGGTGGCCTGGAGGTGTGGATGGCCTGCGTGGCCGCCGTCATGTCGCCGGCCGCGAGCAGCGCAAAGGCGCGCGCGGCGCGATCTATGGCCTGTGCGATGCCGATCTGTTCGTCCAGCGGCGGCTTCTTCAGCACCCAGCCGACCACCTCCTGCCGGTTTCCCGGATGGCCAATGCCCAGCCGCAGGCGCCAATAGTCGCTGCTGCCCAGCTGCGCATGGATGTCGCGCAGACCGTTGTGACCGGCGTGGCCGCCGCCCTGCTTGAGCTTGGCCTCGCCGGCCGGCAGATCCAGCTCGTCGTGCGCCACCAGGATTTCCTGCGGCGCCACCTTGTAGAAGCGCGCCAGCGCCGCCACCGACTTGCCCGACAGGTTCATGAAGGTCTGCGGCTGCAGCAGCCACACGCTGGCGCCCTGCACGCTGGCGCGCGCCACCAGACCATGAAAGGCGCGCTCGGGCACCAGCCGCACGCCCAGCTGCCGCGCCACCTGGTCGATCCACCAGAAGCCGGCGTTGTGGCGCGTGGCAGCGTATTCCGGGCCGGGATTGCCCAGGCCGACGAACAGCTTGATCATGGGTTGCGATTATCGACGTGACCACAGCCGGGCCCGCAGGACCGCCCATGAAAACGGCCCGCTGTCCGCGGGCCGTCGGTGGTCATCACGGCAGGCTGAGCCCGCGCGCAACGATCACTTCTTGTCGCCTTCGGCGGCCGCCGGGGCTTCGCCTTCAGCCGCCTCGGCCGCCGGGGTCACCACCGACACCAGCACCGTATCTTCGGCGCTGTGGCCACGCAGCACCGGTTCAACGCCCTTGGGCAGCGCGATGTCCTTGAGCGTGACGGTCGCACCCTTTTCCAGCTTGGACAGATCGACCTCGATGGCTTCCGGCAGGTCGGCCGGCAGGCAGCTGATTTCGAGCTCGTTCAGGATGTGGTTGATCAGGCACTTGTCCAGCTTGACGGCGTTGGACTCTTCCTCGCCACGGTAGTGCAGCGGCACCTTCATGTGGATCTTCTGCTTGGCCGACACGCGCTGGAAGTCGACGTGCAGCACCAGCTGCTTGTAGGGATGGACCTGCACATCGCGCAGCAGCACCTTGGCGGTCTTGCCGCCCAGCTCCATGTCCAGCACCGACGAGTGGAAGGCTTCCTTCTTGATGGCGTGCCACAGCGCGTTGTGGTCCAGCTCGATCAGCTGGGGCTCACCCTCACCGCCGTAGACAATGCCCGGCACCTTGCCGGCATTGCGCAGACGGCGGCTCGCACCCGTTCCCTGCTTGCTGCGCTCGAAAGCGACGAATTTCATGACGTACTCCTTGTGGGCCGACCGCGACCAGTGCGACCCGGGTTGAAAACGGTTCACCGCCACCACGGTGGCCGCGCGAACCTCGAATGGTTCCTCAGAACAGGTTTTCCTGCTCCTGGAACAGACGCATCACCGACTCTCCGCGGGCGATGCGCTGGATCGTCTGGGCGATCAGCGGCGCCACGGAAAGCTGGCGAATCTTGGGGCATGCCGCCGCCGCGGCACTGAGTGGAATGGTGTTGGTCACCACCACTTCGTCGAGCGCGCTGCCCTTGGCGATGCGCTCGATGGCGGGGCCGGAGAAGATCGGGTGCGTGCAGTAGGCGTAGACCTTTTTGGCGCCGCGCTGCTTGAGCACTTCGGCCGCCTTCACCAGGGTGCCGGCGGTGTCGATCATGTCGTCCATGACGACGCAGTTGCGCCCCTCGATGTCGCCGATGACGTGCATCACCTCGCTCTCGTTGGCCTTGGGGCGGCGCTTGTCGATGATGGCCAGGTCGCAGTTGAGCTGTTTGGCCAGCGCGCGCGCGCGCACCACGCCGCCGACGTCGGGGCTGACCACCAGCAGGTCTTCGTAGTTCTGCTGGCGCAGATCGCCCAGCAGCACCGGCGAGGCGTAGATGTTGTCGACCGGAATGTCAAAGAAGCCCTGGATCTGGTCGGCGTGCAGGTCCATGGTCAGCACGCTGTTGACGCCGACGGCCTGCAGCATGTTGGCCACCACCTTGGCCGAGATCGGCACGCGGGTGGAACGCGGCCGGCGGTCCTGGCGCGCATAGCCGAAATAGGGAATCACGGCGCTGATGCGTTCGGCCGAGGCGCGCTTGAGCGCGTCGACCATGATCAGCAGCTCCATCAGGTTGTCGTTGGTCGGCGCGCAGGTGGACTGCACCACGAACACGTCGCGCGCACGCACGTTCTGCTTGATCTCGACCGTGACCTCGCCGTCGGAGAAGCGCCCCACATCGGCCGCGCCCAGACTGATGCCGAGGCTGCTGGCGATCTCGGCGGCCAGCGTCGGGTTGGCGTTGCCGGTGAACACCAGGAAATCGGAAGGGTCAGAGGGCTGCATGCGCTTTCCGGCGGAATGACACTGAAACGGTACGGCAAGAAGCCGAAATGGCGTGCCTGCTGGCACGCCACCCGGTCACAGTCATTTGGCAGGGGAGGAAGGATTCGAACCCTCGCATGCCGGAATCAAAATCCGGTGCCTTAACCGACTTGGCTACTCCCCTACACAGGAAACCGACCCCATACCACCGGGCCAACCCCCTTCAAACTTCACCTGGCGCCCAACCGCCAAGGGGGTGGAACTCCAGATTGCTGCACCAGCGCAAGCCCCAGTCGGGCGGAACCTGCACCTCGGTCACGCCGGTCATGGCGCCTGGCACCACCGGAGCGAACACCGCACTGCCCGAGCCGGTCATTCTGCCATGCAGGCCATGCTGCGCAAGCAGCGCCAGCCCCTGGCCAACCTGCGGACAAAGCCGCTCGGCAACCGGCTGCAGGTCGTTGTGGCCAAAGCCATACGGGTCTGCAGCAAAGCCTGCGATTATAGCAGGTTTGCTGTCTCGCTTCAGGGCCGGGTCGCGAAAAATCGCTGCCGTTTCCAGCCCCTGCGGCGGCTTCACCACAACAAAACGCGCCGGCGGCAGTTGCAGCGTGCGGATGCGCTCGCCGATGCCCTCCACCCAGCCATGTGTGCCATGCAGGAAGAACGGCACGTCGGCGCCCAGCGCCAGACCGATGCGCGCCAGCTGCGCCCGGTTCAGGCCAAGGCGCCACAGGCGGTTGAGCGCCAGCAGCGTGGTGGCGGCGTCGGACGAGCCGCCGCCCAGTCCGGCCTGTGCCGGAATGCGCTTGTGCACCATGATGTGCGCGCCCTCGGCGCAGCCGCTGGCCTGCTGCAAGGCGCGCGCGGCGCGCAGGATCAGATCGTCGGCCGGCAGGGTCGGCCCCAGGTCCTGGCGGCTGAGGGCGCCGCCCGCGCGCCGCTCGACGTGCAGGGTGTCGCACCAGTCGATCAGCATGAAGGCCGATTGCAGCAGGTGATAGCCGTCCGCGCGCCGGCCGGTGACGTGCAGGAACAGGTTCAGCTTGGCCGGCGCCGGCAGGTCGTAGAACGCGCGCATCCCGGTTCCGCGCCTCAGCGGTCCAGCACCAGCCGCAATTCGGCCGTGGGCAGGGGCATCAGGCGCTGGGCGAACAGCCGCCCGTCGGGCAGACCGCTCAGGTCGGCCTGCCAGCCGGGCACCGACTGCGGCTGACCGTGCAGCCAGCCAAACAGCGCGCGCACCGGCAGCGGCGTGCCGGTGACCTGCTCCACCAGCGCGTCGAGCGATTCGAAGCGGGCGGTCTGCTCGCCCTGCTGCAGCAGCGCCTGACCGGGCTGCCAGCGCATCACGGCCAGGGCGCTGCCCAGGGGCGAGGTGAGCATCAGCTCGCCCACCAGGGCGTTGCCGCTGAGCGCAAAACCGGCCGAGTACGACTGCGGCGGCTCGGACGCCACGGTCAGCCCCAGGCGCCCGCTCCAATGGCTGGTTTGCGAGTCAAATGGGGCGTTTGCGCCCGTCTGGTGTGCGCAACCAGCTATCATTAAAATAGCACACAGGGCGCCGCCGAGGCGCCGGACGGCGGCCTTCACAGCCGCACCCGCAGACGCAGCAGGGTTTTGCGCAGCGTCTCGTTGTCGGCCTCCAGGCGCTGGCCTTCGCGCCACACGCGCAGCGCGGCCTCGCGCTCGCCCAGGATCCACAGCACCTCGCCCAGGTGGGCGGCGATCTCGGCGTCGGGGCGCTTGCGGAAGGCGGCTTCGAGGGTCTGGCGTGCCTGGCGCAGGTTGCCCTGTCGAAACTGCACCCAGCCCAGGCTGTCCTGGATGTAGGCGTCGTTGGGCGACAGCTGCACCGCCTTCTCGATCAGGGTTCTGGCCTCGGGCAGGCGCAGGTTGCGATCGGCCAGCGCATAGCCGAGCGCGTTGTAGGCGTGCGAGGCGCCGGGCTTGAGTTCGATCAGGCGGCGCAGCAGGCGTTCCATCACCTCGAACCTTCCCACGCGCTCGGCCGCCATGGCGGCTTCGTAGAGCAGGGTTTCCTCGTCGGGGGTCTGTTGCAGCGCGCCGTTGAGCAGTTCGTAGGCCTGCCCGGGCTGGCCGTGATCGCGCAGCAACTGGGCTTCGGCCAGCAGCTTGAGCCGGGCATCCTCGGGGCTGCGCTCGGGCGCCGCACGGATGGACTGGCGCGCCTCCTCCAGCCGACCCTGGCGCGCCAGGATCTGCGCCAGGCGCGTCTGCACGGCCAGTGCCTGCTCGGGCGAATCGACCGAGGCCAGCCACTGCTGCGCCTGCGTCAGCTCGCCGCGCCGCTCGGCGATGCCCGCCAGCATCATGCGGGCGTGGGCGCTGCCTTCGGGCGGCTCGGCGTCCGGCGTCGCCGGTGTGGCCTCCAGCAGGCTCAGGTAGCGGCGCAGGTCGGCTTCGGCCTCGGCGTCCTTGCGCTCGTCGGCATACAGCGCCCCGCGCACCAGCCAGGCCTCCGGGTGCTCCGGCGCCCGCGCGATCAGGCGGTCCAGCTGGCGATGGGCGTCGCCTCCGCGGCCCTGCTCGATCAGCGCACGCGCGTAGGCGATGAACAGCTCGGGCCGCGCCTGCGCAGTGGACAGATGGCGCTCGACCAGGGCTTCGGCCTGGGTTTCGCCGCTGCCCATCAGTTGCAGCCCGAGCAGGGCCGGCCACTCCGAGGATGCGTCGGCCTTCTGGCCCAGGGTCGCGGCCGCCAACGCACCGGCCTTGTCGCCGGCCTGCAGACGCAGCCGGCCGATGCTGGTCCAGGCCGCCGGCGCCAGCGCCGGCTGGCTGAGCGCGCCGTCCAGCGCGCGCTCGATCACGCGTGCGGCCTCGGCCTTGTCGGGCACGCGCTGGTAGAGCGCGGGCAGCGCCGTGATGAAGCTCAGGCGCTCGGCCTCCGGCAGGGTGGCCAGGAAATGCCGCGTCGGCTCCTCGGTCTCGGCCACCCGACCGAGCACGATCAGCACCTGCAGCTCGTACTGGCCGGCCTGGGCCGAATCCGGGAACGCCTGTCGCCAGGCCCGCGTGGCTTCCAGTGCCGCAGGGCCGGCGCGCGACTGGATGGCAAGCTCGGTGGCGCGCTTGAACAAGGCCTCGTCGCCCGTGCGCCGGGCCGCGTTCAGCATGTAGGCGGCGCCCTGCTGGGCCTCGCCCTCGCGCGCCAGCAGCTCGGCCAGCAGCAGCTCGTACAGCAGCCTGGCGTTCAGACGCGAGGTCTCGGGCACGCCCGCCTGGGCAGCGCCGGCCTGTGGTGCAGCAGGAGCCTGGGCGGCGGCCGCCCATGCCGCACACGCCAGCACCGCCCCGCCAAGTAGCCGTTGAAACCGCATCATCGATCCATAATAAATGATGCCCAGCGATGCCACTGCCCGCCCCGAACGCCATGCCGGAGCTGCCTGAAGTCGAAGTCACGCGGCTGAGCTTCGCCGACCGCATCCGCGACGCGCGCATCCTGGCCGCGCGCCCCGGTCTGCCGCTGCGCTGGCCGCTGGGCTGTGCCCCGGAGCAGCTGGAGGACCGCACGGTGCAGGACGTGCGGCGGCGCGGCAAGTACCTGCTGCTGCACCTCGATCAGGGCGTGCTGCTGCTGCACCTGGGCATGTCGGGCAGCCTGAGCTTTGACGCCGCACCGGCGGCGCCGGGGCGACACGATCATTTCGACCTGGTGACCACGCACGGCACGCTGCGCCTGCACGACCCACGCCGCTTCGGCGCCGTGGTGTGGTCGGCCAGCCTGCAGCTCGACCCGGCGCGCAAGTTGCTGGCGTCGCTGGGCATGGAGCCGCTGGGCGAGCGGTTCGATCCGGCGGCCTTCCATGCCGGACTGCGCGGCCGCCGTGCGCCGATCAAGCAGGTGCTGCTGGCCGGCGACGTGGTGGTCGGCGTGGGCAACATCTACGCCTCCGAGGCGCTGTTTCAGGCCGGCATCCGGCCCACCGTGCGCGCCGACCGGCTGTCGCGCGCCCGCGCCGACCGCCTGCATGCGGCGGTGCGGCAGGTGCTGGCGCGGGCGGTCGAGCGCGGCGGCAGCACCTTGCGCGACTTTTCCAGCGCCACCGGCGAGAGCGGGCACTTTCAGCTCGAAGCCGCGGTCTATGGGCGCGCCGGGCAACCCTGTCTGCAATGCGCCACACCGGTGCGGCTGATCCGCCAGGGCCAGCGTTCCACCTACTTCTGCCCCCGCTGCCAGCGCGCCTGACGCGAACTTGCTCACGACCCGCGGACCCGGTCGCGCGTCGTGACCATGCCAAGCCGGGTTACACCATGTAATATGGTCCCAACGATCCGGAGTGGCATGGTGGCGGCTTTCAGCGAACAGTTCGACAGGCACGGGGCATGGCGGCGCGAAATGAGTTCGCGCCTGAAGAACCTGGCGGCCTGGCTGCGGCAGCAGCGCCTGCTGGACGACGCGACCGACGAAAGCCTGCAGCGCCTGGTCGAGCAGTTGCGCTCCGACAAGGTGATGGTGGCCTTCGTGGCCGAGTTCTCGCGTGGCAAGTCGGAGCTGATCAATGCGGTGTTCTTTGCCGGCTACGGTCGCCGCATCATGCCGGCCAGCGCCGGGCGCACCACCATGTGCCCGACCGAGCTGGCCTACGACGCCGAGCTGCCGCCCTGCCTGCGCCTGCTGCCGATCGAAACGCGCCTGCAGCCCCAGGCCCTGATGGAATGGCGCATGGCGCCGGAGCAGTGGACGCGGGTCGATCTGGACGTGAACGACCCGCAGCAGCTGGCCAGTGCCATGGAGAAGGTATCCGAGGTGCGTTACGTCGACCAGGCGCAGGCGCGTGCGCTCGGCTTCTGGCACGACGACCGCCCGGAAGACAACCCGCCGGTCAACGCCCAGGGCCTGGTGGAGGTGCCGCGCTGGCGCCATGCCCTCATCAACATGGCGCACCCGCTGCTCAGGCAGGGCCTGGTGGTGCTGGACACCCCGGGGCTGAACGCCATCGGCGCCGAACCCGAGCTGACGGTGAACCTGATCCCGCAGGCGCAGGCCGTGGT
The DNA here is from genome assembly GCA_020848515.1 of Rubrivivax sp. Lineage (GTDB taxonomy): Bacteria > Pseudomonadota > Gammaproteobacteria > Burkholderiales > Burkholderiaceae_C > Ottowia. The sequence continues at coordinate 7,549 of JADLIA010000100.1, read as the reverse complement.
GTTCATCCTGGCGGCCGACACCGGAGTGACCAAGTCCGACCTCGGCATCTGGCGCGAGCATGTGGCCACCATGCAGGACAGCAGCAGTTCGCGCTTCGTGGTGCTGAACAAGATCGACGCCCTGTGGGACGAGCTCAGCACGCCGGCGCAGATCGAAGCGCAGATCGCCCGCCAATGCGCCGACACCGCGCGCACCCTGGCGCTGCAGGACGATCAGGTGCTGGCGCTGTCGGCGCAGAAGGGCCTGCTGGCCAAGGTGCGCGGCGATGCGGCCCTGCTGGCCGACAGCCGCCTGCCGCACTTCGAGGATCTGCTGGGCCAGCAGGTGCTGGGCGCGCGCCACGCCATGCTGCACGACGCCATCGGTGCCGGCGTGGCCCGTGCCCAGGCCGAGGCGGAACGCACCCTGGCCATGCGCGGGCGCGAGCTGTCCGACCAGACCATCGAGCTCAACGGCCTGCGCGGCAAGAACCACCAGGTGATCCACCAGATGCGCCTGCGCATCGAGCAGGAGAAGGCCGACTTCGACCGCAGCGCCGCCAGCGTGCTGGCCGTGCGTTCGGTGCACCTGAAGCTGCTGCGCGAGGTGTTCCAGCTGCTGGGCAATGCGTCGATCAAGCGCGAGCTGGCCGAGCTGAACGCCGCCCTGCGCGAGCCGGGCCTGAAGCTCGGCATCAAGAAGTCCTACGCCGACGGCTTTGAGCGGCTGCGCGGCGTGATCCGGCAGGTGCAGGCGCTGGAAGGCGAGATCCACGCCATGCTGAAGGCGGCGTTTGTCCAGCTCAACACCGACTACGGGTTTGCGCTGCAGGCCGCCGAGCCGCCCGCCATGGAGCGCTTTGTCAGCGACCTGGACGCGGTCGAGCGCAGCCACCTGCGCTACCTGGGCGTGGGTCACATGCTCCAGCTGGCGCGCGCCGGCTTCTCCGAGAAGCTGGTGCGTGCGCTGCTGACGCGGGTGCGCTCGATCTTCGAAACCGCCCTGGGCGACATCGAGCTGTGGAACAAGGCCACCACCAGCCAGCTCGACACCCAGCTGCGCGAGCGGCGACGCGCCTACGGTCGCCGCATCGACGCGGTCGAACGCATCCAGGACGCGGCCGGCAGCCTGGACCAGCGCATCCACGACCTCCAGCAGGAGCAGCAGGCCCTGCAGGCCACGGCCCAGCGCCTGCGCGAGCTGGGGCACGAGCTGCGCCGCGCCAGCGCCACCGACGCTGCCGACACCGCCCCGCCGGAGCTGACCGAGGTCGTCCCGGCGTGAACGGCGGCGGCGCCGAGCTGGCCGCGCGCGTCATGGCCTGGCAGCGCCGCCAAGGCCGCCACGACCTGCCCTGGCAAGGCACGCGCGATCCCTATCGCGTGTGGCTGTCGGAAATCATGCTGCAGCAGACCCAGGTGACCACGGTGCTGGCCTACTACCCGCGCTTTCTGGCGCGCTTTCCCGACGTCGAACGGCTGGCCGCGGCCAGCGAGGACGAGGTGCTGGGCCTGTGGAGCGGCCTGGGCTACTACCGCCGTGCGCGCCACCTGCACCGCTGCGCGCGCGACGTGGTGGCGCACCATGGCGGGCGCTTTCCGGCCAGCGCGGCCGAGCTGGCGCGGCTGCCCGGCATCGGCCGCTCGACGGCGGCGGCGATCGCGGCGTTCTGCTTCGGCGAGCGCGCGGCCATCCTGGACGGCAACGTCAAGCGCGTGCTGACGCGCGCCCTGGGCTTTGGCCACGACCTGGCGCTGGCGCGCCACGAGCAGGCCCTGTGGGTGCAGGCCGAGGCCCTGCTGCCGCGCACCGACCTGCGGCGCGCCATGCCGGTCTACACCCAGGGCCTGATGGACCTGGGTGCCAGCGTGTGCCACCGGCGCCGCCCCGACTGCCCGCGCTGCCCGCTGCACGACCTCTGCGTGGCGGCCGCCGCAGGCCAGCCCGAGCGCTACCCGGTCAAGCGCCGGCGCGTGGCGCGCCAGCGGCTCGAGCTGTGGCTGCTGCTGGCGCGCGACGCGCAGGGCCGCGTGTGGTTGCAGCAGCGGCCCGAGCACGGCATCTGGGCGCGCCTGTTCTGCCTGCCGCTGTTCGACGATCGGGCGACCCTGCTGGCGAGCCTGCCGGCGCGGGTGCACGGGCAGGCCGTCACCGAGCCGCCGCGCCGCCATGTGCTGACGCACCGCGACCTGGACCTGCACCCGGTCAGCGTGCGGCTGCGCGCCACCGATCTGCGCCACGCCGACGGGCGCTGGTTCGGCGCCGACGAATGGCCGGCGCTGGGGCTGCCAGCGCCAGTGCGCCGCCTGCTGGCGGCACCGGCCGCGGCGCCCCAGGCGCCCCGCGGCAGGCTGGGCGAAGTGCGTCCTTCAGTTCAAAAATAATAGCTGCTGGCGCTTGCTGGTCGCCGGCTCAGGCCATGTTTCTCATGAATCGGTGGCCGCCGGCGACAGCACATCGGCCACCGTCGCCTCGCTGCGCAGGCCACGCGCCCACCAGCCGGCCAGCGCCTCGTCGGGCGCCAGCAGCAGGCGCTCCACCAGCGGGCGCAGCAGCTGGCGGCGCGGCTCGATCAGCAGCACATGGCGCGGCTCCTCGTTTTCGCTGCGGGTGCCCAGCTGGCCGACCCAGTCCAGCCCGGTCAGCGCCGCCATGGCCGCAGACAGCTGCAGAGCGTCCACCCGCAGCGCCTGCGCCAGCTGCGGCAGCGTCAGACCGCGCCCGGCGCCATCGCGCGCGGCGGCCAGCGCCTGCAGCAGCTCGAGCGCCAGCCGGAAGTCCCAGCCCGGCCCGCCGCCGCGCCGCGCCACGCCCGACAGCAGGCTGGGCAGGTAGGCGGCGATGACGGCCCCGAACAGCACGATCAGCCACCCCAGGTAGATCCACAGCAGCAGGATCGGCAGCGTGGCCAGGGTACCGTAGATGACCGAATAGGTGGGCATGCGCGTCAGGTACCACCCCAGTCCCTGCCGCGCCAGCCCCAGGCAGACGCTGACGAACAGCGCGCCGGCCAGCGCGTGACGCCAGCGCACCGGCGTGTTCGGCACCAGGCGGTACAGCAGCGTCAGGCTGCCCACCATCAGCAGCAGCTGCAGCAGCGCCAGCGCCGCGTCCACGCTGCCCGGCAGGTCGGGCAGCCAGCCGCGCGAGGCCGTCACCACGTAGGAGCTGATGGCCAGGCTGGCGCCCATCACCAGCGGCCCCAGCGTCAGCGCCGTCCAGTACACCAGGATGCGCTGGCTCAGCGGGCGCGTCTGGCTGCTGCGCCAGATCTGGTTGAGCGTCTTGTCGATGGTCAGCATGAGCGACAGCGACACCAGGGTCAGCCCGGCAAAGCCCAGCAGCCCGAGCTCGCTGGCCTGGCCGGCGAACTGGGTCAGGTAGCCCATCACGCTGTCGGCGATGCTGGCCGGGATCAGGCTGTCGATCAACCACTGCTGCAGCGCCTGCTGCAACTGCCCGAAGGCCGGAAAGGCGGTGAACACCGACAGCGCCACGGCCACGAAGGGCACCAGCGCCAGCACCGTGGTGAAGGTCAGCGCGCTGGCCGTCAGGCCCAGCCGGTCCTGCCGGAAGCGCTGCCACAGCGTGTGCGCGGTGGGCCGCACCGGAAAGTCGGTGAGCTCGGTCAGAAAGGCCTGGGCCCGCGCCGCCAGCGCATCGAACTGCATGCTCGTTATGATGCCACCGCCCATGCCCGCCCACCCCTCACCTGCCGTGCAGGCCACCCGCATCGTCGCCGTCGCCAGCCTGCTGGCGCTGATGGCGCTCGGCCTGGCGTGGGAGCTGTGGCTGGCGCCGCTGCGCCCGGGCGGCTCGTGGCTGGCCCTGAAGGTGCTGCCGCTGGCGCTGGCGCTGCCCGGGCTGCTGCGCTATCGCATGCAGACCTGTCGCGGCCTGGCGCTGTTCGTCTGGCTGTACTTCGTCGAAGGCGTGGTGCGCGCCACCAGCGACCACGGTGTGTCGGCGCGCTGCGCCCTGGCGCAGGTGGCGCTGGTGCTGCTGCTGTTCGCCGCCTGTGCGGCGCAGGTGCGGCTGCGCCAGCGAGCGGCGCGCGCGGCCGCCGCCGGCCCCGCGGTTTCGCATTGATTTCGGCATCCAGCGCTTGCCCGGCAAGCGCTGGCAGCTATCAATTCAGGAGTTATTGACATGACCACCGACACCCCCTTGCTGGATCAGCTGCGCCAGACGGTGGGCGCGGCCCATGTGCTGACCGAAGGTGACCTGACGGCCTACGAGCAGGACTGGCGCCGCCGCGTGCGGGGCCGCGCGCTGGCCGTGGTGCGCCCGGGCAGCACGGCCGAAGTCGCCGCCGTGGTGCGCGCCTGCGCCGCGCGCGGCGTAGCCATCGTGCCGCAAAGTGGCAACACCGGCTTGTCGGTCGGCTCGGTGCCGGACGACAGCGGCACCCAGCTGCTGCTGAGCCTGGGCCGCATGGACGCGGTGCGCGCCATCGACCGCGCCAACCTGACGCTCACGGCCGAGGCCGGCTGCATCCTGCAGAAACTACAGGCCACGGCAGAGGACGCGGGCTTGCTGTACCCGCTCAGCCTGGGCTCCGAAGGCAGCTGCATGCTGGGCGGCAACCTGGGCGCCAATGCCGGCGGCACGCAGGTGCTGCGCTATGGCAACACGCGCGAGCTGTGCCTGGGCCTGGAGGTGGTCACCGCGCAGGGCGAGGTCTGGGACGGCCTGTCGGGCCTGCGCAAGGACAACACCGGCTACGACCTGCGCGACCTGTTCATCGGCAGCGAAGGCACGCTGGGCATCATCACCGCCGCCACGATGAAGCTCTACCCGCGCCCCGCCGCCACGCTGACCGCCTGGGCCGCCGTGCCCTCGCTGGCGGCGGCGCTCGAACTGCTCGGGCTGGCGCACCGCCACCTGGGCGCGGGGCTGACCGGCTTCGAGGTGATGGGCCAGTTCGCCCTCGGCCTGGTCGACCGGCACTACCCTCAGATGCGCGTGCCGCTGTGGCGCGACACCCCCTGGTGCGTGCTGCTGGACAGCGCCGACCTGGAAAGCGAGGCGCACGCGCGCGCCCAGTTCGAGCAACTGCTGGAAACCGCGCTGCAAGCCGGCTGCGTGAGCGACGCCGTGGTGGCCGAAAGCATCGCCCAGGCCAGAGGGCTGTGGCACATCCGCGAGAGCATCCCGATGGCGCAGGCCGAGGAAGGCCTGAACATCAAGCACGACATCGCCGTGCCGGTGTCGCGCGTGCCCGACTTCGTGGCCGAGACCGAGGCCCTGCTGACGGCCGAGATCCCCGGCGTGCGGCTGGTCGTGTTCGGTCACCTGGGCGACGGCAACCTGCACTTCAACGTGCAGGCGCCCGAAGGCGGCGATGCGGCCCAGTTCATGCGCCAGCAGGAAGCCCGCGTCAACACCCTGGTGTTCGACGCCGTGGCGCGGCACCAGGGCTCGATCAGCGCCGAGCACGGCATCGGTAGCCTGAAGGCGCACCTGCTGCCGCGCTACAAGTCGCCGGTGGCGCTGACGCTGATGCGCGCCATCAAGCAGGCGCTGGACCCGCAGGGCATCATGAACCCGGGGCGCGTGCTGGCCGCGCGCGACTGACCAAACGATTCAACCGTCCAGCGTGCGCGTCATGTAAAGCGCATCGGCGCCATAGCTGGCCAGCGCCGGTGGCTGGGCGGCAGCGGGCGCGAAGCCCTGGCGCCGCCAGAAGCCGCGCGTGCCCTGCACCGACACCAGCGCCGCGTGGCGCACACCGCGCACCCGGGCCTGGTGCCAGGCGGCGCCCAGCAAGCGCTGGCCCAGGCCCTGTCCGGCGTGGTCGGGCCGCACGGCCAGATCGTGCAGATACAGCGTATCGGCATCGGCGTGGGGCGCGAAGTCGCCATGCAGCGGTGTAACGGCGCCGCGCACCGACCAGTACGCCGCCAGGTAGGCCAGCAGCCGGCCCTCGGCGTGCAGGCCCAGGCCGCAGTGCGCCGGGCTGGCCAGTCGGCGTGCATACACCGCGGCGCCTTCGAGCAGCGCGTCACCGTAGCACGCCGCCTGCACCTGCAGCAGCGCCGCCACGTCGACACCGGTCAGCGGTGCGATGGGCCCGCGCAGGCCGGCCAGCGCGTCCGGCATGGCTCAGCGGCCGGCGCGCCCCGGTGCGTAGGGGCGCGCGGCAGCGCCGGCGCGGCCACGGCCGGCGGCCGGCGCCGGGCGTGCCGGTCGAGCCGGAGCGCTTTTCTTTTGAGAGCTGCCCGCGCCCGCCAGTCGGGCGGCAGGGCTGAAATCACCCTGATGATCCCGATGGGGACGGCTGGCACCACGCGGCCCCTTGCCGCGCCCGGCGCCGGCATCGCGCGGCGCCGGCTTGCGCGGCGCGCGCGGCTCGGTGACGGGTGGGAAGTGCTTGGTCGGCTCCAGCCCGGCCACCACCAGCGGGCGGAAATGCTGGCGCGTATAGGTCTCGATGTCGGCCAGGCGGCGGCGGTCGCGGAACTCGGCCAGCGTCACCGCCAGGCCGTCGCGGCCGGCGCGGCCGGTGCGGCCGATGCGGTGCGTGTAGTCCTCGGCCTTCATCGGCAGGCCGTAGTTGATGACGTGGGTGATGCTGGGCACGTCGATGCCGCGCGCCGCCACGTCGGTGGCCACCAGAATCTGCACCTGGCCCTCGCGCAGTGCGCGCAGGCGGCGGTTGCGCAGCGCCTGGCTGAGCGCACCGTGCAGCGCCACGGCGGCAAAGCCGGCCTGCTGCAGGTCGGTGGCCAGCTGGTCGCATTCGATCTGGGTGCAGGCGAACACGATGGCCTGGCCGATCGACGGATCGCGCAGCCAGTAGTCCAGCAGGCGACGGCGGTGCTCGGGGCTGTCGGCCCAGTACAGCTCCTGGCGGATGTTGGCGTGGCTTTGCTGCGGCGTGGCCACCTGCACCTTCTGCACGCGCGCGCCATCGTCGTGCATGACGCGCATCGCCAGTTGCTGGATCGGCGCCGCGAAGGTGGCGCTGAACATCATGGTCTGCTGGCGCTGGGCGGTCAGCTGGTGGATTTCGGCCAGGGCGTCGGCAAAGCCGAGGTCGAGCATGCGGTCGGCCTCGTCCACCACCAGGAAGCGCACCTGATCGAGCACGATCTGGCCGCCGCGGTGCAAGTCCAGCAGGCGACCCGGCGTGGCCACCACCAGGGCGGCGTTCTGCAGCTGGGCGATCTGCTGGCCATAGGGCATGCCGCCCACCACGTTGGCGATGCGCAGGCCGCGGCAGTGGCGCACCAGGTCGATGGCGTCACGCGCCACCTGCTGCGCCAGCTCGCGCGTGGGACACAGCACCAGCGCGCCCGGCACGGCGGGCTTGAACTGGCGCGGGTTGAGCGGGTTCTTGCGGCGCGGCTTCCTGGGCGGCGCCTCGCCGCGCGCCAGGGCCTCGGCCACCTGGGCGTCCCAGGCGGCCTTGTCGCGCGCCTCGGCGTCGCGCTGCATGGCCAGCAGGGTGTGCAGCACCGGCAGCAGGAAGGCCGCCGTCTTGCCGCTGCCGGTCTGGCTGCTGACCATCAGGTCGTTGGCGCCCTCGGGGTGCGCCTGCAGCGCCAGCGGAATGGCCTGCCGCTG
>JADLIA010000099.1 GCA_020848515.1 Rubrivivax sp. | reverse complement strand
TTGTCGGCCAGCAGGGCACGCCACTCGGCGTCGGATTTCTGAACGGGATGGCTCATGAGGAACAGCTGATCTGGATCTGTGATGCCCAGTCGGGCGGAAAGTTGCACCAGTCGGCGTGCTCGGGCTGCTCGTCGAACGGGCGCTGCAGCGCGTCGTGCAAGGACTGCACCATGCTGAAGTCGTGCTGCCGGGCCAGCGCAATGGCCTGCTCGGCCAGGTGGTTGCGCAGCACCAGGCCGGGATTGATTTTCAGCATCAAATCGGCCGTTTGCGCCCTATTGGATTGCGCCAGAAGCTCCTGATATTGTAGCAAAAGGCGATCGATGGCGGCCCGATCGTGAAACAAATCCATCACCGGCTGGCGCAGGTCACCGGCCACCTGCTGCGCCAGGCGGCGCCAGAAGATGGTCCAGTCGGTGCGCTCGCGCGTCAGCAGCTCGAGCAGCGCCTGCACCAGCTGGCGCGAGCCGTCGCTGGCCTGCGGCAGGCCGAGCTTGAGCGCCATGCGGCGGTCCAGCTCGGCGCTGAACAGCGCCGGGAAGGGCTGCAGCACCGCCAGCGCCGCATCGGGCTGCCGAATCAGCGGCAGCAGCGCCTGTCCGAGGGCAAACAGGTTCCAGTGGGCGATCTCGGGCTGGCGCTGGTAGGCGTAGCGCCCCAGGTGGTCGGAATGGTTGCAGATGCGGGCCGGGTCGAAGCCGTCCATGAACTGAAACGGCCCATAGTCGATGGTCAGGCCCAGGATGCTCATGTTGTCCGTGTTCATCACGCCATGCATGAAGCCCAGCGCCTGCCACTGTGCCAGCAGCGCCGCGGTGCGCTGCGTCACCGCGCCCAGCAGCGCCGCGTAGGGGTTGCTGGCGTCGCGGCAGTCGGGGTAGAAGCGCGCGATGACGAAGTCCGCCAGCGTGCGCAGCGCTTCGTGCCGACCGCTGTGGCAAAAGTGTTCGAAATGCCCGAAGCGGATGAAGCTGGGGGCGGCGCGCAGCACCACGGCGGCGGTTTCCAGGCGTTCACGTCGCACCGGCTCGTCCGAGCCGGTGACGCACAGCGCCCGCGTGGTCGGCACGCCCAGCGCATGCATGGCCTCGCTGCACAGGAACTCGCGGATCGACGAGCGCAGCACCGCGCGGCCGTCGCCCATGCGCGAGTAGGGCGTCAGGCCACTGCCTTTGAGCTGCAGCTCCTGCGAGCCACCGCCCGGCGTGCGCACTTCGCCCAGCAGGATGGCGCGGCCGTCGCCCAGTTGCCCGGCCCAGGCGCCGAACTGGTGGCCGCCGTAGACGCTGGCCAGCGGCGCGCTGCCGGCCAGCGGTTGGCCGCCGCTGACGGCCGGCAAGGCGCCCTGGACCTGCCACCAGTCGTCGGCCAGGCCGAGTTCACGCGCCATGGCGGCGCTGCGGGCCACCCAGTACGCCTCGCCACGCAGCGGCAGCGGCGCCAGGCGGGTGAAAAAACCCTCGCCCAGGCGTTCGAAGGCGTTGTCCCAGGTCAGGCCCAGATCGACCGCTTGGACGGAGTCGGTCCTGTTCAGCATCAAGCCATTGTCACTTGCGTGGCACGAGCGTGCAGAAACCCCAGGGTGGTGAATTAGTATTGCATCTGCTATCGCAACCGCTCGCACAAAGAGGAGAACCATGCTGGGCCAGATGCAGAACCACCCCTTGCTGACTTCCATGCTGCTGGAGTTCGCCGAGCGCCACCACGGCGACGGCGAAATCGTTTCCCGCAGGGTCGAGGGCGACATCCATCGCTACACCTACCGCGACCTGGCCAGGCGCTCGCGCCAGCTGGCCGCCACGCTCGACAAGGCGGGGCTCCAGCAGGGCGACCGCGTGGCCACGCTGGCGTGGAACGGCTACCGGCACCTGGAGCTCTACTTCGGGGTCACCGGCTCCGGGCGCGTCGTTCACACGCTCAATCCGCGCCTGCATCCGGAGCAGCTGGTGTGGATCATCAACCACGCCGAAGACGCCGTGCTGTGCTTCGACATGACGTTCCTGCCCCTGATCCAGGCCGTGCATGCCAAGTGCCCGTCGGTCAAGACCTGGGTCGCCCTGTGCGAGGCCGACAAGCTGCCGGCCGACAGCGGCATTCCCCAGCTGGTCAGCTACGAGGCCTGGATCGGCACCTCGACCGACCAGTATGTCTGGCCCAAGTTCGACGAAAACAGCGCCGCCGGCCTGTGCTACACCAGCGGCACCACCGGCAACCCCAAGGGCGCCCTGTACAGCCACCGCTCGACCGTGCTGCACGCCTACGGCGGCGCACTGCCCGATGCGCTCAACCTGTCGGCGCGCGACTCGATGATGCCGGTGGTGCCCATGTTCCACGTCAACGCCTGGGGCCTGCCCTATGTCGCGGCGTTGACCGGCTGCAAGGTGGTGTTTCCGGGGCCAGCGATGGACGGCAAGTCGATCTACGAGCTGATGGAGGCCGAGGGCGTCAGCATGGCCGCCGGCGTGCCCACCATCTGGCAGATGCTGCTGGGGCATGTGCAGGGCAACAAGCTCAAGTTCTCCACCCTGAACCGCACCGTGATCGGCGGCTCGGCCTGCCCACCGGCCATGATCGACACCTTCCGCGAGGAGTTCGGCGTCGACGTGCTGCATGCCTGGGGCATGACCGAAACCAGCCCGCTGGGTTCGGTCAGCACGCTCAAGAACAAGCACCTCAAGCAGCCGCGCGAGCAGCAGCTGGCCATTCGCGTCAAGCAGGGGCGCGCCATCTGCGGCGTGGACATGCGCATCGTCGGCGACGACGGCAACGAGCAGCCCTGGGACGGCAAGACCTTCGGTGACCTGCAGGTGCGTGGCCCGTGGATCATCGAGTCCTACTTCAAGGGCGAGACCCCACTGGTGACCGACGAGCACGGCCACCGCTGGTTCCCCACCGGCGATGTGGCGACCATCGATGCCGACGGCTACATGCAGATCACCGACCGCAGCAAAGACGTCATCAAGTCCGGCGGTGAGTGGATCAGCTCGATCGACATCGAAAACATCGCCATGGCGCACCCCGCGATCGCCATGGCCGCCTGCATCGGCATGCCTCACCCGAAGTGGGACGAGCGCCCGATCGTCGCCGTGGTCAGGAAGCCCGGCGCCGAGGTGACGCGCGAGGAGCTGCTGGCGTTCTACGAAGGCAAGACCGCCAAGTGGCAGATTCCGGACGACGTGGTGTTCGTCGACGCCATCCCGCTGGGCGCCACCGGCAAGATGCTCAAGACCCGCCTGCGCGAGCTGCTCAAGGACTACAAGCTGCCGACCGCCTGACGCACGGCGCTACCCGCCTGGCACTTGCGCGACAACGGGTTGGGGCAAACCCGGCTGCAGTGTGCCGGCAGCAAAGCTACGCTTACGGCCGTTTCAATCCAAGGAGACATCAGATGAAGTTCGTTTGGAAATCCGTCGTGACCGCCTCGGCGCTGCTGCTGGGCGGCGCCGCCCTGGCGCAGCAGGGCGAGGTGGTGAAGATCGTGCGCATCGACCCGCTGACCGGCCTGATGGGTCCGGTGGGCACCAACCAGGACAAGAGTTACAAATTCTTCGCCGAAAAGTTCAGCGGCAAGGGCAACCCGGCCGGCGTGACCTTTGAGTTCCGCACCATCGACAACAAGCTGAGCCCGACCGAAAGCCTGAACGCGCTGAAGTCGGCGCTCGACTCCGGCGTGCGCTACATCGCTCAGGGCAATGGCTCCTCGGTCACGGCGGCCCTGCTGGACGCCGTCAACAAGCACAACGAGCGCAACCCGGGCAAGGAAGTGCTGCTGCTGAACGACGCCTCCGTCGACCCGGATTTCACCAACAGCAAATGCAGCTACTGGCACTTCCGCTTCGACGCCGACACTTCGATGAAGATGGAGGCCATCACCACCTTCATGAAGAACAAGCCCGACATCAAGAAGGTGTACCTGCTGAACCAGAACTACTCGCACGGTCACCAGGTGGTCAAGTACGCCAAGGAAGGTCTGGCCAAGAAGCGCCCCGACGTGCAGATCGTCGGCGAAGATCTGCACCCGCTGGCGCAGGTGCGCGACTTCGCGCCCTACATCGCGAAGATCAAGGCTTCGGGCGCCGACACGGTGATCACCGGCAACTGGGGTTCCGACCTGTCGCTGCTGGTCAAGGCCGCCAACGAAGCCGGCTACGAGGGCAAGTTCTTCACCTACTACGCCGGCGTCACGGGCACACCGTCCGCTTTGGGGCAGGGTGCTGCCGGGCGGGTGTATCAGGTCTCCTACCTCCATTCCAACATGGGTGGCCAGATGCAGCAGTGGATGAACGAGTTCAAGGCCAAGCACAACGATGACTTCTACACCGGCTCGATCCCACGCATCTACGCCATGCTGGGCGCTGCCATGGCGCAGGCCAAGTCCACCGATCCTTTGAAGGTGGCGGCGGCCCTGGAAGGGCTCAAGGTCAACACCTACAACGGCGAGATCGAGATGCGGCGGCTGGATCACCAGCTGCAGCAACCCCTGTATGTCTCGGTCTGGCAGAAGACCGACGCCAAGCACACCTACAGCCCGGAGAACACCGGCATGACCTTCGTGCCTCAGGCCGAATACCCCAACTACGTCTCCAGCACGCCGACCAGCTGCCAGATGAAGCGGCCCGGCAAGTGACGACACAGGCGGCCTGAAGTCGCCGCCGTGACTGCGAAGGCCCGAACGGGTTGCCGTCTCGGGCCTTCATTTTGGAGAATCGCCGGCCATGGAATTTTTCGTCATCTCGCTGCTCAACGGCCTGAGCTACGGTCTGCTGCTGTTCATGCTCAGCTCCGGTCTGACGCTGATCTTCAGCATGATGGGGGTGCTCAATTTCGCCCACGCCAGCTTCTACATGCTGGGCGCCTATCTGGGCTACAGCATCGCGCGCGTCACCGGCTTCTGGGTGGCACTGCTGCTGGCGCCGCTGGTGGTCGGCGCCCTGGGCGCGCTGTTCGAGCGCCTGGCGCTGCGGCGGGTGCACCGCTTCGGCCATGTGCCGGAGCTGCTGATCACCTTCGGGCTGTCCTATGTGATCCTCGAACTGGTGCAACTGATCTGGGGCCGGCTGGCGCTCGAATTCCATCCGCCCGAGCTGCTGAAAGGTCCCGCATTCACCATCATCAAGGACGCTGCCGGCAGCCTGGGCCTGACCTGGGGGGCGGCGCCGGCGCAAGCCTGTCAGGCGGCGGGCACGGTCTGTTCGCCGTTCCCGGCCACGCGCGCCTTCATGATGCTGTCGGCGGTGGTGATGCTGGTGTCGGTGTGGCTGCTGCTGACACGCACCCGCATCGGCCTGGTGATCCAGGCCGCGTTGACGCACCCGCAGGCGGTGGAGACCCTGGGCCACAACGTGCCGCGCGTGTTCATGCTGGTGTTTGGTGCGGGCTGCGCGCTGGCCGGCCTGGCCGGTGTGGTGGGGGGCATGACCTTTCTCACCGAGCCGGCGATGGCGGCCACCGTGGGCTCGATCATCTTCGTGGTGGTGGTGGTGGGCGGCATGGGCTCGCTGGCCGGTGCGTTCGTGGCTTCGCTGATCATCGGTGTGATTCAGACCTTTGCCGTTGCCCTGGACCATTCGCTCGGCTCCGTGCTGGCGCAATGGGGCATGACGCTCAGTCCAACGCTGCAGGGCAACACGCTGTTCAAGATGACGATCTCGCAGGTGGCACCCATCCTGCCGTATCTGTTCCTGGTGCTGATCCTGATCTTCAGGCCCCGGGGGTTGTTGGGCACACGCGAGGGTTGACGCACCATGACCGCTTCGTCACGTTCCTCGGCCAGCCGGGCGCGCTGGCTCACCTGGTCCGGTTTTGCGCTGCTGCTGATCGTGGCGCCGCTGGTGCTGTCCAGCGGCCTGTCCATCACCATCCTGTCGCAGATCGGCATCGCCATCATCGTCTGCCTGTCCTACAACATGTTGCTGGGGCAGGGCGGCATGCTCAGCTTCGGCCACGCGGTGTATTCGGGCCTGGGTTCCTATCTGGCCATCCACGCGCTCAATGCAGCCTCGGCGGGCCGCCTGCCGATTCCGGTGTCGCTGATTCCGCTGGTGGGAGGTCTGGCGGGCCTGCTGTTTGCGGTGCTGCTGGGCTATGTGACCACCAAGAAGTCCGGCACCACCTTCGCCATGATCACGCTGGGTGTGGGCGAACTGGTGTTCGCCATGTCGCTGATGGTGCCGGAGTTCTTCGGTGGCGAGGGCGGCGTGTCGGGCAATCGGGTGATGGGGCAGCCGTTCATGGGCATCAGTTTCGGTCCACCGATTCAGGTCTATTACCTGATCGCGTTCTACACCTTCCTGAGCGTCGCCGGCATGTATGCCTTCACGCGCACACCGCTGGGGCGCATGCTCAACGCCGTACGTGACAACCCGGAACGGGTCGAGTTCGTCGGCTACAACGCCCAGCACGTGCGCTATCTGGCGTTCATCGTGGCCGGCTTCTTTGCCGGTGTCGCCGGTGGCCTGGGGGCGCTCAACTTCGAGATCGTCACCGCCGAGGTGGTGGGCGCCGCGCGCTCGGGCGCCTACCTGCTGTTCACCTTCCTGGGTGGCGCCACCTTCTTCTTCGGCCCCATCATCGGCGCGGTGCTGATGGTGCTGGCCTTCGTGCTGTTTTCCGAACTCACCAAGGCCTGGCTGCTGTACCTGGGCCTGATCTTCATGTTCATGGTGATGTATGCCCCGGGCGGCATCGCCAGCCTGATCATGATGAACGTGCGGGTGGCGCGCTTCGGACGGCTGGGGGGGCTGATCCCGCACTATGTGGTGCTGACGCTGGCCGCCATCGTGACGCTGGCAGGCGCCTCGGCCTTGATCGAAATGATGTATCAGGTGCAACTTGAAGGCTCCGACGCGGCGCTGCACTTTCTGGGGGTGACGCTGCAGCCGGCGCAGACCCTGCACTGGGTGCTGGCTGCCGCGGTGATGCTGGCGGGTGGTGCGCTGTTCGAGTGGGCGCGCCGCCGCTTCGCGCGCCAGTGGGGCTCGGTCCAGGAACACATCGAAGCGCGCATCAAGCAACTGGAGGCTTCGGCATGAGCGTGCCCGCCCTGCAACTGAAGGACGTGCGCAAGAGTTTCGGCAAGACCGAGATCATTCGCGGCGTCAGCATGAGCGTGCAGCCTGGTGAGCGCGTGGGCGTGATCGGGCCCAACGGTGCGGGCAAGTCGACGCTGTTCAACCTGATCAGCGGCCGCTTTGCGCCCAGCAGCGGCGAGATCCTGCTCAAAGGGCAGCGCATCGACGGTCGCAAGCCCTACGAGATCAACCGCCAGGGCCTGTCGCGCAGCTTCCAGATCACCAACATCTTTCCCAAGCTGAGCGTGTTCGAGAACCTGCGCTGCGGTGTGTTGTGGAGCCTGGGTTACCGTTACACGTTCCTGCGCTTTCTGGCCAGCCTGGACGACGCCAACCAGCGCGCCGAGCAGCTCATGCGCAGCATCCACCTGGAGCGCAAGCGTGACACCCTGGCAATGAACCTGACCTACGCCGAGCAACGCGCGCTGGAGATCGGCATCACCATCGCCGGCGGGGCCGACGTGATCCTGCTGGACGAGCCCACCGCCGGCATGAGCCGCAGCGAAACGCGCCATTTCATCGAACTGATCAAGGAGGTGACGGTGGGCAAGACCTTGCTCACGGTCGAGCACGACATGGGGGTGGTGTTCGGCCTGGCCGACAAGATCGCGGTGGTGGTGTACGGCGAGGTGCTGGCGTTCGACACCCCCGAAGCGGTGCGCGCCAACGCGCGCGTGCAGGAAGCCTATCTGGGCTCGGTGGTGGCGCAGCAGCAGGAACAGGGGCATTGACGATGTTGAGCGTGCGCGACCTTCATGCCTTCTACGGCAAGAGCCATGTGCTGCATGGCGTGCATTTCGATGTGCAACCCGGCGAGATCGTGGCGCTGCTGGGGCGCAACGGTTCGGGCCGATCGACCACGGCCAAGGCCGTGATGGGCATGGTGCAGGCGCAGGGTGATGTGCGTTTCAAGGATCAGCCGCTGCTGGGCATGAAGCCGTTCCAGATCGCCCACCGGGGCCTGGGCTATGTGCCAGAAAGCCGCGACATTTTCCCCACCCTGACGGTGCAGCAGAACCTGCTGCTGGGCCAGAAGGGCGCAGGCAAGGGCAGTCGCTGGACGTTCGACGACATGTACGCCATGTTTCCGCGCCTGAAGGAGCGCGAGCACACCGAAGCCGGCGTGCTGTCGGGCGGCGAGCAGCAGATGCTGACCCTGTGCCGCACCCTGATGGGCGACCCTGAACTCATCATCATCGACGAGCCCACCGAAGGCCTGGCGCCCAAGATCGTCGAACTGGTGGGCGAATACCTGAAGAAGCTGAAGGAGCGCGGCGTGTCCGTGCTGCTGATCGAGCAGAAGCTGACCATCGCCATGACGATCTCCGATCGCGTGCTGGTGATGGGGCACGGCAGCATCGTGTTCGAAGGCTCGCCTGCTGCACTGCGCGCCGACGCGGCGGTGCGCAAGGAGTGGCTGGAAGTGTGAAGCTCGGGCGAGGGCAGGGTGGGGCTCCACGCTATCGGTTCAATAGCTGTTGGCGCATGCTCCACCTTGATTCTGAAGCCTTTCGCCATGATTTTCCTTGCGCAGCAAGCGCCGACAGCTATCGAACCTGAAGCGCGCTGCGCCTTCGTCTCTCCTGTGACAACCCGGTCACGTCACCATGGCGCATACTATCCACACCCGTCTGATCGCGGTCGTCTCCGGGCCCGCCAGGAGCGCCGAAGGCCGCGACGTCACCATCTCACATTCCCGCAATCCGCGCACACCTGAGGAGCCCGCATGAGCGCTGACTACCAGCTGCACGGCGATGTCGCCGTCATTACCCTGAACAACCCGCCGGTCAACGGCCTGGGCTACGCCACGCGGGTGGGCATCACCAACGGACTGGAGCGTGCCAACGCCGACCCGGCGGTCAAGGCCATCGTCATCACCGGCGCCGGCAAGGCGTTTTCCGGCGGTGCCGACATCCGTGAATTCGGCACGCCCAAGGCCTTACAGGAGCCCAACCTGCTTTCGGTCATCCTGGCCATCGAACACTCGGCCAAGCCGGTGGTCGCCGCCGTCCACAGCGTGGCCATGGGCGGGGGCCTGGAGCTGGCCCTGGGCTGCCACTACCGCGTGGCGGCACCGGGCGCGCAGATTGCCTTGCCCGAGGTCAAGCTGGGCCTGCTGCCGGGCGCCGGCGGCACCCAGCGCCTGCCGCGCGTGCTGGGGGTGGAGACCGCGCTCAACATGATCGTCAAGGGCGACCCGGTGAGCAGCGAAGTGCTGGCCAGCCTGCCTGGGCAGAAGCTGTTCGATCAGATGGCCGCCAGCGCAGAATCGCTGCTGCAGGAGGCCCTGGCGTTTGCCGCTCAGGCCGCCGCCCGTCAGGCGGCGGGCGAAGCGCTGCCGCTGGTGCGCCAGTTGCCGTGCAAGCACCCGCAGGGCGACGCGTACTTCCAGTTCGCGCGCAACATGGTCAAGGGCATGGCCAAGAACTTCCCGGCACCCGCCAAATGTGTCGACGCCGTGCAGGCCGCCACCAAGAACAAGTTCGATGCCGGCATGGCGTTCGAGCGGGCGATCTTCGTGGAACTGATGAACACCCCTGAAAGCGCTGCCCTGCGCCACTTGTTCCTGGCCGAGCGTGCGGCCAGCAAGATTCCCGACGTGGGCGACGACGTCAAACCGCGCGCCATCCAGAAGGTGGCGGTGATCGGCGCCGGCACCATGGGCGGCGGCATATCGATGAACTTCCTCAACGCCGGCATTCCCGTCACCATTCTGGAGACCAAGCAGGAAGCGCTGGACCGCGGCCTGGCCACCATCCGCAAGAACTACGAGGCGCAGGTCAAGAAGGGCAAACTCAAGCAGGACAAGTACGAGCAGCGCATGGCCCTGCTGACCCCCACGCTGAGCTACGACGACCTCCGCGACGCCGACCTGGTGATCGAGGCCGTGTTCGAGGAGATGGGCGTCAAGGAGCAGGTGTTCAAAAAGCTCGACGAAGTGGTCAAACCCGGCGCCATCCTGGCGTCCAACACCTCCACGCTCGACGTCGACAAGATCGCCGCCTTCACCAAGCGCCCGCAGGACGTGGTGGGCATGCACTTCTTCAGCCCGGCCAACGTGATGAAGCTGCTCGAGGTGGTGCGCGGCGCCAAGACCGCCAAGGACGTGCTGGCCACGGTGATGCAGATCGCCAAGAAGATCAGGAAGACCGCGGTGGTCTCCGGCGTGTGCGACGGCTTCATCGGTAATCGCATGATCGAGCAATACAGCCGCCAGGCCGGCTTCCTGCTGGAAGAGGGCGCCACCCCGCAACAGGTCGACAAGGCGGTCGAGAAGTTCGGCTTTGCCATGGGTCCGTTCCGCATGGGCGATCTGGCCGGCAACGACATCGGCTGGGCCATCCGCAAGCGCCGCTACGTCGAAAAGCCCGACATGAAGTACAGCAAGACCGCCGATTTGCTGTGCGAACTGGGCCGCTACGGCCAAAAAACCGGCGCCGGCTGGTACGACTACCAGCCCGGCAAGCGTGACGCCATTCCCAGCAAACTGGTCGAGGACATGATCGCCAAGCACCGCCAGGAGCAGGGCATCACACCGCGCAAGATCAGCGACGAAGAGATCGTGCAGCGTCTGGTGTACGCGCTGGTCAACGAAGGCGCACGCATTTTGGAAGACGGCATCGCCAGCAAGGCCAGCGACATCGACATGGTGTATCTGACCGGCTATGGCTTTCCGATCTGGCGCGGCGGCCCGATGAAATACGCCGAGCAGGTGGGCCTGTTCAACGTGGTGGAAAGCATGAAGCGCTTTGCGCGCAACCCGCTGGACGACGCCCGCTTCTGGCAACCCGCGCCGCTGCTGAGCAAGCTCGTCGCCGAAGGCAGGAATTTCAGCTGATTTCGCGGCCCAGCCATTGATCAGTCAGCGCCAACAGCTATCGAATCAGGAGTAATTCATGACCTCTGCCGTGATCGTATCCACCGCCCGTACCCCGCTTGCCAAGAGCTGGAAGGGCGCTTTCAACATGACCCATGGCGCCACCCTGGGCGGCCATGCGGTGCAACACGCCATCGCCCGCGCGGGCATCGACGCCGCGCAGGTGGAAGACGTCATCATGGGCTGCGCCAACCCCGAAGGCGCCACCGGCATGAACATCGCGCGCCAGATCGCGCTGATGGCCGGTTGCCCGATCAGCGTCTGCGGCATGACGGTGAACCGTTTCTGTTCGTCGGGCCTGCAGACCATCGCCCTGGCGGCGCAGCGCATCATCGCCGGAGAAGGCACCACCTTCGTCGCCGGCGGCGTGGAGAGCATCTCCTGTGTCCAGCAGGAAATGAACATGCACATGATCCAGGATCCGGCGCTGCTCGCCAGGAAGCCCGAGATCTATTGGAGCATGCTGCAAACCGCCGAGCAGGTGGCCAAGCGCTACGGCATCGGCCGCGACGTCATGGACGAATACGGCGCCGCCAGCCAGCAGAAGGCCTGTGCCGCGCAGGCCGCGGGCAAGTTCGACGACGAAATCGCCCCCATCACCGTCACCATGGGTGTGGCCGATCCGGTGCGCGGCCTGAGCACGCGACAGGTCACCTGCAGCAAGGACGAAGGCACGCGCGAGGGCACCACCAAGGAAGGCATCAGCGGCATCAGGCCGGCGCTGCCCGGTGGTCTGGTTTCGGCCGGCAACGCCAGCCAGTTCAGCGACGGCGCTGGCGCCTGCGTGCTGATGCACGAAAGCGAAGCCAGCAAACAGGGTCTGAAACCGATCGGCCGCTTTCTGGGGTTTGCCGTGGCCGGTTGCGAACCCGACGAAATGGGCATCGGCCCGGTCTATGCCGTGCCCAAGGTGCTGCAACGTCTGGGGTTGAAGGTCGGCGACATCGACCTGTGGGAGCTCAACGAAGCCTTCGCCGTACAGGTGCTGTACTGCCGCGACAAGTTGGGCATTCCAGCCGATCGGCTGAACGTCAACGGCGGCGCGATTGCGCTGGGCCATCCGTACGGCGTCAGCGGCCAGCGCCTGACCGGGCACGCCCTGATCGAAGGCAAGCGCCGCGGCGCCAAGCGCGTGTGCGTGACCATGTGCATTGGCGGCGGCATGGGTGCGGCCGGCGTGTTCGAAGTGCTGTGATTTGACCGGAAACTGGCGCTCCCGTTGCGCCGCCAGCGCCCCGCACCGGACGATCGGTGCGGGGCGCTTTCGTGTGCGCCACCGTTCCAGCAGCGGTGCGCCGGCTCGATCCGGACGACAGCGAAAGTCTGACGCGAGTCCACCACCACGATGGTTTAACCTAGAAACGGCAGTTGACCGCTGGTCAAGTTGACCGCTGGTCAACTTCGGGCAGACCGCACCGATGCGGGGCCTGGCGGCTGCAATGGTCTTCACCTCCTGGGTGAGCGCGCTGCGCACCCGCCCGCACCGCGCTTGCCGCGCCATGCGGCGTTGCTCCTTCTTGCGGGCACCAGCCCGCGGCGGCGTCGCGTCTTGCCTGCCACGCCGATCACGTCACGGGCGGGCGCGTCCAACTGCCGCTTCAAATCTTAATGAATACGATGCGCATTATGTTAATATAAAGGCAGGATCAAAGCGCAGGGTTGCTCAGCTCTGCGTCGAATCGCCGAACAGCGATCGGGTCGCCGCCCTGCCGAGCGGCGCCAGCTGATCTGCGGCGACGTCGAACGCCACGGTGGCGGCGCTGAAATCGCTGAACGGCGCGCCCAAGGCGATCTCGCCGGCGGCATGCAGGATGCACTGGTTGCGACGCAGCAGAATCTCAGCTTCTGGCTTGTCGGCGAAGCGAACCCAGGAGCCAAAGCTGCTGACGTCCGACAGCATGAAACTGCCGTTGATGAACTCGATGCGCGCGTGCGTGCGCGATACCCGCTGATCGCTGACGACGAAACTGCTGTCGGGAGTTCGCCCGATGGTGACTGGCATGTCGGACACCGAAAACACCCTGGAGGTGCCCAGCCAAGCCAACGCAATGCTGGCGCCGCTGGACTGCGCATCCCGCGAAAGATCGTGCAACGCCCCGCGCACCGTCATCAGATCGGACGACAGCTCTTCGTTCCATTCGATCTGAAACACCGACTGGGGCTGGGCCAGACCGCGCACGCGTATCAACCCGAGCGAACGGTAGCGCACCTTGTCGACGACGGGCGAGCTCCGGGGATGCGTCTGTCGCAGGTGTGTGATCACCGTGTCGTCGGCCCAGATCGTGTGCGCCCCTGCCAGATCGGACAGGCGGGCAGCCAGGTTCACCGGGTCACCGTAGGTGTCTCCATCCTTGTGCACGACCGGGCCGCAGGCCATGCCGATCTTCAGACCCATGTGCAGCGGCTCGGGCCACTTGCGCAGGCGTTCGGTGTGGCTTTGCTGCATGAAAACCACCGCCTCGATCGCCTGTTGCGCGTCGGCAAATTGCGCCAGCACACCATCGCCCAGATACTTGACGATGCGCCCCTGGTGGGCATCACAGACGCGCCCGATCCACTGCGTGACCTTGGAGACAACTTCGGCGACCGGGGCATTGCCCAGCGCGGCATACGCAGCCGTGCTGTCGGCCAGATCGACGAAAACCATGGTGACGGGAGCGCTCATAGCAATAGGTTGGCTGCCTCGATGATCGGGCGCCCTGCTCCTCCGTGTTTACCCTGATCACAGCGTGCCGTGCATTGTAAAAATGGTAGCACGTGAGCGTCGCACGCCCGACGCACGTGGCAGGCGAACCGATTTGGGCGTTGTATTTTTTTCTCTTTTCGGGCCTGGTCAACAACGCCAATGGCGCAGTTGGGGAATTTGCACTAGTATGGTTACCAACAGTTATCCGTAATTCCTATTGGTAACAAGCCGATGAGATGGTTCAAGCACGGCGGGCTCACTGCCCTGTACGAGCGCTTGTCCGGCTCCACGCCCGACCCTGAGCGCATGGCCTATCGAGTGGAAGACATTCGAGTGGCGATGCTGGATATGCTGGGTGAACAGGGTGAGCACAGCCACCCTCAGGTGGCCCGCCGCATCCGCTACGCGGGCGACGCGCTGGCCCTCTGGTATGCGCGTGCTGACCTGATGGCGGCCCTGGCCGGTCTGCACGGCGAGCAGCTGGCGCGCACCCGCATGGTCAGTCTGTCGGTCCTGTTCGAAGGCACCCTGCCCAAGGGCATGGCATCGCGCCCTTCTTCTCTGTCGCGCTTCTGATACGCCCACCGTCGCGCGAACGGCCAGCCCGCTGCCTCTGCCATGGGCCGGCGGATGCTGGCTGGCCCTCAGTGCAAGTGCCCCCACAGCAGCAGCGCATCCCTGCCCTCGATCAGCGCCTGCACCGGCTGGCCCACCGGCAACAGCACCTTGGTGGGCACATGACCGAAAGGCAAGCCGGTCAGCACCGGCACCTTCAGGTTGGCGCGCAGCCACTCCACCACCCTGGCCATCGAGTAGCCGCGATCGTGCGCGCTCAGGCTGTAGTCGGTGAACTGGCCCAGCACGATCAGCTTCTGCTGCGCCAGCACCCCCGCGTGCAGCAGCTGCGCCAGCATGCGCTCGATGCGATACGGGTGTTCACCCACGTCTTCCAGGAACAGCACGCCGTGCCTGACCGCCGGCCACCACGGCGTGCCCAGCAGCGACAGCAGCACCGTCAGGTTGCCACCCCACAGCGGCGCGCCCTGCGCCAGCGCGCCTTGCCGGCCGTTGAGGGCCAGGACATCCGAGGAAGGCAGGCGCCAGCCACTGCCCTCGCCTGCACCCGACAGCAGATCGTCGAAGCAGGCCTGCATGATGTCGTCCGGCGCCGCCCGCTCGCCTTTGGCCGAGCCCGGCGCGCCGGCGCCGCCGAAGCCTTCGCACAGCGCCGGGCCCGCCCAGGTCACGGCGCCGGTGCGGCCCAGCAGCGCCAGCTGCAGTGCGGTGAAGTCGCTGAATCCCACGAAGCGCGTGCCCTTGGCGATGGCCCGGGCGAGCTGGCGGTACGGCAAAGACGGCAGCAGGCGGCTCAGGCCGTAGCCACCGCGCGTCATCAGCGCCACGTCGGCGCCGCTGGCCGCCGCACGGCCGATGGCGGCCAGGCGCGTGGCGTCGTCGCCGGCAAAGCGCTGCCAACTCGCCAGCGCCGTCGGGTCGATCTCCACCTCATGACCCTGCGCCTGCAGGCGCCGCACGCCAAGGCGGAAGGCGGCGCGGTCACGCACGGCGCCTGAGGGGGAATAGACGTAGATGTGGGCCATGATCGGTCTTCTGAAAAATAACGGCTTGCGGCGCTTTCCAGGCGCGCGCCGGCAGCTATCAAAATTATAGGGCTGCGGTCGATCCTCGGGCAGCGCCGAAGTGCTGCAGGGCGCGTTCAGCGATGGCGCGCCCGTGCTCGGACACGAAGTGCCCCGCCTCAGGGAGCACCCAGGGCGGTGGGCAACCGCGTATCAGCGCCGCCAGCTCCGCCATCACGGGCTGACCCAGCACCGGGTCGCGCGCGCCAACCACCAGCAGGCTGTGCCCGCGCCACTGATGGCGCCAGAAGTCGCGCGCTTGGCGCGAGATGGCGGCGCCATCCTGGTCGGCATGCGCGGGCACCAGGCGCGGGAAGGCGCGCGTGGCGGCGCGGTGCCCGGCATCGGGAAACGGGGCCGCATAGGCGGCACATTCGGCCGCGCTGAGCGACGGTTCGGCACGCGCCAGCAGGCGCGCGATGTCGTAAGCCGGACGCTCGGCACACCACTGGCGCCAGTCGATGAAGCCGGCCGGCAGTGGCGCATCGCCCGTCGCCAGCATGGTGTTCATGGCCAGCAGGCCCAGGTAGCGCCCGGGCGCCACCATCGGCAGCGTCAGCCCCAGCAGGCCGCCCCAGTCCTGCACCACCAGGACGATGCGCTGCAAGTCCAGCCGCTCGATGAATTCGAGCAGCACCTGACGATGCCAGTCGAAGCGGTGCGTGCCCTCCTTCTTGGGCTTGTCGCTGCGGCCGAAGCCGATCAGGTCGGGCGTCACCACGCGGTGCCCGGCGGCGGCAAATGCCGCCATCATGTGGCGATACAGATAGCTCCAGCCCGGGTTGCCGTGCAGGCACAGCCAGGTGAGCGGGGCGTCCGGCGGGCCTTCGTCCACCCAGTGCAGGCGCAGCCCGGCCAGGGCTGGCAGATCGCTCACGTAGTGCGGCGGCCAGGGGTGGCCGGGCAAGTCTTGGAAGGCGGTATCGGGCGTGCGCAGGGCGTCCTCACGCAGCGGGTCGCGGTTGATCCGCCGCGGTTTGAAGAACTGGCGCAGCAGCGCCGCGCATTCGTGCGCCAGCACGCCGCCGCGCACCTCGGTTTGATGGTTAAGGCGCGTTTCGGCAAACAGGTCCAGCACCGACCCCGCAGCGCCCGCCTTGGGGTCGCTGGCGCCAAACACCACGCGATCCAGCCGGGCATGCAGCATCGCGCCGGCACACATGGCGCAGGGCTCGAGCGTCACGTACAGGGTGCAGCCGTCCAGCCGGTAGTTGCCCAGCGCCTGCGCCGCCGCCCGCAGCGCCACCACTTCGGCATGGGCGGTCGGATCGTGCGCGCCGATGGGCGCGTTGTGGCCGCTGGCGATGACGCGACCATCCCTGACCACGACAGCGCCCACCGGCACCTCGCCCAGCGCCGCCGCGGCCTGCGCCTGCTGCAGCGCCAGGCGCATGGCCTGATCGTCGGTCAGGCGGTCCTCGCCCACCCGAATAACTCCTGTTTTTGTAGCTGCTGGCGCATGCTCTACAAGGCCTGATGCTGAAAAGCGTTCACGAATCGGCGTTTGAGCCACAGGGGTCGTCCGGACCGCCTGACGGTGCCGACGAGCCGCCCACCAGCCCGAGCCTGACCATCCAGTCGGCCAGCGCCTGCTGCTGGGCGCCACCACCAAGGTACGCGGCGTGCAGCGCCGCATGGGATTCCGGACGATGCTGGTTGAGCTTGATCTTGCACTGCCAGTGATCGACCTGCAGCTCGAAGGCCACGATACCGGCCAGCAGCTTGCGCGCCAGTTCGCCTTCGATGTCGCGCCATTGGGCGGCATAGGCAGGTTCGTGATCACCGATCAGGCATTTCAGCAGCGCGTCCTTGGCGTGCGCATCGTCGTGGTCGAGCAGGCGCGCGGTCACGCTGCAATGCACGGCAACGTAGTTCCAGCTGGGTACGCGCGCCCGGTCCGGATAGACGCTGGGCGACATGTAGGCGTGCGGCCCCATGAAGGTGACCAGCGCGCGTGCATGCTGCTGCAGGTGGCGCCATTGGACGTTGGGCCGGGCCATGTGACCGAGCAGGCGAAAACCCGTGTCTTCGTGCTGCAGATGCAAGGGCAGATGCGACACGTACGGCAGGCCCGCGTCGTCGGTCGTGATCAGGCTGGCCAGCGGGTGCTCACGCATCACCCGGGCGGCCAGGCGCTGGTCTTGAGTGGCGAATTGCGAGGGCAGGTACATACGCTGTGACTTGGGGATCGACCCTGACAAACCCGGTGGGTAACCGTCTGAGGGTTGCGCTGATGGTGTCGCCAGCGAGCCAGACCGAGAAGCCCTTGCCTTACGAGTGGAGTGCAGCTCCATTCCCAGGTGAGATCTCGATCACCGACGATGGCTCCTACACCATGTTCTTCACTCCCACTCGATCGTCGCCGGCGGCTTGGAAGATATGTCGTAGGTGACGCGGTTGATGCCGCGCACCTCGTTGATGATGCGGCTGCTGGTGCGCTTGAGCAGTTCGTACGGCAGCTCGGCCCAATCGGCGGTCATGAAGTCGGAGGTCTGCACCGCGCGCAGCGCGACCACGTGGTCGTAGGTGCGTCCATCGCCCATCACGCCGACGCTCTTGACAGGCAGAAAGACGCCGAACGCCTGGCTGGTCAGGTCGTACCAGCTCTTGCCCGAGTGGGGCTCGATGGTGGAGCGCAGCTCCTCGATGAAGATGGCGTCGGCGTGGCGCAGCAGGTCGGCGTACTCCTGTTTCACTTCGCCCAGGATGCGCACCCCCAGGCCGGGCCCCGGAAACGGATGGCGATGCACCATCTCCGCAGGCAGGCCCAGCGCCAGGCCCAGTTCGCGCACCTCGTCCTTGAACAGATCGCGCAGCGGCTCCAGCAGCTTCAGGCCGAGCTGTTCCGGCAGACCGCCGACGTTGTGGTGGCTCTTGATGACCACCGCCTTCTTGCCCTTGCCGCCACCCGATTCGATGACGTCGGGGTAGATCGTGCCCTGCGCCAGAAAGCTCGCCCCCTTGTGCCCTGCCCCGCCGGCTTTCAGCTTCTCAGCCTCGGCCTTGAAGACGTCGACGAACAGGCGGCCGATGATCTTGCGCTTGTGCTCCGGATCGCTGACGCCCCGCAGCGCGTTCAGGAACAGCTCGCTGGCGTCCACGCGCACGACCCGGGCGTGCAGGCGGTCGGCGAACATGGCCATCACCATGTCGCCTTCGTGCAGGCGCAGCAGGCCGTGGTCGACGAACACGCAGGTCAGCTGGTCGCCGATGGCGCGGTGGATCAAGGCGGCGGCGACGCTCGAATCGACCCCGCCGGACAGACCCAGGATCACCTCCTCGTCACCCACCTGAGTCCGAATCGCCTGCACGGCCTCCTCGATGTGATCGCGCATCACCCAGTCGGGCCGGGCGCCACAGATCTGAAGGACAAAGCGCTCCAGCATCGCCCTGCCCTGCACCGTATGGGTGACTTCGGGGTGAAACTGAAGCGCATAGAAGCCACGCGCTTCGTCGGCCATGCCGGCGATGGGGCAGCTGGGCGTGCTGGCCATCAGCTTGAAGCCGGGCGGCAAGGCGGTCACCTTGTCGCCGTGGCTCATCCACACCTTCAGCATGCCGTGCCCTTCGGGCGTGGTGAAGTCGGCCATGTCCTTGAGCAGGGGCGTGTGCCCATGCGCGCGCACCTCGGCGTAGCCGAACTCGCGCGTGTGGCCGCCTTCGACCTTGCCGCCCAGCTGCTGCGCCATGGTCTGCATGCCGTAGCAGATGCCCAGCACCGGAATGCCCAGCTCGAACACGGCGTCGGGCGCCTTGTCATCGACCTCGTAGACGCTGGCGTGGCTGCCCGAAAGGATCACGCCCTTGAGCCTGCCGTCGGCGGCATGCTCGCGCACCCAGTCGCTGCTGACGTCGCAGGGGTGGACCTCGCAGTACACATGGGCTTCGCGCACGCGGCGCGCGATCAGCTGGGTGACCTGGGAGCCGAAGTCGAGGATGAGGATCTTGTCGTGTGGCATGACGTTTCGAAGCTAAATTGGCTTCTGGCGCTTACTGGACGAGCGCCGATGGCTATCAACAACATAGCGCGCGGCCGGCCGATGGCCTGCGGCGTCCGGCTCAATCGGCGCGATAGTTCGGCGCTTCCTTGGTGATCTGCACGTCGTGCACGTGGCTTTCGCGGATGCCGGCGGCGGTGATCTGCACGAATTCCGCCCTGGCGTGCATGTCATCGATGGTGGCGCAGCCGCAATATCCCATGGCCGCGCGCAGGCCGCCCGCCTGCTGGAACATGATGGCCACCACGCTGCCCTTGTAGGGCACGCGACCCTCGATGCCTTCGGGCACCAGCTTGTCGGCATTCGGGTTGCCCGTGCTGCTTTCCTGAAAATAGCGGTCGGCGCTGCCCTGCTGCATGGCACCGATGCTGCCCATGCCGCGATAGCTCTTGTAGCTGCGGCCCTGGAACAGCACGATTTCGCCCGGCGCCTCTTCGGTACCGGCAAACATGCCCCCCATCATCACGCTGTGCGCGCCGGCGGCAATGGCCTTGGCGATGTCGCCCGAGTAGCGCACGCCGCCGTCGGCGATCATGGGCACGCCGGTGCCTTCCAGCGCCTGCGATACGTCGTGGATGGCGGTGATCTGTGGCACACCGACGCCGGCGACGATGCGGGTGGTGCAGATGCTGCCCGGGCCGATGCCTACCTTGACGCCGTCGGCGCCGGCATCCACCAGCGCGCGCGCCGCCTTGCCGGTGGCGATGTTGCCGCCGATCACATCCACCTGCGGATACTTGTTCTTCACCCAGCGCACGCGCTCGATCACACCCTGGCTGTGGCCATGGGCCGTATCCACCACCAGGGCGTCGACACCGGCCTTGACCAGCGCCTCGACGCGCTCTTCGGTGCCCTCGCCCACGCCCACGGCGGCGCCCACGCGCAGCCGGCCATGGGCGTCGCGCGCGGCGTTGGGAAAGGTGGTCTGCTTGGTGATGTCCTTGACCGTGATCAGGCCCTTCAGGCGGTCCTGCTCATCCACCACCAGCAGGCGCTCCAGGCGGTGCTTGTTCAACAGTGCCTTGGCGACATCGAGGGTGGTGCCCTCGGGCACGGTGATCAGCTTGTTGCGCGGGGTCATGATTTCGCGCACCGGCACGTCGTAGCGCGTTTCAAACCGCAGATCGCGCCCGGTGACGATGCCCACCACCCGGCCATGGTCGATGACGGGAAAGCCGCTGATGTCCAGTTCGTCAGACAGCTGCATCACCTGCAGCACCGTGTGCTCGGGCGTGATCACCACCGGATCGCGCAGCACACCGCTTTCGTAACGCTTGACCTTGGCCACCTGCGTGGCCTGCTCGTGCGCCGTCAGATTCTTGTGCACGATGCCGATGCCACCCTCCTGGGCCATGGCGATGGCCAGGCGCGCCTCGGTGACGGTGTCCATGGCGGCAGACACCAGCGGCAGGTTCAGGCGGATGCGGCGGGTGAACTGGGTGGAGAGGTTGACGTCCTTGGGCAGGACCTGGGAGTACGCTGGCACCAGCAACACATCGTCGAAGGTCAGCGCTTGGCCGATCAGGCGCATGGGATAGGCTCCAAAAGACGGATTGTAAACAGCGCCGACGCAGCATCTTTCCATATGCAGGGCGTAGGGGGAAGCGCGTGTCAAGGTCAGGTAAAGCCAGGTGAGCAGACGCAGGCGCGTCGGCGCCAGGGTGGGGCCACGCGTTGCAACAGGCGCGAGGCTGCCGCCTTAGCCTGTTCAAGGAGTTGCCGACATGACCCTGACAAGCCACACGCCTTCTCGCCGCGCCCTGCTCGCCGGATGCCTGGCAGGGGCCACGGCGCTGGCGGGTTGCATGGTGGCGCCGGTGCCCGGCGCGGTCTACACGGACCGCGACGGTGTGGTCACCTCGACCACGGTGTACGCGCCGGTGGCGCCACCGGCGCCCTACTACGAAGTGCAGCCGGCCCTGCCGTATCCCGGCGCGGTGTGGATCGGCGGCTACTGGCGCTGGGGCGGGCACCGCCATGTCTGGGTGCCCGGTCGCTATGAACGCCCCCGCCCCGGTCACCACTATGTGCCGCACCGCTGGCACCGGTCGCCGCACGGCGGCTGGTATCTGCAAGGCGGCGCATGGATGCGATGACCAAGCCCCGAGGCTCATCGGAACTGCGTCAAGAGCTTTCTTTTCGATAGCAAACTGGCACGGGCACAACCACTGCCCGCCGCCGCCTGTGAAGCCGCGAGACGGAACGTCGCCGCCGACGCCGGCTCTGCCAGCGCCTTCGGGTTCGCCCATGAGCGAAAAAAGCCACGGCATGCCGTGGCTTTTCCTGTCTCCTCACCGACCGGCACGCACCGGTCGGCCTTCAAGCGCGGATCAGTGGAACTGCTCTTCCTCGGTCGAACCCGTCAGGGCCTTCACGCTGGAGGAGCCGCCCTGAATCACGGTGGTCACGTCGTCGAAGTAACCCGCGCCCACTTCCTGCTGGTGCGACACGAAGGTGTAGCCCTGCTCGCGAGCGGCGAATTCCGGCTCCTGGATCATCTCCACGTAGTGCTTCATGCCTTCGCCGCGGGCGTAGGCGTGGGCGAACTTGAAGGTGTTGTACCAGTTGCTGTGGATGCCGGCCAGCGTGATGAACTGGTACTTGTAGCCCAGCGCGGACAGCTCGTCCTGGAACTTGGCGATGGTCGCGTCGTCCAGGTTCTTCTTCCAGTTGAAGGAAGGCGAGCAGTTGTAGGACAGCAGCTTGCCGGGGCAGGCGGCGTGCACGGCCTGGGCGAACTCGCGGGCAAAGCCCAGGTCGGGCGTGCCGGTCTCGCACCACACCAGGTCGGCATAGGGCGCATAGGCCACGCCGCGGCTGATGGCCTGCTCCAGGCCATTGCGCACACGGTAGAAGCCTTCCTGCGTGCGCTCGCCCGTCAGGAAAGGCTTGTCGTTGGCGTCATGGTCGCTGGTGATCAGGTTGGCGGCCTCGGCGTCGGTGCGCGCCAGCACGATGGTGGGCACGCCCATCACGTCGGCGGCAAAGCGTGCGGCGATCAGCTTCTCGCAGGCTTCCTGCGTGGGCACCAGCACCTTGCCGCCCATGTGGCCGCACTTCTTCACGGCGGCCAGCTGGTCCTCGAAGTGCACGCCGGCGGCGCCCGCGGCAATCATGTTCTTCATGAGCTCGAAGGCGTTGAGCACGCCGCCGAAGCCGGCCTCTGCGTCGGCCACGATGGGCAGGAAGTAGTCGATGAACTCCTTGTCGCCGGGGTTGATGCCGCGGCCCCACTGGATTTCGTCGGCGCGCTTGAAGGTGTTGTTGATGCGGCGCACCATGGTGGGCACCGAGTCATAGGCGTACAGCGACTGGTCGGGATACATGGTCTCGGACGTGTTGCCGTCGGCGGCGACCTGCCAGCCCGACAGGTACACGGCCTCCAGGCCCGCCTTGGCCTGCTGCATGGCCTGGCCGGCGGTGATGGCGCCGAAGGCGTTGACGTAGCCCTTCTTGGCCTCACCGTTGATCAGGCGCCACAGGCGCTCGGCGCCGCGCTTGGCCAGCGTGTGCTCGATCGGCAGGCTGCCGCGCAGGCGCACCACGTCGGCGGCGCTGTAGCCGCGCTTGATGCCCTTCCAGCGCGGGTTGCTGGCCCAGTCTTTTTCCAGGGCGGCGATCTGTTGCTCGCGGCTGAGTTGCTCGTTGGTGTTCGGCATGAATAGCTCCGTGGTGGGTCAAGAAAAAAATGCATTCCGGCGGTGGGCAGGCTGTAAAGATCCGCTTGGCCCTTGCCGTTGACCCGGATCATACTCTTGTATAAGACCTCGGACCATTCTTATGTCTTATACAAGACAAAAAATTTTCATCCATAAATCAATTACTTAAGAATCAGTTGTCGCATGACGAAATTTCATCTTCCGTATTGAGAAATTATGCGGCACCGCAACATGGTTCGATATCGAATCATGATATTTTGATCTTGCATGGTGGAAGCCTCTGCGGTATTCCCGGCCGGCCCGTCTGAGGCCGGCGCATCGTCGCGCTCCGGATCAGCCGGCGCCGGTGCCTGCACTGCCGCCGCGCCCTGAGGCGCGGCACCACCGCCGGCGCCCGCGAGCGAGCGGCTCAGCGCCACCGTATAGTCGCGCCAGCGCTGCGCCACGCCCACCCCGTTCGTGCCCCTCTCCTCTTCCCTGCCCCGCCCCCTGGCCTATGCCTGCCTGGGCCTGTCGATGGCCCTGGTGGGCAGTTACGTGGCGCTGTCCAAACCGCTGGCGGCGGTGTTTCCGGTGCTGCTGCTGGCCTGGCTGCGCTTTGGCATCGGCGGCGTCGCCATGCTGCACTGGTTGCGCAAGCCAGCCGATGAGCCGCCGCTGAACGGGCGCATGCGCGGGCTGCTGTTTCTCGAATCCTTCCTCGGCAACTTCCTGTTCACGCTGTGCATGATCAGCGGCGTGAAGCTGACCACGGCGGTGTCGGCCGGCGTCATCATGGCGGCCATACCGGCGGCGGTGGCGCTGCTTTCCTGGCTGTTCCTGCGCGAGCGCGTGGCCCCGCGCGTGTGGGCCGGTGTGGTGTGCGCGGTGCTCGGCATCGCCCTCGTGTCGCTATCGAAACAGGAGCTGACGCCGCACGCTGCATCTGCCCTGGACTCATCCGACAGTGGTGACCTGCGCTGGCTGGGCAACCTGCTGCTGGTGGGCGCGGTGCTGTGTGAGGCCAGCTACGCGGTGATCGGCAAGGCGCTGACCGGCCAGCTGTCGCCGCGCCGCATCACGGCCCTGATCAATCTGTGGGGCTTTGCCCTGAGCACCCCATTCGGCCTGTGGCTGGCCTGGCGCTTCGACTTCGGCAGCGTGGCCCCGGGCATGTGGGCGCTGCTGGTGTTTTATGCGCTGGCCGCCTGCATGTGGACCGTGTGGCTGTGGATGACCGGTCTGAAGAGCGTGCCGGCCGCGCAGGCCGGCGTGTTCACGGTGCTGCTGCCGGTCAGTGCGGCGGCGGTCGGCGTGCTGGCGCTGGGCGAGCGTCTGAGCCTGCTGCAGCTGCTGGCCTACGGGGTGGCGCTGGCCGGCGTGCTGCTGGCCACCCTGCCCTCACGCCCCGCCTGGCGCGTGGGTCGGCGCTGACGCGCGCCGCGCCCTGGGCTTCGGAACCTTGCAGTCTGAACCGTTCACCCTGAGCCTGTCGAAGGGCTTCGACAAGTTCGGCCCGAACGGTATTCAAGACATTCAACCTGGGTTCAACCTAGAAACGGCAGTTGACCGCTTGTCAACTTCGGGCAGGCCGCATCGATGCGGGATCTCGTGGCTGCGATGGCGTTCACCTCTTGGGTCAGCGCGCTGCGCACCCGCCCGCACCGCGCTCGGCGCGCCATGCGGCGTTGCTCCTGCTTGCGGGCACCAGCCCGCGGCGGCGTCGCGTCTTGCCTGGCACGCCGATCACGGCACGGGCGGGCGCGTCCAACTGCCGTTTCCAGGTTCAAAGGCCCTGATCCATGGCCTCAGTGCAGGGCGCGGTCGGCCAGCACCATGCCGTCGGCGTCGGCGTACAGCCAGTCGCCAGGCCGCACCCACACACCCTGCACCTGCACCGGCTCTCCGGCCTGACCCTCGCCGCGTTTTTCGGTGCGCAGCGGCATCAGCGCCAGCGCGCGGATGGGGATGCCGGCGGCGCGCAGCTCGGCCACGTCGCGCACGCAGCCATCCACCACGATGCCGGCCCAGCCGTTGCTGGCGGCGGCCACCGCCAGGTTGCCTCCCACCAGTGCGCGGCGCAGCGAGCCGCCGCCGTCGATCACCAGCACGCGGCCGGCGCCAGGGGCATTGACGGCTTCGCGCACGCGCGAGTTGTCTTCCCACGCCCGCAGCGTGTGCACCGGCCCGCAGAACGGGGCCACGGCGCCGAAGTCGTGAAACACCGGGGGCAGCACGCGAAAGGCGCCGCTGCTGTCCTGCTCGTGCGCATCGCACAGGTCGCAGGTGGAAAACGGGACAGAAGTCATGGTCTGGATCGGGGTCAACGGTCAAAAAATCGCCGGCGGCGGCCCGCCGTGGCGCTGCCCGAGGATAACGGAGCGCCACGCGCTCGCGCACCCCACCGCTCACCAGTGCACGCGGGGCGGCCGCCGACACTGAAAAAAAGCAACATCTCCGAGGGAAAAACCGCTTGCTCCCCTTGGAGACGTGCTACTTATCCAGTAGCATGCGCATCAGCCAGTGGTGCAAGCAGGCAAGCTGGCAGAAGCAAGGCGAGTTTTCAACACCAAAGGATCGCAACCATGGCAACTGCAAAGAAAGCGCCGGCCAAGAAGGCCGCACCCGCCAAGAAGGCCGCACCCGCCAAGAAGGCGGCCCCCGCGAAGAAGGCGGCACCCGCCAAGAAGGCCGCTCCGGCCAAGAAGGCGGCACCTGCCAAGAAGGCCGCCCCGGCCAAGAAGCGCACCCCCAGCGCCGCCTTCATGAAGGCCATGACGCCCAGCGCCGCGCTGGCCGCCGTGATCGGCAGCAAGGCGCTGCCGCGCACCGAGGTCACCAAGAAGGTGTGGGAGTACATCAAGGCCAACAAGCTGCAGGACAGCGTCAACAAGCGCAACATCAACGCCGACGCCAAGCTGAAGCCGATCTTCGGCAAGGCCCAGGTCACCATGTTCGAGATGACCAAGCTGATCAGCAATCACCTGTCGTGATCGACGTCTGGCCCTTGGGGCCAGAACGGCGAAAACCGGCCCCCAGGGGCCGGTTTTTTTATGCCTTATCGGCCTGCAGCAGCCTGCTGACAAGCGCTGGCAGCTACCAACAACGGAGCATCGTCAACGCCCGGCGGCCTGCGTTTCAATCGCCTCCAGCGTGCTGCGGGTGGTGATGACCTGCTCGCTCAGCATGATCTCGATCAGGGTACCGTCGCTGCGGGCGAGCGCCGCGCGCAGGGCGGGTTCGAACTGCTCCGTGCGCTCCACCCGCACGCCGGCCAGTCCGTGGCTTTCAGCCAGCCGCACGAAGTCGGGGTTGGTCAGCATCGAGCCGGCCTGGCGCTGCGGGTAGGCGCGCGCCTGGTGCATGCGGATGGTGCCGTAGACGCCGTTGTTGACCAGCACCACGATCAGCCGGGCGCCGTACTGGCGCGCGGTGGCCAGCTCCTGCCCGGTCATCATGAAGTCGCCGTCGCCGGTCAGCGCCACCACCACCCGCCCGCTGGTGATGGCGCAGGCGATGGCCGCCGGCACGCCATAGCCCATGGCGCCGTTGGTGGGCGCCAGCTGGGTCTTCACGCCCTTGGTCAGGCCGTGGTAGCGGAAGAACCGGTGCGCCCAGCTGGCAAAGTTGCCGGCGCCGTTGCACAGGGCAGCGTCCGGCGGCAGCAGGCGCTGCAGGGTGCCGATCACGGCCGCCATGTCCAGCGGCCCGGGCAGCGCCTGGGCCTGCAGGTTGGCCAGGTAGTCGGCGTGCGCCGCCTCGGTCCAGTCGCGCCACGGCACGCTGGCGGGCGCCGGCAGCGCCGCCAGCGCGGCGGCCATGGCCGGCAGGCTGGCGCACAGGGCCAGTTCGGGCTGGTACACACGGCCCAGCTCCTCGGCGCCGGGGTGCACATGGATCAGGCGCTGCTGCGGCCGCGGCACCTGCAGCAGGGTGTAACCGCTGGTGGTCATCTCGCCCAGGCGCGGCCCCAGCGCCAGCACCAGATCGGCCTGGCGGATGCGCTCGGCCAGCCGCGGGTTGATGGCGATGCCGACGTCGCCCGCGTACAGCCGGTGGTGGTTGTCGAAGCTGTCCTGAAAGCGCAGCGCCGTCGCCACCGGCAGCTGCCAGGCCTCGGCAAAGGCCTGCAGCTCGCGCGCGCCCTCGGGCGTCCAGCTGCTGCCCCCGGCGATGACGATCGGACGCTGCGCCGCCTGCAGCAGCGCCTGCAGGCGCGCCAGCCCGCCGGCGTCGGGCAGCCAGGCCGGGACCTGCCAGCGTGGCTGCGGCTGCAGCGCGTCGGGCACCGGCTGCGTCAGCATGTCTTCGGGCAGCACCAGCACCACCGGGCCGGGACGGCCGTTGAGG
This sequence comes from Rubrivivax sp., assembly GCA_020848515.1. Lineage (GTDB taxonomy): Bacteria > Pseudomonadota > Gammaproteobacteria > Burkholderiales > Burkholderiaceae_C > Ottowia. The sequence continues at coordinate 3,374 of JADLIA010000099.1, read as the reverse complement.
GCGGTGGCAAAGGCTCGCGCCACGTATTCGGGCAGGCGCTCGGGGCTGTCGACGCGCTCGACCCGCTTGGCCATGCCGAAGGCGCCGAAGAAGGCGCGGTAGTCGACCTCCTGAAAGGCTTCGCGATCGCGCTGGTCGCTGGCCACGTCGCCGACGAACAGCACCATCGGCGTCGAGTCCTGCGCCGCCGTGTGCACACCGATGCTGGCGTTGGTGGCGCCCGGCCCGCGGGTGACGAAGCACACGCCCGGCCGCCCGGTGAGCTTGCCGTGCGCTTCGGCCATGAAGGCGGCGCCGCCTTCCTGGCGGCAGATCACGAACCGGATGCGCTCGCGCTGGGCGTAAAAGCCGTCCAGCACCGCCAGGTAGCTCTCCCCCGGCACGCCAAAGACGTGGCTGACGCCCTGGGCCAGCAGGCAATCGACAAGGAGGTGGCCGGCGATGCGAGAGGTCATCGCGGCATTGTGCTTGAACTCAAGCCAGACGGGTGCGGCGACCCACACCCAGCGCCGCCGCCACCGACAGCGCCAGGAACAGCGCCGCCAGCACCAGCGTGGTGGCGTACATGCCGCGGTCCATGAAGACGCCGTAGATCAGCGGTCCGATGGCAAAGCCGATGTCCAGCCCCGAATACACCGTGCCGTAGATGCGCCCGGTGGCACCCTTGGGGGTGGCTTTCTTGATCATCAGGTCGCGGCTGGGGCCGCCCACGCCGACCGCGAAACCGGTGCCCGCCAGCACCGCCATGGAGCCGAAGCCACCCAGCCAGCCGCTGGCCGCCGCCACGATCAGCAGCGCGCCCACGCCCATGGCCCAGGCCACCACGTGGTCGGACGCCGCCGGCATGCGCGCGGCCACGAAGCCGCCCACCAGCATGCCCAGGGCGCCGCACAGCATGTAGGCGGTGATCATGGTGGTGGCCGCCTCGAAGCTGACGCCGTGCATGGCCTTCATGATGGGCGAGGCGAAGTTCTGCACCACCGCCAGCGTCAGCGTGGACAGCAGAAAGAAGGCGAAGCACCACCAGACCACCGGCAGGCGCAGAAAGCCGGCGCCGCCACCCTGTGCGTCGCCGTGCGCGTGGTGCACCACCGCCTCGGTGTGCAGGTGTTCGCGCTGCAGCACCAGCACCGCCAGCACGCCGGCGTACAGCAGCGCCGCCGCCAGGTAGCCGGTGCGCCAGCTCGACAGCTCGGTGAAGAACAGCAGGAACACCGGCGTCAGCGCCCAGCCCAGGTTGCCCGACAGGCCGTGGGCGCTGAAGGCGTATCCCAGTCGCGGCCCCGACACACGGTGATTGAGGATGCTGAAATCCACCGGGTGAAACGGCGCGTTGCCCAGGCCGGCAAACACCGCCACCAGCAGCAGCCCGCCCCAGCCCTGGGCGAAGTAGCCCGACAGGCTGGCCACAATGAAGCACAGCAGCGAGCCAAACAGCACCGGCCGCGCGCCCACCCGGTCGACCAGAAAGCCCGACATGGCCTGCCCGACGCCGGAGATGACGAAAAACACCGTCATCAACAGGCCCAGTTGCGAAAACGACAGCCCGAACTCGGTGGCGAACACCGGAAACAGCGGCGGCAGCAGCAGGTGCGCAAAGTGCGAGCTGGCGTGGGCCAGACCGACCAGCCCGATCACCCGCGCGTCTTCGCGCAGGGGCACGGTGACCCGCGCATCGGCGGCCGCGGAGACGGCAGAAGTGGACATGGACGCGAATGGTACGCGTTTGTGACACGCCCCGCCGCGCGCCGCGCAAGCACCGGGGCAGCGCCTGGGGACATGCAATAAAACAAGCTGCCGCGCCCACCTATCAAGCGCCAGCAGCTATCACTATCATAGCAATTCAGACGCTGACCGGGCTGCGGCGCGGCCGCCCCACCCGCCCTTTGCAAGCTCAGGCGCTGCCCTTGGGGTAGCTCACACCCATGCCGGCGCGCACGTCCTGCTGGATGCCGTATTGCGCAAACGGATAGCGCAGGCCGTTCTTGGCCAGCGCCCGCATGCCGGCCAGCGCCCTGGCGATGTCGGCGACAGGCAGCGCCATCAGCATCTCGTCATCCAGCACGCCGCCGTAGCGGCGCTCGGCAAAGCAGGGGATCGACAGGCTGGGCTGGCGCGTCTTGAGCGCCCGGCCCCACGAATCGGCACAGGACGACTCGCCCACCACGCTCCAGTCGAAGCGCTGATAGCCCGACCACTGCAGGCCGTTGATGAAGTAGATCATGGCCCCAGGCGTGGCGTAGAACAGCGCGATGTCGGGCTCGTCCTGCCCGGCGCCAAAGCCGCCCCACTTGGCCAGCGGCGCCACCACCAGCGCCTCGTGGCGGCCCACCGGCACCACCTCCATCGCCGCCTGGTGGCGGGCCGAGTCCTCCACCGTGGCGAACCACACGCCCGCCATCGGCTGGCCGGCATACCACGCGGCGTCCTGCCCGCCCAGGCCGACCACGGCGCGGCATTGATCGCCCACCAGGTCGCCGGCGGTGACGCCCAGCGTCCAGCCCAGGCGCGCCGCCTGGGCGACGATCTGGTCCATGGTGTGGACGGCCTGCGGGCGGCGCAGCTTGGGAATGGCCTTCAGCGATTCGGCCGACGCCAGCAGCTTCATGCCGAACGGCGGCGTGCGCAGCTTGAGCGTGCGCTCCAATTCGTCGGCCAGGCTGGCCAGATTGGGCGTGGACGGATTGGCAGCGGTCATGGCGGTACTCTGGCACAAAAAAAAGGGACGTGGCCATTGTGGCGCACGTCCCCGCTGGTGTGTGTCGCGATCGTCGCGCGGTGGCTGATTCTTCAGCCGGTGTGGCTGCTGAACTGAAACACCCCCGGATCCTTGATCGGATCGACCGACACCTCGATCTCGGTCTTGGGCGGAAACTTGCCCTCCAGCACCAGTTTGGCCAGCGGATTCTCGATGCGCTGCTGGATGGCGCGCTTGAGCGGCCGGGCGCCGAACACCGGGTCGAACCCGACCTTGGCCAGCTCGGCCAGCGCCTGGTCGGACACGTTCAGCGTCAGCTCCATGCGCGCCAGCCGCTCGGCCAGCACCTTGAGCTGGATCTTGGCGATCGCCCCGATCTGCGCCGCGTCCAGGCCGTGGAAGACGACGATCTCGTCGATGCGGTTGAGGAATTCGGGGCGGAAGTGGTTCTTCAGCTCACCGAACACCGCGTCCTTCACGTCTTCGTAGGGCTGGCCGGCCATGGCCTGGATCATCGGGCTGCCGATGTTGCTGGTCATGATCAGCACGGTGTTGCGGAAGTCCACCGTGCGGCCCTTGCCGTCGGTCAGGCGGCCGTCGTCGAGCACCTGCAGCAGCACGTGGAAGACGTCGGGGTGGGCCTTCTCGATCTCGTCGAACAGCACCACCGCGTAGG
>JADLIA010000098.1 GCA_020848515.1 Rubrivivax sp. | reverse complement strand
TGAACCGCCCCGGGAACGGAGGAGGCTCCGATCTTTGAGAGACTGGAGTCATGGCAAATCAGACGAAGTTTTCCCCTGAGGTGCGCGAGCGCGCTGTGCGGATGGTCCAAGAATGCCGCAGCGAGTATCCATCGCTGTGGGCGACGGTGAGCTCGATAGCAGCCAAGATCGGCTGCACGCCGACCACATTGCTTGAATGGGTCAAGCGCGCCGAGATTGACGTCGGAGCGCGTCCGGGCGTCAGCAGCGATGAGCGCGAACGCATTCGGCAACTGGAGCGCGAGGTCAAGGAGTTGCGCCGCGCCAATGAGATTCTGAAGTTGGCCAGTGCTTTTTTCGCTCAGGCGGAGCTCGACCGCAAGCTGAGGTGAACATGTTCATCGACCGCCACCGCGGCGCCTACGGGGTCGAGCCGATCTGCAAGGTGCTGCAGGTTGCCCCCTCGGCGTATTGGCGCCACGCCGCCTGTCAGCTCAATCCGCAGCTGCGCAGCAAGCGGGCCCAGCGCGATGACGTGCTGGCCGCCGAGATCAAGCGCGTATGGGACGCCAACTGGCAGGTGTACGGTGTACGCAAGATATGGCGCCAACTGCGACGCGAAGGGATGGACGTCGCTCGCTGCACCGTCGCTCGCCTGATGAAACGCCTGGGGATCGAAGGCGCACGCCGAGGCAAGCGCGTGCGCACCACGACTATCGACACCGCGCGGCCGTGCCCGTTGGACTTGGTAGAACGCGACTTCACCGCCCAGCGGCCCAATGCGCTGTGGGTGGTCGATTTCACGTATGTATCGACCTGGGCCGGGTGGCTGTACGTGGCGTTTGTCACTGACGCTTTCTCACGGCGCATCGTAGGCTGGCAGACGAGCTCCAGCATGACTACGGACTTCGTGCTGGACGCCTTGGAACAAGCGCTCGCAGCACGCCAGCCCGAGCCCGGCGAGTTGATTCATCACGGAGACCGTGGCAGCCAGTACGTATCGATGCGCTACAGCGAACGCCTGGCCGATGCGGGCATCGCCGCCTCGGTGGGCAGCGTGGGCGACGCCTACGACAACGCCCTGGCCGAGACCATCAACGGGCTGTACAAAACGGAGGTCATCAAACGGCTGGGGCCATGGAGGAGCCGCGAGCAGCTGGAGCTGGCCACGCTGCGCTGGGTGCACTGGTTCAACAACATCCGGCTGCTGGAGCCCATTGGCCACATTCCACCCGCAGAGAAGGAGGCAAAATACTGGAGCACTCAGGCTACAAAACGAGCCTCGGTAGAAGCAATCACTTTAACCACGTAGCCTCCTCCGTTCCCGGGGCGGTTCATTACACACATGAACACTGGATTTGTCTAGCGCTCAGAAGCGCTCAGAAGAGCATCAATCCTTTAAAAACATAGACTTAGATAACCTCAATGGAAGTCCTTGGATGCCAGTGGACCTCAATCGTAGTTGTCGATCATGAGCAGCTGGATCTTTTTCGCCATGGCGCTCACTCCAGTCCTTCTTCCACCAGCTCGCTCGCCCGCAGCAGGGCGCGCGCCTTGTGCTCGGTCTCGCGCCATTCCATCTCGGGCACGCTGTCGGCCACCACGCCGGCCGCCGCCTGCACGTGCAGCATCTGGTCCTTGACGATGGCGGTGCGAATCGCAATGGCCAAGTCCATGTCGCCGGCGTAGCTCCAGTAGCCGCAGGCGCCGCCGTAGATGCCGCGCTTGACCGGCTCCAACTGGTCGATCAGCTCCATGGCGTGCACCTTGGGTGCGCCGCTCAGGGTGCCGGCCGGGAAGGTGGCCTTGAGCACGTCCATGGCGCTCAGGCCGTCCTTGAGCAGACCCTCGACGTTGCAGACGATGTGCATCACGTGGCTGTAGCGCTCCACGGCAAAGGCCTCGGTCACCTTGACGCTGCCGGTCTTGGCGATGCGGCCGATGTCGTTGCGCGCCAGGTCGATCAGCATCACGTGCTCGGCGCGCTCCTTGGGGTCGCCCACCAGCTCCTGCTCGATCGCCTTGTCCTGTTCGGGCGTGGCGCCGCGCGGGCGGGTGCCCGCGAGCGGCCGGATCGTGATCTTGGTGCCCTCGGGCGTGTGCTCCTGTCGCACCAGGATCTCGGGACTGGCGCTGACCACGTGGAAGTCGCCGAAGTCGTAATAGATCATGTACGGCGACGGGTTGAGCGAGCGCACCGCGCGGTACAGCGACAGGGGCGATTCGGTGTAGCGCTTGCTGATGCGCTGGCCCACCTGCACCTGCATGAAGTCGCCGGCGGCGATCAGCTCCTTGGCGCGCTCGACCGCCGCCAGGTAGTCGGCCTTGGCAAAGCCGCGCTCGGCCGGGTAGTTGGTGCTGGCCTTGACTTGGGGCGCCGCCACCGAATAGCGCAGCTGCTCGCGCAGCTGCTTGAGGCGCTTCTTGGCGCGGGTGTAGGCCTCGGGCTCGGCCGGGTCGGCATAGACGATGAGGTAGAGCTTGCCCGACAGGTTGTCGATCACCGCCAGCTCCTCGCAGTGCATCAGCAGGATGTCGGGCGTGCCCAGGGTGTCGGGCGGGCAGCTGTGCTCCAGCTTCTTTTCGATGTGGCGCACCACGTCGTAGCCGAAATACCCCGCCAGCCCGCCGCAAAAGCGCGGCAGGCCGGGGCGCAGCGCGACCTTGAAGCGCCGCTGGTAGGCGTCGATGAAGTCCAGCGGGTTGCCGCCCTGCGTCTCGACCACCCGGCCGTCGGTGACGACTTCGGTACGCGCCTGCTCGCCAAAACCGCTGGCGCGCAGCACTGTGCGGGCCGGCAGGCCGATGAAGCTGTAGCGGCCGAAGCGCTCGCCACCGATGACCGATTCGAGCAGAAAGCTGTACTTGCCGCCGCCCGGCCCGCCGGCCAGCTTGAGGTACAGCGACAGCGGGGTTTCGAGGTCGGCAAAGGCCTCGCTCATCAGGGGGATGCGGTTGTAGCCCTGGCCGGCCAGGCTCTTGAATTCCAGTTCGGTGATCACAGGAGACTCCCAGATCGGGCGGCGTCGGCGCGCCGCGGGTTCATTCGGGGGTGGTTGGCCGCGCGACCTGCAACAGGCGGGGCCTCGGAAAGCAGGCCGGACAACCCGGCTGCGGATCAGGGGTTCAGCAGCGCAGGCTTGCGCCAGGGCCAGGCTCCCTGGCCCCCGTGACCTGCGATGAACGCGCTGGGAATGAACATGGGCGCAGTGTAGCAAACGTGAACCCGGTCACGGATCGCCGCGCTGGCACGTCAGGGGCTGGGGCAAACCCCGATGCAGGCCATGGCCAGTTCACTAAACTTTAGTGGTCAATTCGAACGATCGTGCTTTTTCAAAGGAGGTTCTCCCATGCGCGCTGCCGTACGCACCCTTGGTCTGTCTGCCCTGTTGCTGTGGGCGGGCACCGCCCTGGCCGCGCAGGAGATCGCCGGCGTCAAGGTGGAAGACGCCGTCACCGTGGCCGGCACCAGGCTGCAGCTCAACGGCAGCGGCGTTCGCTACAAGGGGCCGTTCAAGGTCTACGTGGGTGACCTGTACGCCACGCGCCCGGTGCGGTCGCTGGACGAGCTGATCGCCGCGCCCGGCCCCAAGCGTCTGGGCATGACCTTTCTGCGCGAGATCCAGTCGGCCGAGTTCGGCAAGATGCTCACACGCGGCATCGAGGACAACGTCAGCAAGACCGAACTCTCCAAGATCATCCCCGGCATGATCAAGATGGGCGACATCTTTGCCGCCAACAAGGCCTTCGTGCCGGGCGACGTGTGTGTGCTGGAATGGGACCCAGCCAAGGGCCTGAGCATCTGGGCCAAGGGCAAGCTGCAGGCCGAGCCGATGAACGATCCGGCCTTCTACCGTGCGCTGATGTCGATCTGGTTCGGCCCCACCCCGGCCGACTGGAAGCTCAAGGACGCGCTGCTGGGCATCAAGTCCTGACGCCGGCCGGTCGGCCGCACAACCAGGTCGGCAGCAGCTCGTGCAGGGCGTCGACGAAGCCGTCGGCGTCCACCTCGCGCACCGGCTGGCCGTGGTTGTAGCCATAGGTGACCAGCACCACCGGACAGCCGGCGGCGCGCGCGGCGGCGGCGTCGTTGCTGGAGTCGCCCACCATCAGGGTGCGCGCCGCGGGCGTGCCCAGGGCCTCGCAGGTCTTGAGCAGCGGCAGCGGGTCGGGCTTCTTGCGCGCGAAGGCGTCGCCGCCGAACACCTGGTCGAAATAACCGTCCAGACCCTTGGCGCGCAGCAGCGGCAGCGCAAAGGCGGTGGGCTTGTTGGTCAGGCAGGCCAGGCGCAGACCGGCCGCTCGCAGCGCCGTCAGCCCCGCCACCACCCCCGGATAGACGCTGGCGCAGCGGCCGTTGATGGCCAGGTAGTGGTGCTGATAGCGCGCCCAGGCCCGGGGATAGAGCGCTTCAATTTCTGTAGCTTGCGGCGCTTGTCCCTGCAACGCCAGCACGTGATTGAGCACAGAACGCAGCAGGTGCTCGGAGCCCTTGCCGACCAGCCGCCCGACCACCGCGGCGTCGACGCCGGGCAGGCCCAGGTCGTCCAGCATGCGGCCCAGGGCGGCGACGAAATCGCCCAGGGTGTCGACCATGGTGCCGTCGAGATCGATGATCGCGGCGTCGATGCCGCGCGGCGCGCTCACTGGACGCCCCTCCGCACGGCGTGCTGCGGGATGCGCGCTTGGGAGCGGCCCGGCGCGCTCATTGGACGACCCTCCGCACGGCGTGCTGCGGGATGCGCGCTTGGGAGCGGCCCGGCGCGCTCATTAGGTGTCCCTTCGCGCTGACGCGCTGCGGGATGCGCGCTTGGGTGCGGCCCGGCGCGCTCATGCCATCGCGCGCCGCATGGCGTCGATGACGGCGCGGTAGTCCGGCTGACCGAAGATGGCGCTGCCGGCCACGAAGGTGTCGGCGCCGGCGTCGGCCACCTGGCGGATGTTGCTCGCCTTGATGCCGCCGTCCACCTCCAGCCGGATGTCGCGGCCCGAGGCCTCAATGCGGCGGCGCGCCGCTTCCACCTTGCGCAAGGCGCTATCAATAAAGGACTGACCGCCAAAGCCGGGGTTGACGCTCATGATCAGGATCAGATCGATGTCGTCGATCAGCCAGTCCAGCACATCCAGCGGCGCCGCCGGGTTGAACACCAGACCGGCCTGGCAGCCCGCCGCCTTGATCGCCTGCACGCTGCGGTGGGCGTGTGCGCTGGCGTCGGGGTGAAAGCTGATCAGATCGGCGCCGGCCTGGGCAAAGGCCTGGGCCAGCGCGTCCACCGGCTGCACCATCATGTGCACGTCCAGCGGCACCGGCCGGCCGTCGGGCGTGACGGCGTGCGGCTTGATGGCCTGGCAGACCATCGGCCCGAAGGTCAGGTTGGGCACGTAATGGTTGTCCATCACGTCGAAGTGGATCCAGTCGGCGCCGGCGGCGATCACGTCGCGCACCTCCTGACCCAGCCGTGCGAAGTCGGCCGAAAGGATGGAGGGCGCAATGCGGTAGGTGGTGCTCATGGCGCCGGATTGTCGCGCAGGTACCATGCGCGCATGCCGACCTACCAGTTCCACGTCGAGGTGCAGCCCGAATACCTGCCCGAGCAGTCCGAGCCGGCGCACAGTCGCTACGGCTTTGCCTACACCATCACCGTGCTCAACACCGGCCAGGTGGCGGCGCAATTGGTGTCGCGCCACTGGATCATCGTCGACGGGCGCGGCCACACCGAGGAGGTCAGGGGCCTGGGCGTGGTCGGCCAGCAGCCGCTGCTGCAGCCGGGCGAAGCCTTCCAGTACACCAGCGGCTGCCAGTTGCGCACGCCCAGTGGCACCATGCACGGCAGCTATTTCTGCGTCGCCGAGGACGGCGAGCGCTTCGAGGTGGCGATCCCCCTGTTCGTGCTGGACGCCAGCGGCGCCGACGGCGGCAGCGCGCGCGTGCTGCACTGAGTGCGTGGGCACGCTCCCCACATGCCCACCCTCTGAACCTGCGCACACCCGATGGCACCGCCCCGGCCCGACCTGCCCGAACTGCTGCACGCGCTCGACCCGCTGGCGCCGCGCGCCGAACGCCATCTGTGGCTGATGCAGCTGCTCGACTGGGTGCGCGGCCAGCAGGATGAGCCGCAGGCCGCGGTGGCGCGGGTGCGCATGTTGCTGGACGTTGCCGAACAGCGCCCCGACTGGCTGGGGCTGTGGCGCCACTGGTGGGCCACCTTCCTGACCGAGGTGGACGCCACACCGCTGCTGGCCGACCTGGGTTTTGCCGCGCGCAGCGCCTTTCTGGCCGAGCTGTCCGACCGCCTGCGGCGCCAGCTGATCCCGCCGACGCCGGAAACCACCGACCTGCGCGAGCTGTTCGCGCTGCTGCTGCCGGGCGAGTTCGACGCCCGCTGGCTGCGCGCGCTGGACAAGCCGACGCTGGAGCGGCTGCGCCGCACGCTGTTCGACGACGCCCCGGCCGAAGGCGCCCCGGCCTACGCCCTGCTCACGCTGCTGAACGCGCTGGCCTACGCCATCAGCCAGATCAGCGCCGCCGGCCAATCGGCCGAACTGCGCATCCGCATGGCGCCCGAGGTGCAGCGCCAGCAGCCGTTCGCCGCCCTGCCGATCGGCTTCGAGGCGCTGCGCCAGGCGGTGCTGAGCCACGGCCGCGACAGCGCACCGGCGCTGGTGGCGCTGGCGCAGTTGCGCGAGCAGCTCGACGCCTGCCGCGCCGCCGCCGCCAGCGTGTATGCGCACCTGGAAGAGCACGGCATCTCGGTGCACATCGAATTCCAGCTGCGCCAGCTGCGCCAGCGCATCATCCGCGTCAAGGCGCTGCTGCTGTGCCTGGAGACCGACGAGCCGGCGCAGGCCACGGCCCAGCTGCTGTCGCACCTGGTGCGCGTGCAGCTGGACAGCCGCAGCGTGGGCGCGCTGGTGCGCAGCAGCACCGAGCTGCTGGCCGCGCGGGTGACCGAGCGCAACGCCGAGACCGGCGAACACTACATCGCCCGCGACCGGCGCGAATACCTGCACATGCTGGGCGCAGCGGCGGGCGGCGGCGCCGTGATGGCGCTGACCACGCTGAGCAAGCTGGTGATCGTCGGCCTGGGCCTGTCGGCCTTCTGGGGCGGGGTGGCGGCGGGGCTGAACTACGCCATCTCCTTCGTCATCATCATGCTGCTGCACTGGACGGTGGCCACCAAGCAGCCGGCCATGACGGCGCCCACCCTGGCGGCGCGGCTGAAGGCGCTCGACACACCCGCCGCGCACGAAGCATTCGTCACCGAAGTGGTGCATCTGCTGCGCACGCAGTTCGTGGCCATCGTCGGCAACGTGGTGGTGGTGCTGGCGCTCAGCTTTGCGCTGGTGGCGGCGATCGGCGCGCTGGGCGGCGGCCCCTGGATCGACGACGCGCACGCGCACCACATCCTGGACGAGCACCACATGCTGGGGCGCACCATCCCGTTCGCCATCGTCACCGGTGGCCTGCTGTTCGCCTCCAGCCTGATCGCCGGCTGGGTGGAAAACTGGTTCGTGCTGCACCGCCTGGATTCGGTGATCGCGCACCACCCGCGCAGCACCCGGCTGCTGGGCCGCGAGCGCGCCCGGCGCTGGGGCCGCTACTGGGGCAGCCACATCTCCGGCTGGGCGGCCAACGTCTCGCTCGGTCTGCTGCTGGGGCTGGTGCCGCCGATCGTCGGCTTCTTCGGCCTGCCGGTGGAAGTGCGCCACGTGACCCTGGTGTCGGGCCAGATCGCCGTGGCGGCGCAGCAGCTGGGGCCCGCCGTGTGGCAGGACCCGGCCCTGTGGTGGGCCGCCGGCGGCATCGCCGTCACCGGCCTGCTGGACGTCGGCGTCAGCTTCTACCTGGCGTTCCGGCTGGCGCTGACGGCGCAGAACGTCGCCGGCGTCGATCGCCGCCGCATCTACCAGGCCATGGGCCGGCGCCTGTGGCGCGATCCGTGGTCCTTTGTGCTGCCGGTGCGCGAGCGGCCGCCGGCCACCCAGGCCCCTGCCGACCCCCACAAGCCCGGCCAAACGGGTTAGCATGGGCGCTGCCGCGCCGGCCCTGGTCCGCGCGGCCTGCCGGGGCCGCCCGGGGCGCCACCAGCGCGCGCAGCGGCCGCCGGCAGGCATCGGAGACGCTGACTGTTTTGACTGAACCATGGATCGCCCACTGGACCAGCGGGTCTGAACTCTCTGCCGGCCTGATCACCCTCAAGTGGGCGCTGCTGCTGGCCGCGGCGGCGCTGGCCGGGCACCTGTCGCAACGCCTGCTGGGCCTGCCCAAGCTGGTCGGCTATGCGGTGTTCGGCACCCTGGCCGGACTGACCGGACTGGCCGGCGCCGACTGGCCGCTGCAGGGCGCCGGCCTGACCCTGGTGGAGCTGGGCGTCGCCATGCTGCTGTTCGAAGCCGGCGCCCGCCTGTCGCTGCGCTGGCTGCGCCACAACCCGATGGTGCTGTGGCAAAGCGTGGTCGAGTCGCTGCTGACCTACGCCGCCGCCTACCTGCTGCTGCGCGCGCTGGGGCTGGAGCTGCCGGTGGTGCGGGCGCTGTCGGTGGTGGCGGTGGCGTCGTCGCCGGCGGTGCTGCTGCGCGTGGTGTCGGATCTGCGCGCCAGCGGGCCGGTGAGCGACCGCGCCATCGCGCTGGCCACGCTGAACACCCTGTATGCGCTCACCCTCGGCACCGCCATGCTGCGCAGCATCGACCGCGGCGACGTGTCGCTGCTGGCGTCGCTGGGCGCCTCGGCGACGGTGCTGGGCATTTCGCTGCTGACCGGCGCCGCGCTGGCGTCGCTGCTGCGGCTGGCGTTCCGCGTGCTGCACCCGGCCAGCCAGGACACCGCCATCGTCATCCTGGCCCTGCTGGCGGCCTGCGTCGCCGTCGCCACGCCGCTGGGCGGCTCGGCGCCGCTGGCGGCCCTGCTGGCCGGGCTGGTGCTCAAGCGGCTGTACCCCAGGCCCTGGGTGTGGCCGCGCCAGCTCGGCACCGCCGCATCGATGCTGAGCATGGCCATGTTTGTGCTGGTGTCCACGCTGGCGGCGCAGGCCAGCTGGAGCGCCGCCTCGGCGCTGGCGGCGCTGGGCCTGACCGGCGCACGCCTGCTGGCCAAGCTGGCCAGCCTGCTGCTGACCGGCCCGGTCAGCGCGCTGTCGCTGCGCCAGTCGGCCTGGGTCGGGGTGGCGCTGTTTCCGACGTCGGCGGTGGCGCTGCTGCTGACCTCGCAGTTCGTCGCCGCCGCCCCCACCGTGGGCACGCCGGTGGCGGCCATCGCGCTGCCGGTGATCCTGCTGACCGAGCTGCTGGGGGCGGCGCTGGTGGGCCTGGCGCTGGTGCGCACGCGCGAGGCGCCGGCGCCCCGGCGCTGGCGCGAGCCGGCACCGGCCGACACCACCCCCCCGGAGACACGACCATGACGCTGGAGGCCTTCCACACCTCCGAGGCGCTGACGCTGGGCGTCGAGCTGGAGCTGCAGCTGGTCAACACCAACGACTACGACCTGACCCACTACGCCGACAACATGCTGCGCCTGATGGCGCGGCGCGACCTGCCGGGCTCGGTGGTGCCCGAGCTGACCACCGGCATGATCGAGGTGTCGACCGGCATCTGCCACGACTGGCACGAGGCGCGCGCCCAGCTGCAGCAGATCCGCGACGCGCTGGTGCACAGCGCCGACAAGCTGGGCATCGCCGTGGTGGGCGGCGGCACGCACCCGTTCCAGCAATGGCACCAGCAGCGCATCTACGACAAGCCGCGCTTTCACGAGCTGTCGCAGCTGTATGGCTACCTGAGCAAGCAGTTCACCATCTTCGGCCAGCATGTGCACGTGGGCTGCCCCGACGCCGACAGCGCGCTCTACACCCTGCACTGCCTGTCGCGCTACATCCCGCACTTCATCGCGCTGGCGGCGTCCAGCCCGTTCGTGCAGGGTCAGGACACGGCCTTCGATTCGGCGCGGCTGAACTCGGTGTTTGCCTTTCCGCTGTCGGGGCGCGCGCCCTGCGTGCTGAGCTGGGCCGAATTCGGGCAGTACTTCGACAAGATGACCCGCACCGGCGTGGTCAGAAGCATGAAGGACTTCTACTGGGACATCCGCCCCAAGCCCGAGTACGGCACCATCGAGGTGCGGGTGTTCGACACCCCGCTGACGGTGGAGCGCGCCGCCGCCCTGGCCGCGCTGGTGCAGAGCCTGGCGGCCTGGATCCAGCGCGAGCGCCCGTTCCAGCCCAGCGAAGACGACTACCTGGTCTACAGCTACAACCGCTTCCAGGCCTGCCGCTTCGGGCTGGAGGCGGTCTACGTCGAGCCGGCCAGCGGCCGGCATCTGCCGCTGCGCGAGCACCTGCTGGCCACGTTCGAGCAACTGGCCGGGCATGCCGCCGACTGCGCCGCCAGCGACGCCCTGGCCCTGCTGCGCGCCGACACCGAGGCCGGCCGCAACGATGCCCGCTGGCTGCGCGAGAGGCAGGCGCGCGAACAGTTGCTGGCCGAGGTGATCCGCCAGGCGGCGCTGCGCTTTCGCGGCGGTCAACCCTGAGGCCGCTGGCGCGTTGGCCCTACAGTCGCCCCATCGTCACGCACGCGCCCGCCCCATGACCCTGCGCATCGGCATTTCCGCCCGCCTGCTGCACAAGCCACCGCCCGGCCTGGGCCTGCCGACCAAGCGCCTGCAGTTTCTGGAAAGCAACATGGCCCACTGGATCATGGGCCATGGCGTGGTGGCGCTGATGATCCCCTTCATCGACCAGCGCCTGCCGACGCTGCGCAAGCGCCCGCCGCTGCGCGACCTGGTGGAGCAGCTCGACGGCCTGGTGCTGCAGGGCGGCATCGACATCCACCCCCAGGCCTATGGCGCCGCACCCTGGCAGGCGCAGGCCGACTACGACCCGATCCGCGACGACTACGAGCTGGAGCTGCTGCACGGCTTCATCGGCGCCGACAAGCCGGTGCTGGGCATCTGCCGCGGCTGCCAGCTGCTCAACGTGTACTTTGGCGGCACGCTGGTGCAGGACATCCCCAGCCAGTGGCCGGGCGCCATCGCCCACAGCGACACCGCCCATTACGACCGTCTGGCGCATGAGGTGCACTTCATGCCCGGCTCGCGGCTGGCCGACATCTACGGCTACGAACCGCGCCGCGTCACCAGCATCCACCACCAGTGCGTCGACCGCCTGGGCCGCGACCTGGTGCTGGAGGCGCGCAGCCCGATCGACCTGGTGCCCGAGGGCATCCGCCACACCGGCTACCCGTTCGTGCTGGGCGTGCAGTGGCACCCCGAGTTCCATCTCAACGGCAACGGCGCCGCCGCCGACATCCTGGACAGCGGCCCGCTGATGATGGCCTTCCTGAAGGCCGCCGCACGCCGCGCCGGCCGCGTGCGCCGGCTGGCCGAGGGCGTGGCCCGCGTGCGCGAACGCGCCAGCGCGCTCACCCGCTGAGCGCGCGCAGGAGCCACCATGGGCGAATTCGAGCTGATCGATCGTCATTTCAAGCCAAAACCGGCTGCAGCGCGCTTGCATCAAGCGACAGCAGCTCCTGATTCAATAGCAACGCCCGTGGTGCTGGGGATCGGCGACGACTGCGCCCTGCTGCAGCCGGCGCCCGGCATGCAACTGGCCATCAGCACCGACATGCTGGTCGAGGGCCGCCACTTCCTGCCCGACGTCGCGCCGGCCCGGCTGGGCCACAAGGCGCTGGCGGTCAACCTGAGCGACCTGGCGGCCTGCGGCGCCGAGCCGCTGGCCTGCACGCTGGCGCTGGCGCTGCCGCCCGAGCGCGCGCGCGACGACGCCTGGCTGGCGGCCCTGGCCGGCGGCCTGTGGGCCCTGGCCGACGCCCAGCGCTGCCCGCTGGTGGGCGGCGACACCACGGCCGGCCCGCTCAACCTGTGCCTGACGGTGTTCGGCCAGGTGCCGGCCGGGCAGGCGCTGCGGCGCGACGGCGCGCGCGTGGGCGACGACGTCTGGGTCAGCGGCACGCTGGGCCACGCCCGGCTGGCCCTGGGCGCGCTGCGCGGCGAATGGACGCTGCCGCCGCAGCTGCTGGCCGCCGCGCGCACGCGGCTGGAGTGCCCCACGCCCCGCATCGCGCTCGGCCTGGCGCTGCGCGGCATCGCCCACAGCGCCGCCGACGTCAGTGACGGGCTGGCGGGCGATCTGGGCCACATCCTGCGGGCGAGCGCCGTCGGGGCCTGCCTGGACGCCCAGGAAACTATGAAAACCATAGCTGCTGGCGCTTTCTCGGCAAGCGCTGAAGGCCTTTTTGATCGTCAAACCCTGCTGCGCCTGGCGCTCACCGGTGGCGACGATTACGAGCTGGTCTTCACCGCCCCGCCCGACGCCCGCAGCGCCGTGCAAGCCGCCGGCCAGGCCAGCGCCACCCCGCTCGCGCGCATTGGCCGCATCGAAGCCGAACCCGGCCTGCGCCTGCTCGGCGCCGACGGTCGCATCGAGCCGCTGGCCGCGCGCGCCTTCGACCATTTCGCCCCTTGACTGAGCCTTTGGATGTCTTGAATACCGTTCGGGCCGAGCTCGTCGAAGCCCATCGACAGGCTCAGGGTGAGCGGTTCCATGTTCCAGACAGGGAGCCATACCACACCGCATGAACCGCACCATGACCCTGATCCGATACCTTTGCCCATCCGCCCTGGCCGCGCTGTGGCTGGCCCTGGCCCCGCCGGCCGCCGCCCAGGGCGCCGCCCCGGCCAGCGGCGGCTCGCGCATCACCGCCATCAAGCTGTACCCCGGCAGCGCCACCGTCCAGCGCACGCTGCGCCTGGCGGCGGGCGCGCGTCAGGCGCTGTTTGCCTGCCTGCCGCCGGGGCTGGACGCCACCAGCCTGCAGCTCAGCGCCGACGCCGGCGTGCGCGTGGGTGAGCTGGCGCTGCGCCAGCAGCCGCGCGAGCTGCTGGGCCCGGCCTGCGCCAGCGCGTTGGACGAACGCATCCGCACGCTGGAAGACCGCATCGCCGCGCTGGCGGCCGAAACCGGCGGCATCGACATCGCCACCGGCTACCTGAAGAACTTCGGCGCCGGCGGCGAGCCGGGGCGCGGCACGCCCGCCGGCCAGATCGGCGCCACGGCGCAGGCCCTGCAGCAGGGCGGCCAGACGGCGCTGCTGCGGCGCCACCAGCTGGCGCGCCAGCAGGAGCAGCTGGAGCGCGAGCTCAAGCCCCTGCTGGCCGAACGCGACCGCGCCAGCCGGGGCGACCAGCCGGTCAGCACGGTGCAGGTCACGCTGTGGGCGCCGCAGGGCGGTGAGCTGCGCCTGAGCTACCAGGTGCGCGGCCCCGGCTGGCAACCCGCCTACCGCGCCAGCCTCGACAGCGCCAGCCGCCAGCTGCGCCTGGAGCGCCTGGCGCAGGTGGCGCAAAGCAGCGGCGAGGACTGGAGCGAGGTGCCGCTCACCCTGTCCACCGGTCAGCCCGGCGCCGCCACCCAGGGGCCGCTGCCGCGGCCCTGGCGGATCGGCATCGAGCCGCCGCCGGCGGCCGGCGAAGCGCGCCAGCGCCTGGCCGCGGCCCCTGCCCCGGTGCCGGTGGCGGCCGCGGCCAAGGCGCCCGAGGCCGAGCCGAGTTTCGACGTCAGCGTGTTCCAGGGCAGCTTCGCCACCGAATTCGTGCTGCCGCAGCGCGTCAGCGTGCCCTCCAGCGGCGAGCGCATCACGTTGACGCTGGGCGAGCAGGTGCTGGACACCCGGCTGCGCGTGCGCACCACGCCGGCGCTGGACGCCCACGCCTACCTGATCGCCAGCTTCACCACCCCGGCCGGCGTGTGGCCGGCCGGCCCGCTGCACCTGGTGCGCGACGGCGCCTTCGTCGGCAGCGCCCGCTTCGACGCCGCCAGCGCCAGCCGCGACGGTCTGGCGTTCGGGCGCGACGAACTGGTCGGCGTGCGCGTCGAGCGGCCCGAGCAGCAGCAGGGCACGGGCGGCTTCATCGGCAGCCGCCATCAGCGCATCGACAGCCGCCGCTACGTGATCGACAACCGCCACCGCGAGCCCATCGTGCTGGAACTGCTGGACAGCGCGCCGGTGGGCGAGCACGCGGACGTGCGGATCGAATCGCGCTACCAGCCGGCGCCGCAGACCGAGCGCTGGAACGAGCAGAAAGGCGTGGTGGCCTGGGAGCAGTCGCTGGCCGCCGGCGCCAGCCAGAGCTTCAGCGCCGAGCACGTCATCAGCTGGCCCAGCGATGCGC
>JADLIA010000097.1 GCA_020848515.1 Rubrivivax sp. | reverse complement strand
GGCGGCCAGCAGGAAGCGGATACAGTCTCGACGATTCAAATCGGATGCCTTTTCATGACGGATGTTTCGCACGGGGCGCCAGCGGGCGCCCGCCGCGCTCCCATCATCGCGGTGGAGCACGTGTTCAAGTCGGTCACCGACTCCAGCGGCACGCTGGATATTCTGCGCGATATCCACTTCAGCCTGGCCGAGCGCGAGACGGTCGCCATCGTCGGCGCCTCCGGCTCGGGCAAGAGCACCCTGCTGTCGATCATCGCCGGGCTGGACACGCCCACCCGCGGCACGGTGCGCATTGCCGGCGACGACCTGTTTGCCGTCTCCGAAGACGCGCGCGCGGCGCTGCGGGCGCGTCGCATCGGCTTCGTGTTCCAGAGCTTTCAGCTGCTGGGCAACCTGACGGCGCTGGAAAACGTGATGCTGCCGCTGGAGCTGGCCGGCCGGCGCGACGCCCGCGCCGCCGCCACCGAGATGCTGGCGCGCGTGGGCCTGGCCGAGCGCCTGCGCCACTACCCCAAGGTGCTGTCGGGCGGTGAGCAGCAGCGCGTGGCGCTGGCGCGCGCCTTCGTGCTGCACCCGGCGGTGCTGCTGGCCGACGAGCCCACCGGCAGCCTCGACCACGCCACCGGCGAGAAGGTGATGGCGCTGATGTTCGAGCTCAACCGCGAGCAGGGCACCACCCTGGTGCTGGTCACGCACGACCGCGGCATCGCGGCGCGCTGCCAGCGCCGGCTGACCATCGACGCCGGTTGCATCGCGGCCGACGAGCAAGCTGAATCGCTATCGATAAAGTAGCTGCTGGCGCTCACCAGACGGGCGCTGGAGCCTGATTTTCCTTAGAGCTGGAAGGCGAGGGCGCCGACCACGCCTTCCAGCACGTCGCGCAGCAGGCCGGGCGGCCGGGCGGAGGCCGGCTCGCCGTCGGCGGCGGTGCGGGTGATCCAGCCGGCCAGCCAGTCGATCTCGGCGCGGCCGTAGCAGGCCGCCATGGCTTCGTAGTTGATGAACAGGCTGCGGCTGTCCAGGTTGGCCGAGCCGCACAGCGCCAGCTCCTGGTCCACCACCACCGCCTTGGCATGCAGCATGGTGGGCAGCAGGCGCACCTCGACGCCGTGCTCCACCAGCGCGCGCACCGCGCGTCCGCGCGCCCAGTCGGCCAGCCGGTGGTTGGAGCGGCGCGGCAGCAGCAGCGTCACGCGCACGCCGCGCTTGGCCGCCAGCAGCAGCGCTTCCAGCAGCCCCTCGTCCGGCACGAAATAGGGCGTGGCCAGCAGCAGGCGCTGCTGCGCATGGAAGGCGGCCGACACCAGCAGCGCGTGCAGCACGTCCTCATGGAAATCCGGCCCGCTGGGCACCCAGTGCGCCAGCGCCACCTGGGCCGACGGCGCTGCGCCGCTGGCGGCAGGGGGCGCGCTGGCCAGCGCGGCGGCGCTGGCGTCGGCCGGCTGGTCGGCGTGCAGCAGCGCCTCGTGGCGCAGCGCGCGCTCGGCATAGGGCACGCCCGAGGCGCGCCGCAGCCCCAGGGCGATGCGCCAGTCGCCTTCGAACAGCGCCATGGCCTGCGTCGCCAGGGCGCCCTCGGCGCTGAAGCTGAGATCGATCCAGGGCGCCTCGCCCGCCCGGCCGATGAAGTATTCGTCGGCCAGGTTGCGCCCGCCGCCCCACAGACGCAGGCCGTCGGCCACCACCAGCTTGCGGTGGTTGCGCAGGTTGGTGCGGCCGCGCCGCGGATTGCGCAGCGCCGGCATGAAGCGGCGCACGCGCACCCCGGCGGCGCGCAGCCGGGCGTCGTGGCTGCGCCGGCTCCTGAGGCTGCCGACGCTGTCGACCAGCAGGCGCACGCGCACGCCGGCGCGGGCGCGCGCGGCCAGCTCGTCGGCCACCGCCGCGCCTACCTGGTCGTCGCCCAGCACATAGGTGCACACGTCCAGCGTGCGTTCGGCCGACGCGATGAGCGCGCGCAGCTCGGCCAGCGCCTGCGCGCCATCGGCATGAAAGCGCAGCGCCGCCTGCGGCCGCGCCTCGGGCACGCCCAGCGCCGCCAGCAGGCCGGTGGCCCAGGCCGGCGCCAGCCGCGCCCAGGGTCCGGCCGGCACCGGCTGGCGCGGCGTGCTCGGGCGCACCGTCTTGCGCGTGCCGAACAGCAGAAACAGCGGCACCCCCAGATAGGGAAAGGCCGCAATCCCCAGCACCCAGGCCAGCGCCGCGTAGGGGTGGCGCCGCTGCTGACGCGCCCGCGTCACCAGCACGTACAGCAGCAGGCCGGCGGCCACGAAGGCGGCATGTTCCAGCGGACTGAGCGTGGGCAGACGGATCATGCGAAACGTTCAGGGGCTTCGGGTTGCTCTTGAAAACATAGCGTGCGGCGCCCGGCAGGTACGGCCGGCAGGCCGCAATCGGTCTGATTATGCGGCGCGGCGCGTGGGATCGGCGCGGTGGGATGCCCCGCCCGGGCCGCTCGCATGCTATTGAATAACTAGCTGCTGGCGCTTTGCCGGTGCGCGCCGCAGCCCCAAAACGCTCACCAACCGGGGGCGCCGCCGGGCACCGATAATCACCCCATGTCCACCCCCAAAGTGCTGTTCGGCTTCCATGCCGTCGGCGTGCGTCTGAAGACCGCGCCCGCCTCCGTCATCGAGGTCTATGTCGATCCCGGCCGGCGCGACGCGCGCATGAAGCAGTTTCTGGCGCGTGCGGCCGAAGCCGGCGTGCGCGTGATCGAGGCCGATGGCCCGCGCCTGGCCCGGCTGTGCGGCGGCGCCGGCCACCAGGGCGTGGTGGCGCGCGTGCAGCCGATCGCGCAGACGCATTCGCTGGACGAACTGCTGGACGGCGTGGCCGAGCCGCCACTGCTGCTGGTGCTCGACGGCGTGACCGACCCGCACAACCTGGGCGCCTGTCTGCGCGTGGCCGATGGCGCCGGCGCGCACGCCGTCATCGCGCCCAAGGACCACGCCGCCGGCATCAACGCCACCGTCGCCAAGGTGGCCAGTGGGGCGGCCGAAACCGTGCCCTACCTGATGGTCACCAACCTGGCGCGCACGCTGGGCGAGCTCAAGGAGCGCGGCATCTGGGTCATCGGCACCTCGGACGACGCGCCGCAGACCCTGTACCAGGCCGACCTGAAGGGCCCGACCGCTCTGGTGCTGGGCGCCGAAGGCCCCGGGATGCGCCAGCTCACGCGCAAGAGCTGCGACCTGCTGGTGCGCATTCCCATGCACGGCGCGGTGGAGAGCCTGAACGTCTCGGTGGCCAGCGCGGTCTGCCTGTATGAGGCGCGGCGCCAGCGGGGCTGAAGCGGCTTCGGGTTCAAGATTCGTGACCCATGACCCCATGACCGATGGACCGTGGGTCATTGAACCT
>JADLIA010000096.1 GCA_020848515.1 Rubrivivax sp. | reverse complement strand
CTGAACTTCTTCAGCGGCGTCATGCCGGGATCGGTCACCACGTAGGCCTCGAAGTACAGCACGCGCTCGATGTCGCGCAGCGTCATGTCCAGCACCAGACCCAGGCGCGAGGGCAGGCTCTTGAGAAACCAGATGTGCGCGCACGGCGCAGCCAGGTCGATGTGGCCCATGCGCTCGCGGCGCACCTTGGTCTGCGTGACCTCGACGCCGCACTTCTCGCAGATCACGCCGCGATGCTTGAGGCGCTTGTACTTGCCGCACAGGCACTCGTAGTCCTTGATGGGCCCGAAGATCTTGGCGCAGAACAGGCCGTCGCGCTCGGGCTTGAAGGTGCGGTAGTTGATGGTTTCGGGCTTTTTCACCTCGCCGAAGGACCAGGAACGGATCTTCTCGGGCGAGGCCAGGCCGATGCGGATGGCATCGAAGTGCTCATCCGGCGTGAATTGCTTGAACAGGTCGAGCAGCGATTTCATGTGACTCTTTCCTTTTCAATGAATCAGGAGCGCTCCAGCTCGATGTCGAGGCCTAGCGAGCGGATTTCCTTGACCAGCACGTTGAACGACTCGGGCATGCCGGCGTCGATCGCGTGTTCGCCCTTGACGATGGATTCGTACACCTTGGTGCGGCCCTGCACGTCGTCGGACTTGACGGTGAGCATTTCCTGCAGCGTGTAGGAAGCGCCGTAGGCTTCCAGCGCCCACACTTCCATCTCGCCGAAGCGCTGGCCACCGAACTGCGCCTTGCCGCCCAGCGGCTGCTGCGTCACCAGCGAGTACGGACCGGTGGAACGCGCGTGCATCTTGTCGTCCACCAGGTGGTGCAGCTTCAGGAAGTGCATGTAGCCGATGGTGGTGGGCCGCTCGAAACGATCACCGGTGCGGCCGTCGTACAGCCAGGCCTGGGTGCGGGTGGGCGTCAGACCCTTGCTGGCCGCCACGTCCTCGGGATAGGCGAGCTGCAGCATGTCGAGGATTTCTTCCTCGGTGGCACCGTCGAACACCGGCGTGGCAAAGGGCATGCCGCCGGTCAGGTTGCCCGCCATTTCGAGCAGCTGATCGTCGCTGAGCTGGCTCAGGTCTTCCTTGCGGTCGCCGCTGTTGTAGAGCTCGCTCAGGTACTTGCGGATCTTGGCCACGCGGCCCTCGGCCTGCAGCATCTCGTTGATGCGCTGACCGATGCCCTTGCCGGCCCAGCCCAGGTGCACTTCCAGCACCTGACCCACGTTCATGCGCGAAGGCACGCCCAGCGGGTTGAGCACGATGTCGGCGGGCGTGCCGTCGGCCATGTAGGGCATGTCCTCGACCGGAACGATCTTGGAGACCACACCCTTGTTGCCGTGGCGGCCGGCCATCTTGTCGCCGGGCTGCAGGCGGCGCTTGACGGCCAGATACACCTTGACCATCTTGAGCACGCCCGCGGGCAGCTCGTCGCCCTGCGTGAGCTTCTTGCGCTTTTCCTCGAACGCCAGGTCGAAGCTATGGCGCTGCGCCTCGATCGAGGCCTTGATGCTCTCGAGCTGAGAAGCCACGTCGTCGTCGGCCGGGCGGATGTCGAACCAGTGGTACTTGTCGACCGAGGCCAGGTAGGCCTTGTCGATCTTGCTGCCCTTGGCGATCTTGTTGGGACCGCCGTTGGCAACCTTGCCGGTCAGCAGCTTCTCGATCCGGTCGTAGGCGTCGGCTTCGACGATGCGCAGCTGGTCGTTCAGGTCGAGACGGAAGCGCTTCAATTCATCGTCGATGATCTGCTGCGCGCGCTTGTCGCGCTGGATGCCTTCGCGCGTGAACACCTGCACGTCGATCACCGTGCCCTGCGAGCCCTGGTCGACGCGCAGCGAGGTGTCCTTCACGTCGGAGGCTTTCTCGCCGAAGATGGCACGCAGCAGCTTTTCTTCGGGCGTCAGCGTGGTTTCGCCCTTGGGCGTGACTTTGCCGACCAGGGTGTCGCCGGGCTGCACTTCGGCGCCCACGTAGATGATGCCGGAATCGTCCAGGCGATTGAGCTGCTGCTCGCTCAGGTTGGGAATGTCGCGCGTGATTTCTTCGGCGCCGAGCTTGGTGTCGCGCGCCATCACCACCAGCTCTTCGATGTGGATGCTGGTGTAGCGCTCCTCGGCCACCACCTTCTCGCTGATCAGGATGGAGTCCTCGAAGTTGTAGCCGTTCCAGGGCATGAAGGCGATCAGCATGTTCTGGCCGATGGCGATCTCACCCAAGTCGGTGGAAGCGCCGTCGGCGATGACGTCGCCCTTGGCCAGCTTGTCACCACGTTTGACGATGGGGCGCTGGTGGATGTTGGTGTTCTGGTTGGAGCGCTGGTACTTGATGAGGTTGTAGATGTCCACACCCACTTCACCGGCCACCGCCTCGTCGTCGTTGACGCGGATCACGATGCGCGTGGCATCGACGTAGTCGACCACGCCGCCACGACGCGCCGTGACCACGGTGCCCGAATCGATGGCGGCCACGCGCTCGATGCCGGTGCCGACCAGGGGTTTTTCGGGCCGCAGCACCGGCACCGCCTGGCGCGACATGTTGGCGCCCATCAGTGCGCGGTTGGCGTCGTCGTGCTCCAGGAACGGCACCAGCGAGGCGGCCACCGACACGATCTGCGCCGGCGACACGTCCATGTACTGGATGCGCTCGGCACCGACCAGCACCGATTCGCCCTGCTCGCGCGCCGACACCAGATCGCCCGTCAGGCGACCGTCCTTGTCCAGCGCGGCGTTGGCCTGGGCAATGACGTACTTGCCTTCCTCGATGGCCGACAGGTAGTCGATCTCGTTCGTAACCTTGCCATCGACCACGCGGCGGTACGGCGTCTCGATGAAGCCGTACTCGTTCAGGCGCGCGTACAGGGCCAGGGAGTTGATCAGGCCGATGTTCGGGCCTTCCGGCGTTTCGATCGGGCAGACGCGGCCGTAGTGGGTCACGTGCACGTCGCGCACCTCAAAACCAGCACGCTCGCGCGTCAGACCGCCCGGGCCCAGGGCCGAAACACGGCGCTTGTGCGTGATTTCAGCCAGCGGGTTGGTCTGGTCCATGAACTGCGACAGCTGCGAGGCGCCGAAGAACTCCTTCAGGGCCGCGGAAATCGGCTTGGAGTTGATCAGGTCGTGCGGCATCAGCGGCTCTTGCTCGGCCTGGCCCAGGCGCTCCTTCACGGCCTTCTCGATGCGCGCCAGGCCCGTGCGGTACTGGTTTTCGGCCAGCTCGCCCACGCAGCGCACGCGGCGGTTGCCCAGGTGGTCGATGTCGTCCACCTCGCCACGGCCGTTGCGCAGCTCGACCAGGATTTTGACGACGGCCAGGATGTCCTCGTTGGCCAGCACCATGGGGCCGGTGGATTCCTCGCGACCGACCTTGGCGTTGAACTTCATGCGACCGACACGCGACAGATCGTAGGTGTCGGGGTTGTAGAAAAGGCGCTGGAACAAGGCCTGCACCGCGTCCTCGGTGGGCGGCTCGCCCGGGCGCATCATGCGGTAGATGGCCACGCGCGCGGCCAGCTCGTCGGCCGTTTCGTCCATGCGCAGCGTCTGCGAGATGTAGGCGCCCTGGTCCAGCTCGTTGGTGAAGATGCACGGCAGCTCCTGCACGCCGGCATCGCGCAGCTTCTTGAGCAGCGCCTCGGTCAGTTCGTCGTTGGCCTTGGCGATGATTTCACCGGTGTCGGCATCGACGACGTTGCGGGCCACCACGCGGCCCACCAGGAAGTCCTCGGGCACGCTGATGTGCGTGGTGCCCGATTGCTCCAGCTCGCGCGTGTGGCGCGCGGTGATGCGCTTGTCCTTGGCCACCACCACCTTGCCCGACTTGTCGGTGATATCGAAACGCGCCACCTCACCCTTCAGACGGTCGGCGACGAACTCGAGCTGCGCGCCGCTGTCCATCAGGCGGAAGTGGTCGTTGACGAAGAAGTGGGCCAGGATCTGCTCGGGATTCAGGCCGATGGCCTTGAGCAGGATGGTGACCGGCATCTTGCGGCGGCGGTCGACGCGGAAGAACAGGATGTCCTTGGGGTCGAACTCGAAGTCCAGCCAGGAGCCGCGGTAGGGAATGATGCGCGCCGAAAACAGCAGCTTGCCCGAGCTGTGCGTCTTGCCCTTGTCGTGCTCGAAAAACACGCCAGGCGAGCGGTGCAGCTGCGAGACGATGACGCGCTCGGTGCCGTTGACGATGAACGAGCCCTTGTCGGTCATCAGGGGCACCTCGCCCATGTAGACCTCCTGCTCCTTCACTTCCTTGACCACCTTGGACTGCGGGGTGGAGGACTCGCGGTCGTAGATGATCAGCTGCACGCGCGCGCGCACGGCGGAAGAGAACGTCAGGCCACGCGTCTGACACTCGCGCACGTCGAACGCCGGCTTGGCCAGGTTGTATTCGATGAACTTCATCTCCACAAAGCCGTTGTGCGAGACGATCGGGAAGGCGGACTCGAACGCGGCCTGCAAACCCTCGCGACTGCGCTTCTTGGGCGGCGTGTCGGCTTGCAGGAATGCCGTGTAGGCGTCTTTCTGCATCTGCAGCAGGTAGGGCACTTGCAGCACGCTTTCACGGGTGCCGAAGTCCTTGCGGATGCGCTTGCGTTCAGTGAAGGTATAGGCCATGAAATCTCCGGGCTGGATGCGTGAGGGTCCTGGACATCTGGCGACTTGGCATCAGGCGCTGGGCCTGAAAAGCTTGGTGGCTGGCCACTACCAGCCGATGGCGGACGGCCGCGCGTTGCACGCGGCCCGAACCAAGTGGCCTCCTGCAGTCGGGTTCAGAAGACACGTGAAAGCGGCTTGCCTGAAGCCACTTTCACGTGCGCTCTGGGAGCGCCGTGAAAGGCTGGTCGTACCACCAGCCCGCACATCGCGACTGGAGCGTGGCGAGCGGCGCGAGGTCGGCTCGAGAAGCGCCGCCGTATTTGAGTACGGCGAGCATCGGAGGGCCGAGATCGCGCCGCGCAGCAGCTCCAGATCGGGTTACTTGAGCTCGACCTTGGCGCCGGCTTCTTCCAGCTTCTTCTTGGCCGCTTCGGCGTCGGCCTTGGCCATGCCTTCCTTGACCGTCTTGGGCGCGCCGTCGACCAGGTCCTTGGCTTCCTTCAGGCCCAGGCCGGTGATCTCGCGCACCGCCTTGATGACCGACACCTTGTTGGCACCGGCTTCGGCCAGCACGACGTCGAATTCGGTCTTCTCTTCGGCCGCGGCGGCCGCGCCACCGGCGGCGCCACCAGCAGCCGGAGCGGCCATGGCGGCGGCGCTCACGCCGAATTTCTCTTCGATGGCTTTCACCAGGTCGTTGAGCTCCATGACCGTCATGCTGTCGAGCGCGGTCAGAAATGCGTCTTTATCGAATGCCATTTGAATTACCTTAAACAGTTGGATTGGATGAACACCGCGCGCTCAGGCCGCGGCAGCCTCGCCTTCGCCTTTTTTGGCCGCCAGCGCGCCCAGCACCACGGCGGTGCGGGAGATCGGCGACTTGAGCAAGCCACAAAGCTGAGCCAGCAGCACTTCCTTGGTGGGAATGCTGGCCAGCTGCTTCACCGCGTTCGCGTCCAGGGCCTTGCCACCGTAGACACCGCCGCGAATCACCAGCTTGTCGTTGGTTTTCGCGAAATCGGCCACCACCTTGGCGGCAGCCACAGCGTCTTCGGAGAAGCCATAGATCAGCGGACCGGTCATCTGATCGGCGGCGACTTCGAAACCGCTGCCGGCGACGGCGCGACGGGCCAGCGTGTTCTTCAACACGCTCAGAACCACGCCGCTGCCGCGCGCTTCGGTGCGCAGTCGGGTCATGTCAGCCACCGTGACGCCGCGGTATTCCGCCATCACGAGCGTTTGAGCTTTTGCGGCGAGGCCGGTCACTTCTTTGATGACCGCTTCTTTCTCACTGCGATTCAGACTCAAGGTCTACTCCTTCAAAATGCACCGTTCGGGTCTGGCCGATGGGCCTGACGCCCTCGCGGCGCGCCTTCGTGCAGCGACCTACTGTTAAGGAAAAACCTTCTCAGCGGGCTCGCCATCTGCGCTGGCAGCTCCTGAATCAGGAGCAATTAAACAGGGCCAAGGCCCCGTGCCAGCGGTCTTGGATGACCCGCACCGATCTTGCGAACGGTGCGGCCCACCACCTCGCCCCCATGTCTTGCGGCATGCGGGCGCATCTCTTGTGCCTGGTCAGGCGTTGATCGTCTGGGTGTCGACGCGCACGCCCACGCCCATGGTGCTGGACACCGCCACCTTGCGCAGGTACAGACCTTTGCTGGTGGCCGGCTTGGCCTTGTTCAGCGCGTCGATCAGCGCCGCCAGGTTGCCCTGCAGCTTGTCGGTATCGAACGAGCGACGGCCGATGGTGCCGTGGATGATGCCGGCCTTGTCGACGCGGAATTGCACCTGACCGGCCTTGGCGTTCTTCACCGCCGTGGCGACGTCGGGCGTCACGGTGCCGACCTTGGGGTTGGGCATCAGGCCGCGCGGACCCAGGATCTGACCCAGCGTGCCGACCACGCGCATGGCGTCGGGCGCGGCGATCACGACGTCGAACGGCATGTTGCCGGCCTTGACCTGCTCGGCCAGGTCTTCCATGCCGACCACGTCGGCACCGGCGGCCTTGGCTTCCTCGGCCTTGGCACCCTGGGCGAACACGGCCACGCGCTTGGTCTTGCCGGTGCCATTGGGCAGCACCACGGCGCCACGCACCACCTGGTCGGACTTCTTGGCGTCCACGCCCAGTTGCACGGCCACGTCGATGGATTCATCGAACTTGGCGGTGGCATGCTCCTTGACGAGGTTCAGCGCATCGACCAGCGGGTAGAGCTGGGTCGATTCGATCTTGCCCGCCTGGGCTTTCTGTTTCTTGGTCAGCTTGGCCATTTACACACCCTCCACCGTCACGCCCATGGAACGCGCCGAACCGGCGATGGTGCGCACGGCGGCGTCCAGATCGGCGGCGGTCATGTCCTTCAGCTTGGTCTTGGCGATTTCCTCGAGCTGGGCACGGGTGATCTTGCCGACCTTGTCGGTGGCCGGCTTGGCCGAGCCCTTGTCCAGCTTGATGGCCTTCTTGATCAGCACGGCCGCGGGCGGCGTCTTGATGATGAAGGTGAAGCTCTTGTCGGCGAACGCGGTGATCACCACCGGCAGCGGCAGACCGGGCTCCATGCCCTGGGTCTGGGCGTTGAACGCCTTGCAGAACTCCATGATGTTCAGACCGCGCTGGCCCAGGGCGGGGCCGATGGGCGGCGACGGGTTGGCCTTACCAGCTGGCACTTGCAGCTTGATGAAGCCGACGATTTTCTTCGCCATGCTTTGCTCCTTGCGGGTTCATGCGCCTGAAGGTGTTGCCCTCAGGCTCCCCGGGGGTTGTCGACTCTTGAAGAAAACAGCCGCCAGCGCAGAGTCGGAGAGCGCCAGCAGCTATGAAAACTATAGTCAGGCCTTTTCGACCTGGCTGAACTCGAGCTCCACCGGCGTGGCGCGACCGAAGATGGTGACGGACACGCGCAGCTTGCTCTTTTCGTAGTTGACTTCCTCGACGGTGCCGTTGAAGTCGGTGAACGGGCCGTCCTTGACGCGGATGTACTCGCCCACCTCGAACTCGACCTTGTGGCGCGGCTTTTCCACGCCTTCCTGCATCTGGTTGACGATCTTCATGACCTCGTCTTCCGAGATGGGCGCCGGGCGGTTCTTGGCACCACCGACGAAACCGGTCACCTTGTTGGTGTGCTTGACCAGGTGCCAGGTATCGTCGTCCATCACCATTTCGACCAGCACGTAGCCGGGGAAGAACTTGCGCTCGGTGGTGCGCTTCTGGCCGTTGCGGATTTCGACCACTTCCTCGGTCGGCACCAGAATGCGGCCGAACTTGGACTGCATGCCGGCGCGATGGACGCGCTCCTGAATGTTGCGCTCGACCGCCTTTTCCATGCCCGAATAGGCATGGACCACGTACCACTTCAGATCGGGATTGGCCGACCCCACGGATTCGACCGGATTCACCACATCGCTCATCAGCGTCTCCAGCCCAGGATCAGGTCATACAGGGCCCATTCCAGGACCTTGTCGGTCAGCCACAGGAACAGCGCCATGGCGACCGCGAAGGCAAACACGAAGGCCGTGGTCTGCATGGCTTCCTTGCGCGTGGGCCAGACGACCTTCTTCATCTCGCGCCAGGCGTCGCGACCAAACGCCAGCAGGCGCTTGCCGGATTCGGACGTCAGAAACACCACGGCCGCCAGCACCAGACCGGCGATCAGGCTGCCCCACTGGGCCAGCGAACCCTGGCCACCCAGAAGGTAGAACGCCGCCAGCGCCGCGACCACCAGCAGGCCGGCAACCGCCAGCCGCGCCTTGTCGGCGCCGGTGCTCACGGTTTCAACTTGAGTGCTTGCCATGTTGGGCAGAAATTCCATTCTCGGCGCGCCGGCCCCAGCCGTGAACGCGCATCGATCAGACACACAAGCCCGCCAAGGGCTTGGCGGGCTTCAATCAGCCACCGGCCGATCCGGTGGCAGGGGCAGTAGGAATCGAACCTACAACCTTCGGTTTTGGAGACCGACGCTCTGCCAATTGAGCTATACCCCTAGAGATCTCCGATCACTCGATGATCTTGGCCACCACGCCGGCGCCCACGGTGCGGCCGCCTTCGCGGATGGCAAAGCGCAGGCCTTCTTCCATGGCGATCGGGGCGATCAGCTTGACGGTGATGCTGACGTTGTCGCCCGG
>JADLIA010000095.1 GCA_020848515.1 Rubrivivax sp. | reverse complement strand
GCGCCTGCGGCGCTGGTCTTTCAAGATGACTTCAACAGTGTCCGTATGCCTGGTCGTACTCACAGTCCTACTCCTATCTTCAAAGATAAGCGATAGGACGGGTCCGGGGTTTCAGGGGGCTATCTCAAGATACGAAGGCGCCTCTGCTTGCGGTGCAAGACCTGACGCTGGCCTTCGGTGGTGTGCGGGCGCTGTCGGGTGTGGGGTTTGACGTCCAGCAGGGCAGCATCACGGCCGTGATCGGTCCGAACGGTGCCGGCAAGACGTCGCTGTTCAACACCATTTCGGGCTTCTACCGGCCAGCCGCGGGTCATGTTCGGTTCAAGGGCCAGGACATCACGCGCGTTCCTGCGCCGCTGCGCGCCCGCATGGGACTGGGGCGCAGCTTTCAGAACATCGCACTGTTTCGCGGCATGACGGTGCTCGACAACATCAAGCTCGGGCGCCACGCGCACCTCAAGACGAATGTGTTCGACGCGCTGCTCTACCTGGGCCGTGCGCGCCGCGAGGAGGCCGAGCTGCGCCGCGACATCGAGGAGCGCATCATCGACTTCCTCGAGATCGACCACATCCGCCACGCCCCCGTCTCGGCCCTGTCCTACGGCCTGCAAAAGCGCGTGGAGATGGCGCGCGCCCTGGCCATGCAGCCCGAGGTGCTGATGCTCGACGAGCCCGTGGCCGGCATGAACCGCGAGGAGACCGAGGACATGGCGCGCTTCATCCTCGACGTGCGCGCCGAATGGGGCGTGACGGTGCTCATGGTGGAGCACGACATGGGCATGGTGATGGACCTGTCGGACCATGTGGTGGTGCTCAACTTCGGCCAGGTGATCGCCCAGGGCACGCCGGCGGTGGTGCAGGCCGACCCCGAGGTGGCGCGCGCCTACCTGGGCTCGGGCGACGTCCATGAACTGCGTCGCAAGCTGCAGGCGGCGGCAGTCGCACACCAGGGGGCGAGCTGATGGACTGGGGCTACCTGTTCGAGGTCTGTCTGACCGGTCTGGCCGGTGGCGGCCTGTATGCGCTCGCGGCGCTGGCCTTCGTCCTGGTCTACAAGGCGACGCGGGTCGTGAACCTGGCCATCGGCGAGTTGTTGATGGCGGGCGGCTACCTGTTCTTCACCTTCGCAGTGATGTGGGCGTTGCCGCTGTGGCTGGCGATTCCGGCGGCGGTGCTGGCCAGTGGCATGCTGGGTGGCCTGATCGAGCGGCTGGTGATCCGGCCCCTGCTGGGCGAGCCTCCGATTTCGGCGTTCATGGTCACCGTCGGTCTGGGCTCGATCCTGGTGGGCCTGGTGGAAATCATCTGGAGCGCCGATCAGCGCCGGCTGCCGGACTTCATGCCCAGCAAGCCCATCATGGTGGGCGACGCGTTCCTCGCGCCCAAGGTGTTCTGGGGCGCGGTGATCGCCGCGGTGTTCATTGCCGCGGTGCTGCTGGTGTTTCGCTACTGGCGCGGTGGCGTGGCCCTGCGCGCCACGGCAAGCGACCAGGCCGCGGCGTACGTGGTGGGCATCAACGTGCCGCGGGTGTTTTCGCTGTCCTGGGTGGTGTCGGCCATGCTGGCGGCGGTGTCCGGGATCATCGTCGGCTCGATCGGTGGCATTTCGTCGTCCATGGGCGTGTTTGGTCTGTCGGTGCTGGTGGTGGTGATCGTCGGCGGGTTGGACAGCGTGCTGGGCGCCCTGGTGGCGGGGTTGATCGTCGGTCTGGTCGAGGGTCTGGCGGCGGCCTACCTGGGCGGTGAGTACAAACTGCTGGCGACCTTCGTGGTGCTGGTGAGCATTCTCATGGTGCGTCCCTACGGCCTGTTCGGCACGCGGGACATCGAAAGGCTGTAGGCCCGTCGTCATGCGCATCGGAACCTTCAAGGAAAGCTACGTCGCCGACGCGGCGCTGTTCGACTCGCGCACGCAGCGCGCGTGGCTGATGGTGGCCGCCGCGGCGCTGGTGCTGCTTCCGTTCGTGGCCAACGACTACTGGCTGTACATGGCCTGCCTGGTCGCCATCAACATTGCCAGCAGCACCGGGCTGAACCTGCTGACGGGCTATACCGGTCTGGTCAGCCTGGGGCAGGCGGCGTTCATGGGCCTGGGGGCCTATACGGTGGCCATTCTGCAGATCCGCTGGGGTACGCCGCTGCTGCTCAACCTGGTGGCGGGCGGCGCAGTGGCCATGCTGGGCGGCATCGTGGTCGGCGTGCCGTCGCTGCGCGTCAAGGGCTTGTACCTGGCGATCGTCACCATTGCCGCCACCTTCATCGCCCATTTTCTGTTCGCCAACTTCGAGTTCACGGGTGGCACCAGCGGGTTGTCCATGTCGCCCGGGCGGTTGTTCGGTGTCGAACTGGACAGCTCGTTTCGCCTGTACTGGCTGATCGTGCCGCTGACGATCCTCATGCTGCTGGGTTCGGCCAACCTGTTTCGCACGCGCATCGGCCGCGCCTTCATCGCCATCCGCGACCGCGACATCTCGGCCGAGGTGCTGGGCATTCCGCTGTTGCGCTACAAGCTGCTGTCGTTCGGGCTGTCTTCGTTCTACGCCGGTGTGGCGGGCGGGTTGTGGGCGTATTTCTTTCGCGTCATCACGCCCGAGAGCTTTCCGCTGTCGATGTCGATTTTCTTCCTGGCCGCCATCATCGTCGGTGGCATGGGTTCGACGCTGGGCAGCATTCTGGGCGCGGCCTTCATGACGATGGTGCCGGAAGTGCTCAAGCTGGTGTTCGACCTGCTGCCCGCCAGCACCGACCTGGCGGTGCTGCTGTCGCCGGTGCGCCTGATCATCTTTGGCGCCCTGATCGTCGGCTTCCTGATCTTCGAGCCGCTGGGTCTGGCCGAGATGTGGCGCCGCACACGACGGTTCTTTCACCTGTGGCCCTTCCGCAACTGAGCGCGGGTCATTTTTTCGCAACGTCCTGCTTCAAGGAGACATTCATGGCTCAGCAATCCTTTTCCAACCGTCGCCGCAGCCTGATGCTCGGCACGGCCGCGGCGGGCGCCGCCGCACTGACGCAGCCGCTGTCGGTGCTGGCCCAGAGCGTCGAGGAGATCGTCATCGGCGGCTCGATTCCGATGACCGGTGTGTTCGCCTTTGCCGGCGTGGGCATCAACGACGGCATCCAGGACTACGTGAAGATCATCAACGACGCCGGCGGCATCAAGGGCCGCAAGGTCAAGTACGTGCCCGAGGACACCGGTTACAAGGTGGACGTGTCGGTGGCGGCCTTCAAGAAGATCACCAGCCAGAACAAGGTCAGCCTGTACTACGGCGATTCGACCGGCTTTTCCAAGACCATCAACCCGGAGCTGGAGCGTAACGGCAACATTCTGATGGCCGGCGCGTCGTTCGCCAGCGAGCTCAACGACCCCAAGAAATACCCGCACCAGTTCCTGGTCGGGCCGGACTACACCGAGATGTTCGGCATCCTGCTCAAGCACATCGCCAAGGAAAAGCCGGGCGCCAAGGTGGC
Source organism: Rubrivivax sp. (assembly GCA_020848515.1). Taxonomy (GTDB): domain Bacteria; phylum Pseudomonadota; class Gammaproteobacteria; order Burkholderiales; family Burkholderiaceae_C; genus Ottowia. Next base: position 6,957 of record JADLIA010000095.1, on the reverse strand, counting down.
CTTCGTGTACTCGGACTCGGAGTTCGGCCGCGACCCGATCGAAAAGAGCGAGGCCGCGGCCAAGGCCCTGGGTCTGTCGGTGCCGATCAAGATCATGACCGCCGCCGGCAGCGTGGACGTGTCCACCGAAGTCATCAAGCTGCGCCGCGCCGCGCCCGACTACACGATCTTCCACGGCTACATCCTGGCACCCATCCCCGAGTTCATCACCCAGGGCAAGCAGCAGGGGATGACCAGCAAATGGATGGGCACCTTCTGGACCATGGACAGCTCCACCGTCATGAAGATGGGCCCGGACGGAGACGGCTTCATGGGCGTCATGCCCTACCGCTACTACTACGACACCGAGAAGGCGCCGATGCTGGAGAAGATCCGTGCCATGCGGCCGCAGTACCAGAGCACCGCCTACACGCAGGGCATGCTGGCCGCCATGCTGTTCCTGGAGGCGGCCAAGCGCTGCCTGGAAGGCAACAAGCCCCTGACGGGCGTCAACCTGAAAGCGGCGCTGAACTCGATTCGCGATTTCGATACCGGCGGCCTGATCGGCGTGCCGATCAGCATCCCGGGCAACTCGATTCCGGTCGGTCGCGTCTACAAGGCCGACATGAAGGCACAGAAGATGGTGGCCGCATCCGACTGGATCAAGCTGTGAGCCTGACCCGGAACGCCGACCCGGCGTGTTCCCGCCCGGTCGGCGGGGCCAGGGTTGGAACACGTCGAGGCCAGGGGTGACCCCCATGAACCCGCGCACGACCGACCTGATCCTCGAAATCAACAACATCGAGGTGGTCTACAACAAGGCGGTGCAGGCCCTGCGCGGCCTGTCGCTGGCCGTGCCGCGCGGGCAAATCGTGGCGCTGCTGGGCAGCAACGGCGCCGGCAAGAGCACCACGCTGAAGGCCGTGTCCAACCTGCTGACGCTGGAGAACGGGGCGCTGGAGTCGGGCAGCATCCGTTTCCAGGGTCAGGACACGGCGCGCCGTGCGCCGCAGGAGCTGGTGCGTGCCGGCCTGTCGCACGTGATGGAAGGGCGCCACGTGTTCGAGGATCTGACGGTGGAGGAAAACCTCGTCGCTGCCAGCTACGCGTTGACCGGGCGCGCCGGTGCGGCCCGGCCGGATTTCGATCTCGTCTACCACTTCTTTCCGCGCCTGCACGAGCGGCGCAAGGGTCTGGCAGGCTATCTGTCCGGCGGCGAGCAGCAGATGCTGGCGATTGGGCGCGCGCTGATCGCCCAGCCCCAGCTGATGCTGCTGGACGAGCCTTCGCTGGGCCTGTCGCCCAAGCTGGTGGAAGAGATCTTCGGCATCATCGTGCGCATCAACGCCGAGCGGGCGACCTCCATGCTGCTGGTCGAGCAGAACGCCACCGTGGCGCTGGCCGTGGCGCACAGCGGCTACATCATGGAAAACGGCAAGATCGTGATCGATGGCAGCGCCGATCGCCTGGCCAGCGACGCCGACGTGCGCGAGTTCTACCTGGGCATGGGCGGCGGCGGCGAAACCCGGAGCTTTCGCGAGATCAAACACTACAAGCGGCGCAAGAGATGGCTGTCCTGACCCACGCTGGCACCTTGCCCGAACTGACCCTGCCGCAGATGCTGCGCGAGCGCGCCCGGCGCGACGCACAGCGCGTGGCGATCCGGCAAAAGGAATTCGGCATCTGGAAGCCCTACACCTGGGCACAGTATTACGAGCGCGCGAACCATTTCGCGCAGGGTCTGGTGGCGCTGGGCATGGCACCAGGCGGGCACCTGGGCGTGATTTCGGAGAACCGCATCGAATGGGTGCTGGCACAGATGGGTGCCAGCCTGCTGGGTGCCGTCACGGTCGGCGTCTATCCCACCAGCCCGACGTCGGAGGTGGCCTACGTGGTGGGGCACGCCGACATCGATGTCGTGGTCTGCGAGGACCAGGAGCAGGTGGACAAGGTGCTGGAGGCGAGGGCGCAGCTGCCGCGCCTGCGCAGGATCATCATGGTCGAAACCAAGGGCCTGCGCGACTACCCCCCCGAGCAGCGCGCGCTGATCTCCAGCTTCGACGACGTGGAGCGGCTGGGTGCGCAGGCCGGCCACCAGGGCCTGATCGAGGACGCACTGGCGCGCCAGCGGCTGGACGACATCGGCCTGATGATCTACACCTCGGGGTCCACCGGCAAGCCCAAGGGCGCCATGATCTCGTGGCGCAACATGCGGGGCGTGGTGCCCGGGATCGTCGATCGGCTGGCGCTCGACGCGGACGCTTCACACCTGTCCTACCTGCCCCTGTGCCACGTCGCTGAGCAGATGCTGACCACCTTTGTGCCGATCTACCTGGGCTCGCAGGTGAACTTCGGCGAGTCGATCCGCACCGTGCAGGAAGACCTGCGCGAAGTGGCGCCCAGCATGTTCCTGGGGGTGCCGCGCATCTGGGAGAAACTGCACGCCTCGATCTCGATCAAGATGCAGGAAACCGGCGCGCTGCGCCGCGCACTGTTCGAGCGCGCCCTGAGGGCCTGCGCGCCGCTGGCGCAACTGCCCCGGGATCGGTGGTCGCTGGCCGAGCGGGCGCGCTTTGCCTGTGCGTACTGGCTGGTGTTTCGTGCACTGCAGAACTTCTGTGGTCTGCGCAAGGTGCGGGTGGCGCTCACGGGGGCGGCGCCGATCGCGCCCGAAGTGGTGCGCTTCTTTCGCACGCTGGGGGTGCCGCTGATCGAAGTCTACGGTCTGACCGAATCCTCCGGCATGGTCACCGGCCATCGTTTGCACGACGTGGTGGTGGGCACCGTCGGGCCGGTCACCGCGGGGGTCGAACACCGGGTGGCCGACAACGGCGAGCTGCAGATTCGCGGTGAGATGGTGTTTGCCGGCTACTACAAGAGCCCTGAAGCCACGGCGCAGACCATCGTCGATGGCTGGCTGCACACCGGTGACGTGGTGCGCGAGGAGGGCGGTCAGATCAGGATCGTCGACCGCCTGAAGGACATCATGATCACTGCGGGTGGCAAGAACCTGACGCCGTCGGAAATCGAAAACGCGATGAAGGCCAGCCCCTACGTCAAGGAGTGCATCGTCATCGCCGATGGTCGCAAGTTCGTCAGCGCGCTGGTGCAGATCGAGTTCGACACCGTTGCCAAATGGGCCGAGGCGCGTCGCATCGCCTTCACGCATTTCCGTTCGCTGGTCGAGACGCCCGAAGTGCGTCAGCTGATCGAAGACGAGGTGGCGAAGGGCAATGCCCGCCTGGCCCAGGTGGCACAGGTTCGGCGCTTCCACCTCCTGACAAAGGAACTCGACCACGACGACGGCGAAGTCACCGCCACCATGAAGGTGCGCCGCGCCAGCATCTACAAGGCCTACGCGGCCGAGATCGAGGCGCTCTATCGCGCTGCCGCCTGAGCGGTGGTGCCCGCAGCGCGGCTGCGGCGCAGCGCCCGCGCCACTTCGCCCACCAGGCCAGGCCCCCGGTAGATCAGCCCGGTGTAGATCTGCACCGCGTCGGCGCCGGCCTCGATCTTGGCCACGGCGTCGGCACCGCTCATGATGCCGCCCACGCCGATGATCGGGTAGCCGGCGCCCAGCGCCGCGCGCAGCTCGCCTATGACGCGGTTGCTGGCTTCGCGCACCGGCGCGCCCGACAGGCCGCCGGCCTCGTCGGCATGGGGCAAGCCAGCCACGGCCTCGCGCGACAGCGTGGTGTTGGTGGCAATCACGCCGTCGATGCCGTGGCGGCGCAGTGCGTCGGCGATGGCCTGCACCTGCTCGCCGTCCAGATCGGGCGCGATCTTCAGGAACAGCGGCACCTGCCGCCCATGCTCGGCCGCCAGTTCGCCCTGGCGCGACTTGAGGGACGACAGCAGCGCGTCCAGCGCGGCGTCGCTCTGCAGATCGCGCAGGTTCTTGGTGTTGGGGCTGGAGATGTTGACCGTGACGTAGTCTGCAAACGGGTAGACGCCGGCCAGGGCGATCAGGTAGTCGTCGGTGGCGCGCTCGATCGGGGTGGCCGCGTTCTTGCCAATGTTCAGGCCAAGAATCATGCGTTGGCGCCCGTCTGGCGTGCGCGAAGCGCTATGAAAACGGGAGTTTCTGACGTTGCGCACAAAGGCGTCCAGCCCGTCGTTGTTGAAGCCCATGCGGTTGATCAGGGCCTGCGCGGCGGGCAGGCGGAACATGCGCGGTCTGGGGTTGCCGGGCTGTGCCAGCGGGGTGACGGTGCCGACTTCGACAAAGCCGAAGCCCATCGCCGCCAGACCGTCGATGGCGCGTGCGTTCTTGTCCAGCCCGGCGGCCAGGCCCACGCGGTTGGGCAGGGCGAGGCCGGCCAGCGTCACCGGGTCGTCGATGCGGCTGTGGCACCAGGTCCACTGCAGCGGGGTGCCGGCACCGCGCGCCAGCAGGTCGATGGTGAGGTCGTGCGCGGCCTCGGGGTCCATGTTGAACAGGACGGCGCGCGACAGGCCGTAGGGCAGCAGGGCCATTGGATAATTCTTGCTTGAAACGGGAACAGAGGGAAATTGTCGCAAATGACTCAGGACGAACTCAAAGCCATGGTCGGGCGCGCCGCGCTCGAGTACGTCGAGGCGGGCCAGGTGGTAGGCGTGGGCACAGGTTCGACGGTGAACCACTTCATCGACGCGCTGGCGAGCATGAAGGAACGCATCCCCGGCGCCGTGTCCTCGTCGGAAGCGTCGACTGCGCGCCTGCAGGCCCTGGGCATTCCGGTGTTCGACTGCAACGCCGTGGGCGAGATCGCCGTCTATATCGACGGCGCTGACGAGATCGACCCGCGTGGCCACATGATCAAGGGCGGCGGCGCAGCGCTGACGCGCGAGAAGATCGTGGCCGCCCAGTCGCGCCGCTTCGTCTGCATCGCCGACGACAGCAAGCGCGTGGAGGTGCTGGGGCGTTTTCCACTGCCGGTGGAAGTGATTCCGATGGCGGCGCAGCGCATCGTGCGCCAGTTTGCCGCCCTGGGCGGCCAGGCCGAACTGCGCCACAAAGACGGCGCCCCGCTGGTGACCGACAACGGCCAGCACATCCTGGACGTGCGCGGCCTGCGCATCGGCGATCCGCTGGCGTTCGAAAGCACCGTCAACCAATGGCCGGGCGTGGTCACCGTGGGCGTGTTCGCACACCAAAAGGCGCAGATCTGCCTGCTGGGCACGTCCCAGGGCGTGCGGACGCTGCGCTTTGATGGTGCCTGAGTGCGGCAACTGGTCGCTCGCCATCTTCGCGACAGACGCATGACCGCCGGGTCTCGTCGCGTCGATCCCCATCACCGGCCGGGTGAGCATGCCGCGTCCTTGCGGCTTGCCCGCCACCCCGGACACGGCACCGGTGGGCGCGTCCAACGGCCACTCTGCGGCTGAGGGCCCGTCGTCGATCGACACACCATGCCCGGCCCAACCGAGCGGCGACTGTTGACGCTGGCACTGAACGTCATGCTGGCCGTGGCGATTCTGGCGGCCGGGGTGCTGGCGTGGCGGTTTGCTGGCGGGCCGCCGCCCGATGGCCCGCCTGGCGTGCGCGTGGCGCGCCTGCCGCCCGGCAGCTTCGTCTGGGCCAGCGCGCCCGATGACCCGCGCTATCTGCCCGACGGCCTGCGCGCCCAGGACGCCGGCCGTCTGGCGCTGCTGCTGCTGCGCGAGCGCGACGGCAGCCTGCGCGCCTTCTATCTGCCACGCCAGGGTGGGCGCGCCAGCGTGCCGGCGGCCGCCTCGCCAGCGGTGGCCGGCATTCCGTGCGAGGATATGGCCCTGGACTTCGGGCGTGGCGACATCGCCTGTCGGCAGACCAGCGCCGGTTTTGACTTCGCGGCGCGCCATCGCTGGTCGCTGCAAGGTCGGGCCCTCAGCCCAGGCACGCCCGATCTGTACGCGGTGCCGGGGCAGGAACTGGACGGCGACTGGCTGCCACAAGCGCTGCGCCGCTGAGCCATGGGGTATCCCATGGGTGTGCAATGGAAAATGCCTCCAGCGCTTGCTGGGTGTGCGCAACGAGCTATTCAATTTGTAGCTTATGCAACGTCTGGATTTTGGGCCCGTGCGGGTCTATCTGGGTGAAAAATCGGGCAAGTACCCGGACGGCAACCAGGTCATCGTGCAGGGCCGCGATACCCGCGTGGCGTTCGACACGCCGCAGGTGGCGCGCCACATCGGGCCAGACCTGGACGGGGTGGATCTGGTGCTGCTGGGCCATGTGCACGAGGACCACATGGTGGCCCTGGGCCAGCTGCGCCACGCCGCCGTGCAAGTGCATGAGGCCGACCTGGCGGCCGCGCAGTCGTGGCCAGGCCTGGCGCGCCACTACGGCTATCCGGCGCCCGTACTCGAGGCGATGCGTGCCGTGATCGCGCGCGATTTCAGCTACCACCCGCGCCCCGACGCCACCGCCTACACCCACGGCAGCCAGTGGGATCTGGGGGGCGGCGTGCGCGTGCGCGCCCATCACCTGCCGGGTCACACCGCCGGCCATTCGGCGCTGGTGATTGAAAGCGAGGGCATCGCCTTCATCGGCGACATCGACCTGACCGGCTTCGGCCCCTACTACGGCGACGCCAGCTCCGACCTGCGCCAGTTTCAGCGCAGTCTGGCGGCGGTGCGCGAGCTCGACGCGCGCCTGTGGGTCACCTCGCACCACCGTGGCGTGATCACCGAACGTGCCGCCTTCGAACAGGCCTTGGCACGTTTTGCCACCAGGATCGACGAGCGCCATGAGCGCCTGCTGGGCTACCTGAGCGAAGGGCCGCAGACACTCGATCAGCTCGTCGCGCGTCGCCTGCTGTACCCGATCGGGATCGAGCTGCCCTACGTCGACAGCGCCGAACGCCGCAGCATCCAGATGCACCTCGACCTGCTGATCGAGCAGTGTCTGGTACAAGCGGTGGGCGAGGGTGGGTACGCCCTGGCGAGCTGAACGACGGCGCAAAAAAGAGCGGCCCGTGGATCGGGCCGCTCATGTCTGTCCTGGCGGAGAGGGCG
>JADLIA010000094.1 GCA_020848515.1 Rubrivivax sp. | reverse complement strand
GGCCGCGCCCGCTGGCCAAGCCGCGCGGCCCCATCCACGCCGAAATCTGGTTCGCCCCCAGCCTGCAATACCTGCCCGTACGCATCCGCATCACCCAGGGGCCGGACACCTTCATGGACCTGCTGGCAGACACCATCGAACAGCGCTGATGCTATTGTTATGATAGCTTTTGGCGCTTGCTGCGTGCGTGCCAGAAGGCAAAACATCCAGAAGCGAGGCGGTGGGCGTCAGGCCCGTCCAGGGCCCCTCACTTCTTGCGCAGATCGACCACCCGCCGCGCCTTGCCCACGCTGCGCTCGATGCCGCCTTCGGGCTTGAGTTCGATCTCGACACTGCTGCCGACGTAGATCTTGATCTCGTGCTGCAGCAGCTTGGCGGCGGCGCGGGCGCCGATGTGCTGCGGGTCCAGACCGGGCGCCACCTCGACCTGCACCTTCAGCTCGTCCAGCGGCCCCTCGCGCGTCAGCACGCACTGGTAGTTGGGCGACAGCTCGGGGCGCTTCAAGATCAGCTCCTCGATCTGCGTCGGGAACACGTTGACGCCGCGGATGATCATCATGTCGTCGGTGCGGCCGGTGATCTTCTGCATGCGGCGCATGGTGCGCGCCGTGCCGGGCAGCAGGCGCGTGAGGTCGCGCGTGCGGTAGCGGATGATGGGCAGCGCCTCCTTGGTCAGGCTGGTGAACACCAGCTCGCCCTCCTGGCCGTCGGGCAGCACGGCGCCGGTTTCGGGGTCGATGATCTCGGGGTAGAAATGGTCTTCCCAGATGGTGGGGCCGTCCTTGGTTTCGACGCACTCGTTGGCCACGCCGGGGCCCATCACCTCGGACAGGCCGTAGATGTCGACCGCGTCGATCGCCATGCGCTTTTCGATGGCCTGGCGCATTTCGTTGGTCCAGGGTTCGGCGCCGAAGATGCCGATGCGCAAGCTGAGCTCCTTCGGGTCCAGCCCCATGTGCTCGACCTGTTCGCAGATCGCCAGCATGTAGCTGGGCGTGACGGTGATGATGTCGGGCTTGAAGTCCAGGATCAGCTGAATCTGCTTTTCGGTCTGGCCGCCGCCGAAGGGCACCACCGTCAGGCCCAGGCGCTCGGCACCGTAGTGCGCGCCCATGCCGCCGGTGAACAGGCCGTAGCCGTAGCTCTGGTGCAGCATGTCGCCGGGGCGCGCGCCGGCGGCGCGAAACGAGCGCGCCACCACGTCGGCCCAGGTGTCGATGTCCTTGCGGGTGTAGCCGACCACGGTGGGTTTGCCGGTGGTGCCGCTGGAGGCATGGATGCGCACGAGCTGCTCGCGCGGTACGGCGAACATGCCGAACGGGTAGTGGTCGCGCAAGTCCTGTTTGGTGGTGAACGGGAACCGGGCCAGATCCTCCAGCGACCGGCAGTCGTCGGGGTGCACGCCGGCGGCGTCGAACTTGGCCTTGTAGACCGGCGAATGCGCGTAGGCGTGCGCCAGCGTGGCCCGCAGCCGCTGCAGTTGCAGCGCACGCAACTCGTCGATGCTGGCCTTTTCGATCGGCTCCAGCGGGAAGGTCTTGGTGGTGGTGTTCATGCACCGCTCTCCTGGCTCGTGGGTTCGTCGGCCAGCACATGGCCCTTGATCTGCGCGCTCTTGCCGCGAAACAGCGCCACCACATCGCCGTGCTGGTTGGTCACGCGCATGTCGTAGACGCCGTGGCGGCCGCTTTGCACCTGCTCGACGCCCTCGCAGGTGAGCACGTCGCCGGCGTGCGCGGGCTTGAGAAACTCGATGCTGCAACCGGCCGCCACGGTGTTGTGGTTGCGGCTGTTGCAGGCAAAGGCAAAGGTCGAATCGGCCAACGTGAATATGAAACCGCCGTGGCAGATCTGGTGGCCGTTCAGATGCAGCGGCTGCACCGTCATGCGCATCAGGGCACGACCCGGCTCGCAGGCCAGCAGCTCCATGCCCATGGTTTCGCGCGAGGCGCGGTCGGCAGCGAACATGGCCTGGCCGACGCGTTGCGCCAGCGCCTGGGCCGCAGGGTTGTGGCGCATGTTCATTCGCCCCTGAACTGCGCCGGGCGCTTTTGCAGAAAGGCCATCACGCCCTCGATGTAGTCGTGCGTGAAGCCCAGGCGCGACTGCACGTCGCGCTCCAGATCGAGCTGCTCGTCCAGCGAATGGGTGTGGGCGCCGCGCAGCAGGTGGCGCGTGGCCACCAGCGCGCGCGTGGGCATGGCGGCCAGGCGTCCGGCCAGCGCCATGGCGGCGGCCAGCGCATCGTCGGCCACGTCCCAGATCATGCCCATGGCCTTGGCGTCCTGGGCGCTCAGCTTGTCGCCCGTCAGGCACAGCGCCATGGCGCGCGCCAGACCGACGCGCTGCGGCAGCAACCAGGTGCCGCCCGAATCGGGCACCAGGCCGATCTTGCTGAAGGCCTGGATGAAGCTGGCGCCGGGCGCGGCGATGGTGATGTCGCAGGCCATGGCCACCGAGGCGCCCGCGCCCGCTGCCACGCCGTTGACCGCGCACACGGTGGGCACGCGCACGTTGATCAGGCGCCGCGTGGTGGGGTTGAAGGCGCGCTCGATCACCGGGCCGGGGTCGGCGCGCTGCTGCAGGTTGGGGCCATCGGCAAAGTCGAACTCCGACAGGTCGGCACCGGCGCAGAAGCCACGCCCGGCGCCGGTCAGCACCAGGGCGCGGATCGCGGGGTTGGCCTCCAGGCGGTCGAGCGCGGCCCACAGGTCGCGGTGCATCTGGCGCGTGAAGCTGTTGAGTGAGGCGGGGCGGTTGAGCGTGAGGATGGCTACGGCGCCTTCCTCCGCATAGAGCACGTCGGGCTCGGTCGGCTGGGTCATGGGTTGTCTCCTTGGGTCGCGAATTTACCATTGACCGACTGTGCGGTCGGCTAACCTGCACGGCAGCCGTCGCCGCTGGTTATAGTGCCTCTTGCATCGCTTCACACGACCTGTTCAGGAGAACCCATGACTTACGAACTCATCACCACCCGCGTCGAAGGCGGCCAGGTGGGCGTGATCACGCTCAACCGGCCCAAGCAGCTGAACGCGCTCAACAGCCAGCTGATGGTCGAACTGGGCCAGGCGCTCAAGGCTTTCGACGCCGACCCGGCCATCGGCTGCATGATCCTGACCGGCAGCGAAAAGTCCTTCGCCGCCGGCGCCGACATCGGCGCCATGGCCAGCTACAGCTTTGCCGACGTCTACCGCGACGACTACATCACGCGCGACTGGGAAACCATCCGCAGCATCCGCAAGCCGGTGATCGCGGCCGTCAGCGGTTTTGCCCTGGGCGGCGGCTGCGAGCTGGCGATGATGTGCGACTTCATCATCGCCGCCGACAACGCGAAGTTCGGCCAGCCCGAGATCAAGCTGGGCGTGATCCCCGGTGCCGGCGGCACCCAGCGGCTGCCGCGCGCGGTGGGCAAATCCAAGGCCATGGACATGGTGCTGACAGCGCGCATGATGGACGCCCAGGAGGCCGAGCGCGCCGGCCTGGTCAGCCGCGTGGTGCCGCTGGACAAGCTGATGGACGAATGCCTGGCCGCCGCACTGACCATCTGCAGTTTCGGCCAGCTGGCGGTGATGGCGGCCAAGGAATCGGTCAACCGCGCTTTCGAAGGCACGCTGGCCGACGGCGTGATGTTCGAGCGCCGGCTGTTCCACGGGTTGTTCGCCACGCAGGATCAGAAAGAAGGCATGGACGCCTTCGTCAACAAGCGCCCCGCTGCGTTCAAGCACCAATAGAGCGCAGCGCCAATGCCCTATAATGCGCGTTTGCCGGTGGTATAGCTCAGACGGTTAGAGCGTGGGATTCATAACCCCAAGGTCGGTGGTTCGATTCCACCTACCACCACCACACACAAGGGCTCGGGTTTTCTCCGGGCCCTTTTTCTTGCCTGAGAGCACCACGCCACGCGGGGTTGCGGTCACCTGTGCTGCGGGTGGCCACCAGTCGAAACGCCGGCAGTCGGCCGCTTTCTCGCCAGGGCCGTCTCTATTCCTTGTCTGGCCTGCGGTAGGCGCAGTCGTTGATTTACAAGATCAACAACCTACGCGAGCCTGTTCAGCGTCAACCAAGGCGACCAGTCAGCCCAGGAGGCTGTCGGGCTTGGAGCGCCGAAAGCGTTCTCGAAGAGCGGCGTAGCCAAAATCGGCCCCAGCGAGACCAGTTTTTGCCGGATTTGCAGCCCAATAGCCGAGCTCGGGCAAAAAGCCGGTGAAAAATGGGCCGCTGCGGTCGATTTGCAGCCGGCGATCTCCAAGTCCGACAGCCTCCTAGGGTCAGGCATCGAACCAGGCCGGACAGAGTGGCGCAGGGCCTCATCTTGATATAGCATGAAACGTCAAGATAAATCATGATGGAGAGGCCATGACTGCTGCCGTCCGCGAGAAATTTTCTTCCCAGGCCGCGCCCGACGTGCTCGCGGCGTTGCGCCAGATCGCCGAGAGCCAGGGACGCCAGTTCCAGGCGGTGCTGGATGACGCCCTGCGCGACTACATCGACCGGCAACAGAAGGAACGCCCCCGTCGCCACGTCATGGCCTCGTTCGCGTCCAGCCTGGATGAGTTCGACAGCCTCTACCGTGAACTGGCCAAGTAAGCCGTGCCGCGCGATCATTTGACCGTGGCCGATGTGCTCGGCATGCACACCGTGCTGATGCAGCGTTACGGCGGCGCACCGAGTGTGCGTGATCCGGGTGCGCTGGAGGCCGCCTTGTTCCGCCCGCAGACCGGCTACTACGACGACATCGTGGCTGAAGCGGCCGCGCTGCTGGAAAGCTTGGCAATCAACCATCCATTCGTGGATGGCAACAAACGCATCGCCTGAGATAGCCCCCTGAAACCCCGGACCCGTCCTATCGCTTATCTTTGAAGATAGGAGTAGGACTGTGAGTACGACCAGGCATACGGACACTGTTGAAGTCATCTTGAAAGACCAGCGCCGCAGGCGC
>JADLIA010000093.1 GCA_020848515.1 Rubrivivax sp. | reverse complement strand
GGCAGCTCGATCTGCGGGTCGTGCGCCTCGTCGATGATGATGTCGACGAAGCGGGCGCCGTTGAGCTCCTGGTGGGCGCGCGTGGTGGTGAAGTACATGTTGCCGGGTACCGTGTCGCCCGGCTGGATGCACAGGCGCGACAGCAGGTTTTCGGCGCCGCGCCCCTGGTGGGTGGGCACGATGTGCCGGAAGCCGTAGTACTCGCGCACCACCTGTTGCAGGTGGATGAAGTTCTTGCTGCCGGCGTAGGCTTCGTCGCCCAGCATCATGCCGGCCCACTGGTAGTCGCTCATGGCGGTGGTGCCGCTGTCGGTCAGCAGGTCGATGTAGCACTGGTCGGAGCGCAACAGGAAGGTGTTGTAGCCGGCCTCGGCCAGGTACTGGGCGCGCTCGGCGCGCGTGGTCATCTTGATCGGCTCGACCACTTTGATCTTGAAGGGTTCGGCGGCGTAGCTGCGGGTCATGGCGTGTCTCCTGGCGAGGGCGGTGGAACAAGGCGTGCGTGGCGGCGGGCCGGGTGACCGGGCAGTAGCTTGATCCGAATCAAGCTTTTCTGCTTTCAAACGCCAACCGACGCAACAGAAGCCGTATTTGAGGCCTTGCTGGTTGATGTTTTCTGTCATTGTTTTCATGTTTACGCACTTTTCATGCTTTGGTGACCGCACCATGCGCAGGGGTACGGCATGCCGCCGGGCGCCCCAAGGCCCCCGAATGACTATGAAAACAATAGCTGCTGGCGCACGCCAGAAAAGCCCCAGCACCCTGAAACGCCCATGGATGCCGCGCCCGGCACGGCCAGCGGCTCAGCCCGCCTCGCGCGGCACGAAGATGGCGTAGTTGCCGGTGGCCGAGGCCACCAGCTGCTCGCCCGCCAGCACGCGCGAGCTCAGGTGCGCCACCGTGCGGCCGCGGTTGACCACTTCGGTCAGGCACACCAGCCGGCCGGCCCGCACGGGGCGGAAGTAGCTGATGGCGATGTCGATGGTGGCGCAGATCTGCCCTGGCTCCAGTGTGGGGTAGAGCGCCGACCCCATGCCGGTGTCGGCCAGCGCGAACACCACCGCGCCATGCACCACGCCATGCGGGTTCAGGTGCTGCGGCGCCAACGTCAGGCTGAGCTGGCTGTGGCCGGCGCGCTGCACCTCCACCTTCAGATCGATCAGGTCGGCAAAGGGATGGTGCATGGTGGACAGGGGCAGAAGTCAGACACGATGCCGGCGGGCGCGAGCCGCCCCGGCGCGACACATGGCAGCATAGCCGAGGCACCGAACACTATGTTTTTGATAGCTGCTGGCGCACAACCAGCAAGCGCTGGAGCCTCAAAACACCTGGAATGATCGTGAAGACTGGCCGCACCCGCCGGTGCCATGGCGCATGGCCCCCGCGCCACACAGCCTAGAAACGGCAGTGGGACGTACCCGCCCGTGCCGTGATCGGCGTGCCAGGCAAGACGCGACGACGCCGCGGGCTGGTGCCCAGGCCCCGCAGCTGCGGCAGGATGAACCAGATCCAGTGCGTGCGCTTGGCGCCGGCGCGCAGCTCGGCCAGCGCCGCGGCGCAGCGGTCCGCCTGCGCCTCGATGAAGCGGCCGAGGTCGGACACGGCGGCGCCGGCAGGTCAGGCCGCGTAGCCCGGGTTGGGCAGCACGCCGCCCACCAGTTTGGGGTTGTTGAGCTGGCGCGGCGCCACCTTGCCACCGCGCGCCTTGAGCCATTTTTCGACCAGGTCCCAGACCATGGGGTTGCCGGCCTTGGCGGCGTCTTCGGCCACCGGCGCCCAGCCGGCCACCTTGTAGCTCTTGTCGGCGTCGATCAGCTGGCCCTTCAGGCGCATGTCGCTCACGCGCTTGCCCATGGGCGCCAGGGGATCGAAGCTGTAGCTCAGGCCACCGACGCGCACCATGTCGCCGCCCTGCTGGTAGTAAGGGTCGGGGTTGAACAGGTTGTCGGCCACGTCTTCCATCACGGTCTTGATCATCTCGCCCTTCATCTCGGTGACGGTGGCGTAGCTGTAGGTGGTGGCGGTCATGTCCATCACCCATTCGCGCGTGATGGGCTGGCCGGGCAGCAGGCTGGTGCCCCAGCGGAAGCCGGGCGAGAACGCCAGGTCGGCGCCCTGCACTTCCATCAGCGCATCGACGATGAGCTGGTCGCCGGTGCCGTTGAAGTTGCCGCGCCGGTACAGCAGGCCTTCGGTGATGGCCAGCTGCTCGGACAGCTTGGCCTCGTAGGGGGCGCGTATCTTGCTGATGAGCGCGTCCATGTCCTTGTCGGCCGGCAGCATGTTGGCAAACACCGGCAGCAGCTTGTAGCGGAAGTCGGCCACCTTGCCGCCCTTGACGTCGAAGTCCAGCACGCCGAGGAACTTGCCGTTGCTGCCGGCGTTGGTGACGATGGTCTGGCCGCCGGCGTTCTTGACGATGCTGGCCACCGGCATGCCGTCGTGCGTGTGGCCGCCCAGGATGGCGTCGATGCCGCGCACGCGGCTGGCCATCTTCAGGTCCACGTCCATGCCGTTGTGGCTGACGACGACCACCACCTGGGCACCCTTGGCGCGGGCTTCGTCGACCACCTTCTGCATGTTCTCGTCCTGGATGCCGAATTCCCATTCGGCCACCATCCAGCGCGGGTTGGCGATGGGGGTGTAGGGGAAGGCCTGACCGACGATGGCCACCGGCACGCCGTTCATCTGGCGGATCACGTAGGGCTTGAACACCGGGTCGCCGAAGTCGGCGGTCTTGATGTTCTGCGCCACGAAGTCGACCTTGCCGGCAAAGTCCTTCTCGACGATTTCCTGCACGCGCTTCATGCCCAGGGTGAACTCGAAGTGGCCGGTCATGGCGTCCACGCCCAGCAGCTTGCAGGC
>JADLIA010000092.1 GCA_020848515.1 Rubrivivax sp. | reverse complement strand
TGCACCTGCATCTGTGTGATGCCCGCCATCTGGTACTCGATCGGATCCTCGATGGTGATGATCTTGCGGTCGATCTTGTTCAACTTGCCCAAGACGGCGTAGAGCGTCGTTGTCTTGCCGCTGCCGGTGGGCCCGGTGACCAGGATGATGCCGTGCGGCTGGGCGATCAGGTGCTCGAACTTGCGCAGCACGTCGCCCTGCATGCCGACCGCCTCCAGGCTGATGCGCTGCTCGGACTTGTCGAGCAGGCGCAGCACCGCGCGCTCGCCGTGGGCGCTGGGCAGGGTGGAGACGCGCACGTCGATGGCGCGCGTGCCCAGGCGCAGGCTGATGCGGCCGTCCTGCGGCAGGCGCTTTTCGGCGATGTCGAGGTCGGCCATGATTTTCAGGCGCGAGATCAGCGCCGCGTGCAGCGCGCGGTTGGGCCGCACCACCTCGCGCAGCGCGCCGTCGACGCGAAAGCGCACGCTGGAATGGCGCTCGTAGGGCTCGATGTGGATGTCGCTGGCGCCGTCGCGCGCGGCCTGCGTCAGCAGGGCGTTGAGCATGCGGATGATGGGCGCGTCGTCGGCGGCTTCCAGCAGGTCTTCCACCGCCGGCAGCTCCTGCATGATGCGCGACAGGTCGGCGTCGGACTCGACTTCGCTGACCACCGCGGCGGCGCTGGATTCGCTTTGCGCATAGGCATGGCTGATGCGCTGGGCCAGCGCGCCGGCGTCGAGCGCCTGCAGCACCAGCGGCGGCTCGCCGCCGCCGTGGCGGCGCAGCACTTCGCTCAGGGCGCCGGGGTCGGGCGCGCCGCCGTGCCACAGCGTGCGCTGCCCGCCGCCTTCTTCCAGCAGCAGACCGGCGGTGCGCGCGAAGGCGTAGGGCAGCGGGTAGCGCATGGCCGCGGCTACGGCTTGCTGAAGGTGGTGCCGCCGCCGGGGTCGCTGTGTTCGCCGGCGGCCGGACGGATCAGCGGCGGCGGCGGCGCCGGGCGCGTCCAGGCGGCCGGGTTGACCGGCTGCACCGCCGGCAGCACCGGCGCCTGGTTGATCTGCAGCACGCTGCTGGGCTCGGGCTGGCTGGCCGACTGGGCGGCGCGCATGTAGTCGTAGCGGTCGAGCGAGAAGGCTTCGGTGGCCGCGCCGTCGCGCACGATGACCGGGCGCAGAAACACCATCAGGTTGGTCTTGACGTAGCTGCGGGTCTGGTTCTTGAACAGGTTGCCCAGCAGCGGGATGTCGCCCAGGCCGGGCACCTTGTCCTCGCCGGTGGCGAACTGGTCTTCCAGCAGCCCGCCCAGCACCACCACCGAGCCGTCGTTGACCAGCACGCTCGATTCGATGGCGCGCTTGTTGGTGATCGGCCCCTGCGACGAGCCGACCGAGCTGGCCACCACGCTGGAGGTTTCCTGGTAGATCACCATCTTGATGGTGCCGTCTTCGCTGATCTGCGGGCGCACGCGCAGCGTCAGGCCGACGTCCTTGCGCTCGAAGGTCTGGAACGGGTTGACGGAGGTGCTGCTGCTGCCGGTGTTGGTGTAGCTGCCGGTGACGAAGGGCACGTTCTGGCCGACGATGATCTTGGCTTCTTCGTTGTCCAGCGTCAGCAGGGTGGGCGTGGACAGCACGTTGCCGGCGCCGCTGCTCTGGATGAAGTTGGCCAGCAGGCCCAGGGTGCGCGAACCCAGCGCCAGGTTGAAGCCGGTGTTGGGGACGGCTCCCGCCAGGTCGGAGACGTTGCCGCTGCTGCGGTAGCCCAGCACCGCCGCCGCGATGTCGAAGATGTTGGTGGTGCTGCCGCCGGTGGCGCGGGTGGTCGAGTAGTTGGTGCCGATGACGCCGATGGTGCTGCCGTTGTTGCGCAGCACGCTCTGCCACTGCACGCCGAAGTCGGCCGCCCGGTCGGCGCGCACCTCGGCGATCAGGCTTTCGACGAAGACCTGGGCGCGGCGCTGGTCGAGCTTGTCGATGACGGCGCGCAGCTCGCGGTACACCGGCTCGGGCGCGCTGATGATGAGCGAATTGGTGGCCGGGTCGGCCTGGATCTGGCCGCCGGTGGACGGCTGGTTGGCGGCGCGGGCGTCGATCGTCGGGCCGCTGGCCAGGCCGTTGCCGCCGAGCGTGCCGCCGGCGGCGCTGAGCTGGGCCGTCAGCCCCTGGCCGGTGGCGGCGCTGGCGCTGGCGCCGCCACCGGTGGCGGCCGCGCCCGTCGCGCCGCTCTGGCCCGGCAGGGCCGCCAGCGCGGCGCGCAGCGTGACGGCCAGCTTGGCGGCGTCGGAATTCTTCAGGTACACGACGTGGATGTTGCCGCTGCCGCCATCGGGCCGGCGCGCCGGCGGCTGGTCGAGCTGCTCGATCAGCGTGCGCGCCAGCGCCAGCCGCGCCGGGTTGGCGGCGCGCACGACGATGGCGTTGCTGCGCGGCTCGGGCACCAGGGTGGTGCGAAAGCCGCCTTCGCTGCCGGCCAGCGCGGCGGCCGCCGCGGGCATGCCGGGCTGGCCCGGCACCGGCGCCGGGGTGGCGACGCTGCCGCCGCCGCCCGATTCGAGCAGGCGCGCCACCAGCGGCGCCAGGTCGGAGGCCACGGCGTGCTGCAGGCGCACCACTTCGACCCCGGTGGCGCCCGACACGTCCAGCGCGGCGATGATGCGGCCCAGCCGCTGCAGGTTGTCGCCGTAGTCGGTGATCACCAGCGCGTTGGTGCCGGGCCCGACGTTGATGGTGTTGTTGGGGCTGATCAGCGGGCGCAGGATGGGCACCAGGTTGTTGGCGTTCTCGTGCGTCAGGCGAAAGATCTGGGTCTGGATCTGGCCGCCGCCGCGCACCGCGCCGGCCGACACGCTGCCGCCCTGCAGCTTGGCTTCGCCCTCGGGCAGCACCAGCACCATGCCGGCGTTTTCGACCAGCGCAAAGCCCTGGGTGCGCAGCTGGGCGCCGAACAGGCGCAGCGCCTCGGCCGGCGACACCGGCGTGGTGCTGGTCAGCGTCAGGGTGCCCTTCACGCGCGGGTCGACCACCACGTTGCGGCCGGTCAGCGTGGCCATGGTGCGCGCCACGGCGTCGATCTCGGCGTTGGCGAAGTCCAGCGTCACCTTGCCGCCGCTGGCGGCCGGCGTGGCGGCTTGCTGTGCCTGGCTGGGGGCCAGCGGCAGCGCGCCCGCCAGCGCCAGCAGCAGGGCGGGCAGGCGGTGCGGGCGGCGCGCGCCGGACGGCAAGGGTCGGCGGGACAGGCGTGGCATGGGCGGGGTCGGAGGCAAAGCGTGTTGCACTGTAGCAAATGGCGGCGCGGACAGGCGCCGCTCAGCCGAAGGACATCAGGGCCCGATCGCCCTGGCGGCGGCCGAGCAGGTTGAGCAGGTTGGCCAGCGCCGCTTCCAGGCCGGGGTCGGCGCGCGCTTCGCCGCTGTAGCGCAGGCGGCGGCCCACCCATTGGCCGGAGCCGGTCAGGCGCAGCGGGCCTTCCAGCGTGGACAGGGTCAGCGTCGGCGTCTCGCCGCCCTGCAGCTGCACGCGGTACGAACCCAGGGGTTGCACGGTGGCCACGCGCGAGGACAGCTGGCGCAGCGTCAGTTCGGCGCCGCCCTGCAGGCTGGCGCGGCCGGCCTGCCAGTGCAGCGACAGCGCCTGCGTGGTCAGGTTCAGCTCGCCCTGCGGCTGCAGGGTGTTGAACGGTGTGCCCAGGCCGGCCAGCAGGGCCGCCGGCCAGACGCTGTGGGCGTCGGCCAGCGCCAGCGCGGCGCCGCCCCAGCGCGGGCTCAGGCGCAGGCCCAGCGGGCCGGACGGGGTGCAGCAGTCGGCGCGCAGTTGCAGCGCCAGCGCCCCCCAACCCGGCCGCAGGCGCCAGTGCACGCGGCCGGGCAGGGCGCTGCGGTCCTGGCTGCCGGCGCCGCCGGTCAGCAGCAGGCGCGCCGAGCCGCCCCACAGGCTGCCCTGGGCGTCGGTCAGTTGCACCATGTCGCCGCTGGCGCGGGCGACGCCGGCGGCCAGCCAGCGCGCCGGCGCCGCCAGCAGCCCGACCAGCAGCAGGCCCAGCAACGCCCCGCCCAGCGCCCAGCCCCAGGGCGCGCGGGGCGGCGGCGCGGCGGCGCCGGCAGGGCGCGGCGCGGGCGCGAGGCGCTTCATGGCAGCGCCAGCGTCAGCGTGCCGTTCCAGCGCACCGGCGCGCCGGGAGCGTTGTCGTCGGCGCGCGTGAGCCGCGCTTCGACCGTGTTGGCGCGGGCGTTGGCGCGGGCGTCGGCCAGCCACTGCGCCAGCGCCTCGGCGCTGGTTTGGCGCAGCACCAGGGTGGCGCGCTCGCCCACCACGCTGAGCTGGGCGCTGTCGCCCAGGCGCTGGCGCACCGAGCTTTCGAGGGCGCGCAGCGCCTCGTCATGGCCCAGGCGGGGCAGCGCCTGCAGCGCCTGCGCTTCGGCGCGCAGCCGCTGCAGCTGCTCGGTCTGCGCCGCCAGCGTGGCGCGCTGCGCCTCGGCCTGGCGCAGCGTGCGCAGCGCCGGCGCGACGGCCAGCAGCCACAACAGGGCCAGGCCCAGCACGGCGGCGGCCAGCAGCACCAGGCGGCGCTCGCGCGCGGCCAGGCGCGCCCAGGCCGCGCCCAGGGCGCGCGGGCCGCGCGTGGGCGCCGCGGCGCTGGCTGGCGCGCTCATGCGGTGCCCCCCCCGTGCGTTGCGCGGCGGGATTCGCGCTTGGGAACGGCCCGTCGCGCTCATGGCGCGCCCTCCTGCCGCAGCACGGCGGTGTCGCCTTCGGTCCGCAGGTGCAGGCCCAGCGGGCGCAGCCTCGGGTTGGCTTCGGCCAGCGCGCCGGCGGCCAGCGTGAGGCCTTTCAGGCGCAGCTCGCCCGCTTCAAATTCGATAGCTGTCGGCGCTTGCTGGGTAAGCGCCAGCTGCCCAAAAGCCTGCAACATCGGTTCCAGGTCGCGGCCCGAGGCGGCGCCGGTGGCCTGGCGCAGGGCGGCCACTTCGCGCGCCATCTGCACGGGCGCGTCGACCACCACCTTGACCTGCGGGAAGGTGTCGGTCAGCAGCGCCTGCTGGGCCTGGCGCTGCGCCGCCAGCGCCTGGCCGGTGCGCCACGCCAGCAGGTTGAGGCCGGCCAGGTTGACCAGCAGCAGCAGCGCCAGCGCCCAGCGCGCCGGCCGCCAGGCGGGGGCGTGCAGGAAGTCGCGCCACAGGGTGCCGGCGCGCCGCGCCGCGCGGGCGCGGCCGCCGCGGCTGAATTCGAGCTGCGCCAGGTCCCAGGGGCTGCGGCTGGCGTGCAGCAGGCGCTCGGCCGCCGAGCGGATGGCCACCGGGCGCTGGAACGCCTGTTCGGCCAGCGCCGCCAGCGCCGGCTCGGCCAGCAGCTCGGGTGCCGGGGCGTCGGCCGCCGCAGCGGGCAACAGGGCGGCGCTGCCGGGGCCGAAGGGCAGCGCCTGGGCGCCGCCGGGCACGCCGTCGCCGCTCATCAGCAGCCAGGGGCGTTCGGGCTCGCCGCTCAGCCACAGGCGGGTGGGGCCGTGCTGGGGGCTGAGTTCGGGCACGATGCGGGCGGGCGGGCGGCCGGCGGCATCGAGCGCCGCCAGGTGGGCGGCCAGCCAGGCGCGCTCGCACACCGCCACCCAGGCGCGGGCGCCGCCCTGGGCGCCGGGGGCGAGCGCCAGGTGCAGGCGGGCCGGCTCGTCGAGCAGCTGCTCTTCCAGCAGGCCTTCCAGGATGCTGCGCAGGCGCGGGGCGCCGGGGCCGACGCCGCGCGGCAGCTGCACCGCCTGCCACGACAGCCGCGCCGCCGGCACCACCGCCACCACTTCGACGCCGCGCCCGGCGGCCGGCAGCAGGGCCGGCGCGGCGCTGCCGTGCGCGCTCACGCCCTGGCCGTCGGCCGAGGTGGCGAAGGCGTAGTCGGCCGGCGGGCCCGGCGGCAGGGCGATCAGCAGCAGGCTCATGGGGGTCGCGGCATTGTAGGTGCCGCGTTCAGCCGCCGGCGGCGGGTGTGCCGAGCGCGCGGCGCTCGCGCCACAGGGTGCGCACCTGGCGCGTGCTGGGGTCGCGCTGCACGGTGGAGACTTCTTCCAGCGCCAGCTGGTCCAGCCGCAGCCGGCCGCGCACTTCGAAGAACTGCGTGCCCACCGCCACGCCGCTGGTGTCGGCGCTGCCGCCTCCGGGCAGCGGCACCAGCGCCAGCGCGCTGCCGACGTCCTTGAAGTGGCCGCGCTCGCGCGCCGCCACCAGGCGCTGGGCGGCGGCCAGGTCGAGTTCGGGCACGGCGGCGCAGATCACCTGCGCGCTGGCGGTGTTGAGGTTGACGCGCGTGGCTTCGCTGCCCTGGGTTGGCAGCAGGGTGACGTAGGGGCGCAGCGCCGCCAGCGTGGCCGGCGGCAGGCCCAGCCAGACCAGTTGCTCGAAGCGGCGCGGCAGCAGCGGCGCGTCGCCGCCGGCGCTGCCGGTCATGGCGGCCTGCGCGCGCGCCAGGTTGCGCTGCAGCGCGCCCAGCTCGGCGGCGGGCAGGCCCAGCAGCTCGAACAGGCGCGCAAAGCGCAGCAGCGCCTGGCTCTGCGCGTGGCCGTCGCCGGTCACCAGGTTCATCACGTTCAGGCGCGACTGCAGGTCGATGATCTGGCCGGACAGAAAGGCTTCGCGGTCGGTGTCGGTGCTGGCTTCGCCGGCGGCCAGAAAGGTCGACAGCCGGGCTTCGGCCAGCGGCACGGCCCAGGGCTCGCCCAGGTGGTCGACCAGCCCCGATTCGCGCAGGTCGCCGGCCAGGATCAGCCGGCTCCAGTCGAGCGCGCCGTTCAGGATCCAGGCCGACTGGGCGCGCGCGCGCTCGGCCGCCTCCACCTCGACCCCGCGCCACTGGCGCCACAGGGCCCCGGCCGCCAGGGTGGCCACCAGGGCCACGCTGAGCATGGCCATCAGCAGGGCGGCGCCGCGTTCCTGGCCCCCACGCTTGCCCGCTGCGCGTGGTGCGCTGGCCTTGCAGGCCGCGCAGCCGTCAGAGCCAGCTGCTCTTCGGGCTGTCCAGACTCGCGCAGGCGAGTCTGGAGCCGCAGCCCTCAGCCCCTCAGGGGCCGCCGCCCGCCTTGGGAGCGGCCCGGCGGCGGGCGGGTGGCCCCCACGCTTGCCCGCTGCGCGTGGTGCCTGGGGGCGCGTCATGGCTGCGCTCCGCTGAAATCCGGCCGCACCCAGTCGAGCACCAGCGGGCCGGCCAGCGCCTGGCCTGGCGCCAGGGTGAGGAACAGGCGCACGCCGTCGGGCAGCAGCTGGGTGGCGCTGCCCGATTCGGCGCTGCTGGACAGTGGGTGCGTCCAGGCGTTGTGGCGGTAGTAGTGCAACTGCCAGTCGAGCGCGCGCGCGAGGGTGACGGCGCTGGCGCCGGCGGCGGCGGGCGGTTCGGTGTCGGACTGGCCCCAGTGCGCGGCGGCGTCCCAGGCGGCGGCCCAGGCGGCCTGCGACGCCAGCGGCGGCGATTGCCAGCGCTGCCACTGGCCGCTGGCGGGGCGGCGCGTCCAGGCCACCACGCGCAGGCCGGCGGCCGCGTCGCCGGCGTCGCTGCGGGTCAGGCGCAGGGTGCGGCCGTCCCAGGCCAGGCTGCGCTGGCTGGCCGGGCCGCTGGCGGGCGGCTGGCCGGGGGCGGCGGGGGCGGCGGGCCAGCTCATCAGGGCGTCGAGGTCGGCGCGCCACTGCGCCAGTCCGGCCTGCAGGGCCAGCACTTCGTCGGTGTGCTGCTGGGTGGACTGCTGCGCGCGCGCCATGGCGTCGATGCCGCGCCAGCTCAGCACGGCGATCACGGCGACCAGGCTGAGCGCCACCAGCAGCTCGATCAGGGTGAAGCCGCGCGGGCCGCGCAATGTTGAGCCAAATCGGCAGCCAGCGCTTGCCAGGCGTGCGCCATCAGCTATCGTAACAATAGCGTTCGAGGGTGGGTTGCCGGCGGCCGACATCAGTGGCGACCCACGATGGTGCTCAGGCGCAGCACCGGCACGCCGGCTTCGCTGACGGCGGCTTCGACGCGGCGGAAGTTGGGGTTGGGCGTGGGCCGCACGGCCTGCGTGACCAGGAACTGGCGCTCGGCCTGGGCGCAGGCCAGTTCGCTGTCGCCGACGGCGGGCAGCTGGCGCGCCAGGCGCAGCTCGGTCAGGCGGTTTTCGGCGCAGATCTGGGCCAGCAGCACCGTGCCCTGGCGGCCGGCGTTGTCGGTCAGCGCGGCGCTGGCCTTGAAGCCGGCGATCAGCGCGATGGCGGTGATGGCCAGCGCCACCAGCACTTCCACCAGCGTGAAGCCGGCGTCGGGCGGCGCGGCGGCGCGGCGGCGGCTCATGGCGTCAGCGGCGCGACGCCGAAGGGCCGCAGGCCGTCGCTGGCGATGCGCAGCGCCTGCGGGCTGTGCTGGTCGGGCCGCGTCAGCACCACCGCCTGCGCGTCGATGATCGGGTCGGGGCCCAGCAGCAGGGCGGCGTTGCCCAGGGCGCGGGTGCGCGCGTCCAGCCAGCCGGTGGGCAGCGGCGCGGCGCCGGGCGGCAGGCCGTCCCAGGCAAAGCCGCTGGCGGTGGCGCGCCAGCGCACCGGCACGCCGGCGGCGCGCGACTGCGCGCGGGCCGCTTCGAGCAGCGCCGCCAGTCGTTCGCCTTCGCGCGCCAGCGTGCGGCGGTCGCTGTCGGGCAGGGCCAGGCTGGCCAGCGCACTGCCGATGGCGACGATGGCGATCACCACCATCAGCTCGATGAGGGTGAAGCCGCGCCGGGATTTCATGCCAAAGTAGGCTGCGGCGCCCGTCCATGCAGCGCCGGCAGCTCCTGTTTCAGGAGCGACCGGGGGCATGCTCAGCCCCGCCGGCGCCGCGTCGTGGCGGCGGCGCGCAGGCACCGGCCAGCCGCTCGGGCGAGCGCCTTCACTGCCAGCTGCCGATGTCGGCATCCTTGCCTTCGCCGCCGCTCTTGCCGTCGGCGCCGAAGCTCATCACGTCGACCTCGCCGCGGATGCCGGGGTTCAGGTACTGGTAGGGCTGGCCCCAGGGGTCGTTGGGCAGCTTCTCCAGGTAGGGCTTCCAGTTGCCGGGCGCGGGCGGTGCGCTGGGACGCTGCACCAGCGCCGCCAGGCCCTGCTCGGCCGTGGGGTAGCGCTGGTTGTCCAGCTTGTACAGCTTGAGCGCCTGCATCAGGTTGTGCACGTCGGTGCGGGCGGCGGTGGCGCGCGCGTCGTCGGTGCGGTCCAGCACGTTGGGCACGATCAGCGCCGCCAGCACGCCGATGATGACCAGCACCACCATCAGCTCGATCAGGGTGAAGCCGGCGGCGCGGCGCGCGCGGGCGGCAATGGGGGGCGAGAGGGTCATGGCGGGGGTCTGCAGGCGAGCTTCAATACAGCACGGCCGCGGGGGCGCCCGCCGCTGTCGTGGTCGGTGTGCCGGGCAGGGGCGCGAGCCGGCCTGCCTGCACATCCATGCGGCGCAGCCGCAGCGGGCGAGCGCTCCACGGCCGTGGTGGGTTCAATGATAATCCCCGACGATGACCGCGATCGCTGCCGCCACGCCATGACCCAACGGCTCGCTTCCCGCCTGGCCGTCGGCCTGCCGACCCTGCTGCTGTGGGCGCTGCTGGCCGGCAGTGCGCTGTGGTGGTGGCTGCGCGCCGGGCAGCCGGCGGCGCCGCAGCCGGCGCCGGTGGCGGGCGGCGCGCCGGCCGCGCGCACGGTGGACAGCGCCCAGGTGGCGCGGGTGCTGGGCGCCACGGCGGCGGCGCCGGCAGCGCCCGCCGCCGCGCCCGAGCTGGGCGGCCGGGTGGTGCTCAAGGGCGTGGTGACGCACGGCGCGCGCGGCGCGGCGCTGATCGCGCTGGACGGCCAGCCGGCCCGGCCGCTGCGCGTGGGCGCCGAGCTGGAAGGGGTGGAAGGCGGCTGGCGCCTGCGCAGCGTGGCGCCGCATGGCGCGCTGCTGGCGGCAGCGGGTGGCCGCGAGCTGCGGCTGGAGATGCCGCCGCTGGAGCGGCGCAGCAGCGGCAGCGCGGCGGCGGTGCCTTCGCATCCGGCGCCGCCGGTGCCGGCCGGGCGCCCGGGAACGTCGCGGGCCGGTCCGATGGCACCCGTGGTGCCGACCCCGCCGACGCTGCCGGCCGGCATGGCGGTGTCGCCGCAGCCGCAGGCCTTTCCGGCGCCTGGTGCCGCGCCGGCGCAGTAGGCGGAGTCTGGGGAGCGGGCGCCGGCCCTTGGCTGAAAGGCGCCGACAGCCATCAACGACAGCGCACCCGGGGCAGGGCCGAACCCCGCCTTCGCCCCGGCGGCGCCCTCGTCATCGAAGCTCGGCGCGCGCTTTTCCCATTCGCCTGCGCCGCCCTGGGTCAGGCGCGACTCAACGCTGCAGGAACAGCCGGTAGGCCGGGTTGTCGGTTTCCTCGACCCAGGGGTAGCCCAGCTCGGCCAGAAAGCGCCGGAACGCGGCGTCGTCGCTGGCCGGCACCTGCATGCCGACCAGGATGCGGCCGTAGTCGGCGCCCTGGTTGCGGTAGTGGAACAGGCTGATGTTCCAGCTCGGCTGCATCAGCGACAGGAACTTCAGCAGCGCCCCGGGGCGCTCGGGGAACACGAAGCGCAGCAGCCGCTCGTGCTGCGCCAGCGAAGAGCGCCCGCCGACCATGTGGCGCACATGCTCCTTGGCCAGCTCGTCGTGCGTCAGGTCCACCGTCTTCAGGCCGTGGCGCTCGAAGTGGGCGGCGATCTTGGGGCTTTCGCCGCGCGCGGCGGTGGTCAGGCCGATGAACACGTGCGCCTGCGCGGCGTCGCTGATGCGGTAGTTGAACTCGGTCACGTTGCGCGCGCCACCCGGCAGGCTGCCGATCACCTCCAGAAAGCGCCGGAAGCTGCCGCGCGCCTCGGGGATGGTGACGGCGAACAGCGCCTCGCGCTCCTCGCCCACCTCGGCGCGCTCGGCGACGAAGCGCAGGCGGTCGAAGTTCATGTTGGCGCCCGACAGCAGCGCCACGTAGCTTTCGCCGCGTGTCTTGTGCGTGGCCACGTACTGCTTGAGGGCCGCCACCGCCATGGCGCCGGACGGCTCGACGATGCTGCGCGTGTCGATGAACACGTCCTTGATGGCGGCGCACACGGCGTCGGTGTCGACGGTGATGAACTCGTCCACCACCGCGCCGGCCAGGCGCAGGGTTTCGTCGCCCACACGCTTGACGGCGGTGCCGTCGGCGAACAGGCCGACGTCGGCCAGCTGCACATGGCGGCCCTGGCGCACCGACTGCGCCATGGCGTCGGAGTCGCTCATCTGCACGCCGATCACCTTGACCTCAGGCCGCACCGCCTTGATGCAGGCGCCCACGCCGCTGATCAGCCCGCCGCCGCCGATGGGCACGAACACCGCGTGCAGCGGCCCCTTGTGCTGGCGCAGGATCTCCAGGCCCACCGTGCCCTGGCCGGCGATCACCAGCGGGTCGTCGAACGGGTGGATGAAGGTCAGGCCCTGCTCGGCCTGCAGCGCCAGGGCGTGCTCGTAGGCGTCGGAGTAGCTGTCGCCGGCCAGCACCACCTCGCCGCCCAGCGCCCGCACGGCGTCCACCTTGACCTGCGGGGTGGTGGTGGGCATCACGATCACCGCCCGCGTGCCCAGCTTGTGCGCTCCCAGCGCCACGCCCTGGGCGTGGTTGCCGGCGCTGGCGCAGATCACGCCCTTGTGCAGCTGCTCGGGCGTCAGGTGCGCCATCTTGTTGTAGGCGCCGCGCAGCTTGAAGCTGAACACCGGCTGCTGGTCCTCGCGCTTGAGCGTCACCTTGTTGTGCAGGCGGCGGCTGAGGCTGCGCGCCGGGTCGAGGTCGGACTCCACCGCCACGTCGTAGACGCGGGCGGTCAGCACCTGCTTGAGGTAGTCGGTCGGGCTCAGGGCGGCGGCGCCGGTGGGCGCGGAGGCGGGCGGTGTCATGAAGCGGGTGGGCGCGCGAATGAAGCCGAAATCATACGGTCCGGGGCACCGGCGGCGCCCTGGCACGGTGCGGTGCAGCAAAAAAAAGCCCCGGAGCCGCAGCGCCGGGGCTTGAATCCACCTTGTTGAAGGGGTGGAGGAGACAAGCTGTGCGAATGAAACCTCACTCGCATGAACGCAAGTATAGGCGAAAAGCACGACCGTTCGCCAAGGTTTTGCTGCAATGCAACAGCCGGACTGTGGCGAAAGCGGTACTTTTGCTCGGCTGGCGCGGGGTGCGCGCCGCATCCGCTACGCTTGCGGCCTGCAATCAGGACACGGAAAGGATGGCGCACATGGAATGCACGGTGAGCTGGACGGGCGCGGCGGGCACCCGCTCGGGCATGGGGTTTGTGGCGGAAACCGGCTCCGGTCACGTGATCGCCATGGACGGCGCGCCCGATGCCGCGCGGCCCGAATTCGGCGGCCAGAACCTGGCGCCGCGCCCGATGGAGACGCTGCTGGCCGGCACCGGCGGCTGCACCGCCTACGACGTGGTGCTGATCCTGCGGCGCGGCCGCCACGACGTGCGCGGCTGCTCGGTGCGCCTGAGCAGCGAGCGCGCCAGCGAAGACCCCAAGGTGTTCACCGCCATCCACATGCACTTCACCGTCAGCGGCCGCGGCGTGCCGGCGGCGGCGGTGGAGCGCGCCATCCAGCTCAGCCACGACAAGTACTGCTCGGCCTCGATCATGCTGGGCAAGACGGCGGCCATCACCACTTCATTCGAGGTGGTGGAGGTCTGAGAGGTTGAGCGTCTTTTGCCCATGCCCGCCTGGCACGCCAAAACACCGCTGCTCGTCGTTGCAAATGCTCGCCATGGCTCGGGCCAAGGCTGCGCTTGTGCAGCCAGGATCAGTGGTGTTCTGACGCGCCTTTCGGGCAAGAACGAAAAACTCTCAGCCTCTGACGCCCGCCGATTGCTATCGAAATGAAAGCTGCTGGCGCTGTCCAGTAGGGCGTTACGCCACGATTTGGTGCTGCAAACCGCTCAGATGCGGTGCGCGGTGACCGTCATCACCTTGGCCGCCAGCCGCATCAGCCCGCGCACCGGCGCCGGCAGCGCCACGCCGCCGGCGTGCAGGGCGGCGTCGGCGTGGCGCGCCTCGTCGTCCTTCATCTGCGCCACGATGGCGCGCGAGGCGCTGTCGGCCGCCGGCAGACGGTCCAGGTGGCTGGCCAGGTGGGCCTCGACCTGGCGCTCGGTCTCCACCACGAAGCCCAGGCTCAGCCGGTCGCCGCCGATGCGCCCGGCCAGCAGGCCGATGCCGAAGGCGCCGGCAAACCACAGCGGGTTGAGCAGCGAAACGCGGTCGCCCAGCTGGTCGAGCCGCTCGCGCGTCCAGGCCAGGTGGTCGGTTTCCTCGCGTGCGGCGGCGTCGAGCTGCCGGCGCAGCGCCGGGTCGCTGGTGCCCAGCGCCTGCGCGGTGTAGAGCGCCTGGGCGCAGATTTCGCCCACGTGGTTGACCCGCATCAGCGCCCCCGACAGGCGCTGCTCGTCCTCGGTCAGGGGTGTCGATGCGGTCACGGCGGCGGCCGGGCTGGGACGGGCGGCGCGCGGCGGCGCCAGCAGCGTGCGCAGGCCGCTGTCGGCGGCGGCGAGCAGGCGATCGATGGCAGTCGGCATGGCGCGATGTTAGGGCAAACCCAGTGCAGTGTTTCGCGCTGTCAGGCACTTACAGAAGCCAGAACAAGGCGTGCAGCAAGGCGCGGCTGGCCACCCATGCTGGCGGCCTTGGCAAGCGGCGCAACGCCGCCGCAAGCCTTTTTTTTTCCCGCAGGGCGAGCCGCCAAGGGGCCATCTGGTTTGTGGCGTGGCCTTGACATGGCTCCACCATGCCTGCGGCCACGCGCCGCGCAGTTGGCCCCTTGGCGACTCGCTACAAGTACCTGGCAGCGCGAAACACTGCACCAGATGGTGCATGTCATAATGACCCGCTAGTCAGTAAACCCCTAGCAGTGGCTGAAAAGCAACAAAGCGAGGGTAAATACTAGTTTACAAACCGCCCATGGCATAGAATTGCCTCACGTTCGGGTGGTGATCGACATCCCTCCTGATCGGGTGACGACCGGCGTTCAAGGGCCAGCCATGAATTGTCATTCGTTGCTTCCTGAGCGTCCGTTTCGCGTCTCGCATTACCTGGAGAAACTGCAATGAAAAAATCCCTCATCGCCCTGGCCGTTGTGGCCCTGTCCGGCGCCGCCATGGCCCAGTCGTCCGTCACGCTGTACGGCGTGGCCGACGCCGGCATCGGCAAGATCAAGTCCGGCGGCAACGACTCGTCCAACAAGGCCCAGTTCACCAGCGCCAGCACCATGAACAACGGCGACAGCCGTCTGGGCGTGCGCGGTGTGGAAGACCTGGGTGCCGGCCTGAAGATCGGCTTTAACTTCGAAACCGGCCTGGACCTGGACGACGGCGCCACCACCACCTCGTCCTTCTGGGCGCGCCAGGCCAACCTGTCGGTCGGCGGCAACTGGGGTACGGTCAAACTGGGTCGCCAGTTCACGCCGAGCTACCTGACCACCGCCACCTACGAGGTCACCGGCACCGCCAACTACTCGGCCCTGGGCAAGACCTACCGCTACGCCGGCATCGGCTCGCGCGCCAACAGCGCGTTCGCCTACATCACGCCCAACTTCGGTGGCTTCACCGCCGCGGCGGCCTACGTCTCCAAGCACGACGTCGGCGCCAACGTGTGGGATCTGGGCCTGATGTACAACAACGGCCCGATCGCGGCCGGCCTGTCGGCCAACAAGGTCAGCGGTGGCAAGACCAACTACCAGCTGGGTGGCAAGTACAGCTTCGGCAACTTCGCTCTGGCCGCTTCGTACAACCAGGCGTCCGACGCCGGTGGCCTGCGCCGCCGTGGCGCCAGCATCGGCGGTTCGGCCACCTTCGGTGCCACCTCGATTGCCCTGGACCTGACGCGCGACACCAAGAACGAGTGGACCGGCAAGAAGTACACCAACGGTGTGCTCGAGGCCAAGTACGCACTGTCCAAGCGCACCTTCGTCTACGGCGCCTTCCTGCGCTACGACGGCGACAACAACTACGGCGTCGGCGTCCGCCACAACTTCTGATGACCGCATGGCCGGCGCCCCGACAAGGGGCGTGCGGCCGAGGCTGCGACGGCCGACGACCGGGGTTTCCCGGGCCGGCTGTCGCACGCCAGAGCCTCTGCTTGCGCATGCGGAGGCTGTCCCGGCGCCCGGCAGGGCGTTTTCAGGGACCAAGACCGCCCCGAAGGCCGTCGGCCGGGCAGGGTTGTCTTTTATTTGCAACGCTCCCAGGGGTTCTGTTGTCGGTCTGCAACAGAACGGGGCTGTGCTGTCCGATCGCGGGCTGAATTCTTTGCAAGTTGCTGCCGGGTCTGGTGCAATAGCGTCAACTTCCCGGTCGGGGAGGTTGGCCCGGGGAACCGGCGGGAATCGCACACGGACCCTTCGCACCGGCGCCCTAAGTGTTTAACCTTGGAGAACTTGCAATGAAAAAATCTCTGATTGCCCTGGCGGTCCTGGGCTTTGCCGGCGCCGCGATGGCCCAATCTTCCGTGACCCTGTACGGCGTGGCCGACGCTGGTCTGGGCAAGACCAAATCCGCCGGTGAAAGCCGCGTCAACATGCACAGCGCCAACACCATGAACAACGGCAACAGCCGTCTGGGCGTGCGTGGCGTCGAAGACCTGGGTGGCGGCCTGAAGGCTGGCTTCAACTTCGAAACCGGCCTGAGCCTGGAAGACGGCAGCACCGCCGCTTCGGGCCCCGGCTTCTGGAGCCGTAACGCCAACATGTGGGTCGGCGGCAACTGGGGTACCTTTAAGATGGGTCGCACCCTGAACCCGTCGCTCTACGGCGTCGCCGCCTGGGAACTGACCGGTACCGCCAACTACTCCGTGGTCGGCAACACCTACGGCTACGTGGGTGGCGGGCGTAACAGCAGCCAGTTCAGCTACAAGACGCCTGACATGGGTGGCCTGTCTGCCGAGCTGGGCTACATCTTCAAGGACGACAACGCCGGCGCCGCCAAGTGGGACCTGAACGTGGTGTACGCCAACGGCCCGATCGCCGCTGGTCTGTCGGCCAACAAGGCCAAGGGTCAGAAGGTCGGCTACTCCATCGGTGGCAAGTACAACTTCGGCAACTTCGCCGTCGCCGCGTCCTACAGCGACAACCACAAAGTGCGCCGCGGCTTCAGCATCGGTGGCACCGCCACCTTCGGCGCCGCTTCCGTCACGCTGGACCTGACGCGCGACACCAAGCACCCGGTCAAGAAGTACACCAACGGTCTGCTGGAAGGCAAGTACGCCCTGTCCAAGCGCACCTTCCTGTACGCCGCCTACCTGCGTCTGGACGGCGAGAACAACTACGGTCTGGGCGTTCGCCACAACTTCTGATCGTGACGCTGCCTGAACCGGCAGTCCATGATTCGAATCGAAAAGCCGCCTTCGGGCGGCTTTTTCGTGCCCGCCTGCGCCAGTCCGGTCCTCCAGGTCATGCCGGAACGCACTGGTCTGACCATTGGCGTATGCCCCCTATCGGCGCTGGTCCCGGTTTGCTACGATGCCGCCATCGACTCTGCACGTGACCCATGGGCGCCTTCATACTCCGCCGACTGCTGCAGGCCATCGTGGTGATGGTCTCGGTGGGCTTCATCGCCTTCCTGCTGTTTCAGTACGTGGGCGACCCGGTGCTGATCCTGCTGGGTCAGGACGCCACGCCCGATCAGATCCGCCAGCTGCGCGCCGACCTGGGCCTGGACCAGCCGTTCTTCGTGCAGTTCTGGCACTTCCTGCTGAATGCGGTGCAGGGTGAGTTCGGCCTGTCGCTGCGCCAGGGCGCCAAGGTGTCGCGCCTGCTGGGCGAGCGCTTTCCGGCCACCTTCGAGCTGGCCCTGGTGGCTGCCGCGCTGGCCCTGCTGATCGGTATTCCGATGGGCGTGTATGCGGCGCTGCGGCGCGGCAGCTTTCTGAGCCAGGTGTTCATGACGGTGTCGCTGCTGGGGGTGTCGCTGCCGACCTTCCTGATCGGCATCCTGCTGATCCTGATCTTTTCGGTCTGGCTGGGCTGGCTGCCCAGTTTCGGGCGCGGCGAGACGGTGCGCATCGGCTGGTGGAGCTCGGGTTTGTTCACGCTCGATGGCTGGCTGCACATGATCCTGCCGGCGCTGACGCTGGCGATCTTCCAGCTCACGCTCATCATGCGCCTGGTGCGCGCCGAGATGCTGGAGGTGCTGCGCACCGACTACATCAAGTTCGCGCGCGCGCGCGGGCTGACCGACCGCGCCATCCATTTCGGCCACGCGCTCAAGAACACCCTGGTGCCGGTGATGACCATCACCGGTCTGCAGCTGGGCGGCCTGATCGCCTTTGCCATCATCACCGAGACGGTGTTTCAGTGGCCGGGCATGGGCCTGTTGTTCATCCAGGCGGTCACCTTCGCCGACGTGCCGGTGATGGCGGCCTATCTGTGTCTGATCGCGCTGATCTTCGT
>JADLIA010000091.1 GCA_020848515.1 Rubrivivax sp. | reverse complement strand
CGACCCGACCGCAACATGGGGTCCCTCCACCTGCACCCCCTGCCGCAATGCCCGACGTCAAGCTCCTGATCGGCGACCGAGACTGTGCCGCCAGCGACGGCCGCACCTTCGAGCGGCTGGACCCGGTCCGCGGCCAGGTTGCAACCCGCGCCGCAGCAGCCAGTGCCGCCGATGCGGTGGCCGCCGCCGATGCCGCAGCGGCGGCGTTCCCGGCGTGGTCCACGCTGGCGCCGAAGGAGCGCCGCGCGCTGCTGAACCGCGCGGCCGACGTGCTGGCCGAGCGCACGCCCGATTTCGTGAAGGCGATGGCCGCCGAGACCGGCGCTGCGCCGATGTGGGCCGCGTTCAACTGCCAGCTCGCGGCGGGCATGCTGCGCGAAGCGGCGGCGCTGGTGACGCAGATCGGCGGCGAGGTGATTCCGTCGGACAAGCCTGGCCTGCTGGCGATGGGGCTGCGCCAACCGGCCGGCGTGGTGCTGGGCATCGCGCCCTGGAACGCACCGGTGATCCTGGGCACGCGCGCCATCGCCACGCCGCTGGCCTGCGGCAATACGGTGGTGCTGAAGTCCAGCGAGATCTGCCCACGCACTCACTGGCTCATCGCCGATGCGCTGCGCAGCGCCGGTGTGCCGCCGGGCGTCATCAACGTGGTCAGCAACGCGCCGGCCGATGCCGCCACCGTGGTCGAGGCGCTGATCGCCCACCCGGCGGTGCGGCGCGTCAACTTCACCGGGTCCACCCGGGTCGGCCGGCTGGTCGCCCAGGCCTGTGCGCGCCACCTGAAGCGGCCGCTGCTGGAGCTGGGCGGCAAGGCGCCGATGGTCGTGCTCGACGACGCCGACCTGAACGAGGCGGTGGCGGCCGCCGCCTTCGGCGCCTACATGAACCAGGGCCAGATCTGCATGAGCACCGAGCGGCTGGTGGTGGACGAGGCGATCGCCGACGCCTTTGTCGAGCGCCTGGGCCGCAAGGCTGCCACGCTGCGCGCCGGCGTGCCCGGAACCGAGGGCTGCGTGCTCGGCGCCATGGTCGGCCGCGAAGCGGCCGAGCGCGTGCGCGGGCTGATCGACGACGCGCTGGCCAAGGGCGCGACGCTGGTCGCCGGCGGCGAGATCGAGGGCACCATCATGCAGCCCGCGCTGCTGGACCATGTGACGCCGGCGATGCGCATCTACCGCGAGGAGTCGTTCGGCCCGGTCGTGGCCGTGGTGCGGGTGCGTTCGGTCGACGAGGCGGTCACGGTGGCCAACGACAACGAGTACGGCCTGTCGTCGGCCGTCTTCGGCCGTGACGTGAACCGCGCGCTCGCCGTGGCGCGCCGCATCGATGCCGGCATCTGCCACGTCAACTCGGCCACCGTGCAGGACGAGGCGCAGATGCCCTTTGGCGGCATGAAGGGCAGCGGCTACGGGCGCTTCGGCGGCCATGCCGGCATCGAGGAGTTCACCGAGCTGCGCTGGATCACCCTGCAGACGTCGCCCGCGCACTACCCGTTCTGAGCAGATTCCGATCGAGCATGGCCGGACCCATCTCAGCCGCCCTCCGGCCACCGCACGCCCTGGCGTGCCGATGCAATACCCCGGGCGGCAGACCACCACACTCTGGAGACATGACACCATGAGCCACCGCATCTCACGTCGCAAGGTCGTCGGCACGCTCGGTGCCGCCACCGCCGCATTGGCCGCCCCGCGCTGGGTGTACGCGCAGCGCACGTCCATCAAGGTCGGCTGGGCGATCTCCAAGACCGGCCCCTTCGCCGGTGGTGCGGCCGCCACCCAGTGGCCGAACTACCTGCTGTGGATCAAGGACACCAACGACGCCGGCGGCCTGACCGTGGACGGCCGCAAACTCCAGCTCGAGCACATCGAGTACGACGATCGCAGCCAGTCCGAGGAGGCGGTGCGTGCGGTGGAGCGCCTGATCAGCCAGGACAAGGTCGACATCCTGCTGCCGCCCTGGGGCACCGGGCAGAACCTGGCCGTGGCGCCCATCTTCGCCCGTGCCGGCTACCCGATGATGGCCCCCAGCATGGCCAGCGACCGCACCGCCGAGATCGTCAAGCGCTGGCCCAACGTGTTCTCGCTGCTGAACACCTCGAGCACCTATGCCGAGGCGCTGGTGGCGGTGCTCAGCCAGGCGCGCGCGGCCGGTCAGATCAACGACCGCGTGGCCGTGGCGCACGCCACCGAGCAGTTCGGCATCGAGCTGGCCAACGCGGCGCGCAAGGCGCTCAAGGCGGCCAACTTCAACATCGTCTACGACGGCGGCTACCCGCTGAGCTCGCAGGATTTCACGCCGGTCATCAGCGAGGCCCAGCGCGCGAACCCCGATGTGTTCATGGCCTTCAGCTACCCATCGGACACGATGGCGCTGGCCGAGAGCGCGCGGGTGCGGGCCTTCAACCCCAAGGTCTTCTACACCGCGGTGGGCACCTTCTTCCCGATGTACAAGCAGCGCTTTGGCAACAACGCCGACGGCGTCATGGGCATCGGCGGCTGGAACCCCGACAGCGACGCCTTCCGCGCCTACATCAAGCGCCACACCGAGATGCACAAGCGCGAGCCCGAGCGCTGGGGCGCATCGCTGCTGTACGCGGGCCTGCAGGCGATGGGCCAGGCGATCGAGAAGGTCGGCATGAACAACGCAGAGATCATCAAGCACCTGCGCAGCACGAGCTACGACACCATCGTGGGCAAGCTCGAGTTCGACGCCAACAACATCCGCAAGGGCGGCTGGTTCGTCGGGCAGTGGCAGGACGGCGATTTCTACGGCGTCTATCCGTCCCAGCCGGGCGCACGCAAGCCGGTGTTCCCGAAGCCGGCCTGGAAGGCCTGACGGCCGCCAGGGACAGCGCCGCGATGCAGTTCATCGACGCCCTGTTGTCGGGCCTGACCCTGGGGGGCATGTACGCGCTCGTCGCACTGGGGCTGAACCTCCAGTACGGCGTGGCGCGCATCATGAACCTGTCCTACGGCGAGATGCTGATCGCCGCGGCCGTGCTGGCCTACGCGCTGTTCGGCCAGCTCGGCATCTCGCCGCTGCTGACCCTGGTGCTGGTGCTGCCGCTGGGTGCGCTGGTCGGCTGGGCGGTCTACCAGCTCGCGCTCATGCCGCTGGTGCGGCGCGCGCCCAACCGCGACGCGCTGGAGGCCGACAGCCTGCTGGGCACCTTCGGGCTGCTGTTCATCGTCCAGGGCGTGATGCTGGTGCTGGTGGGCGGCAGCTACCTGAGCTACTCCTTCCTCTCGGTGCCGGTGGCGGTGCTGGGCACCACGCTGGCGGCCAACCGGCTGCTCGCGCTGGCGATGGCGCTCGTGCTGGGGCTGGCGGTGTGGCTGCTGCTCACGCGCACCCGCGTGGGCACGGCGATCCGTGCCGTCTCGGTGGACCCGGTGTCGGCACAGCTGGTGGGCATTGACGTGCAGCGCCTGGCGATGGCGGCCTTTGCCCTGGGCACCGTGCTGGCCGCGGTGGCGGGGGTGCTGGTGAGCATGTTCCTGACCTTCAACGCGTCCATGGGCGTGGTCTTCACCATGAAGGCGCTGATCGTGGTCATCATGGGTGGCATAGGCAATATGGCGGGTGCGGTGGTCGCGGCGCTGATGCTGGGCCTGGTGGAGAGCCTGGTCGGCACCTTCGTCGACCCCGGGCTGACGCTGGCGGCCAACTACGCCCTCTTCCTCGCCGTGCTGCTGTTCAAGCCGGCCGGGCTGTTTGGAAAGGTCCAGCGGTGAGCGCGCGCCAGGTGCTGGCCGGCGCCGCGGTCGCCGCCGTCTTCGTGCTGCTGGGCTTTGCGCCCGCGCTGGGCAACGACTACACCACCGCGCTGCTCATCAACCTGCTGCTGTACGCCGTGCTGGCCACCGCCTGGGGCCTGTTCTGCGGCAGCACCGGCTACATCTCGCTGGCCACGGTGGCCTTCTTCGGCGTGGGCTCCTACACCGTGGCGGTGCTGGGCGAGCAACTGCCCTGGCCGCTGGTGCTGCTGGCGGCGGCCGCCATCGGCGCGGTGTTGTCGCTGCTGGTAGGGCTGGTCACGCTGCGCCTGTCGGGAACCTACTTCGTCATCTTCACCTTCGGCATGACCGAGCTGCTGCGCCAGGTCGTCAACTGGTACGAAAGCAAGATCGCCGGTTCGGTTGGCCGCTATGTGTTTGTGGATGCCGCCTCGCCGGCCTTCATCTACGGCCAGATGCTGGCGCTGCTGGCGCTGGTGCTGGGCTTTGGCTGGTGGCTGGCTCGCTCGCGGCTGGGTTTTGCGCTGCGCCTGATCGGCGAGGACGAGCAGGCCGCACGCCACTGCGGCATCGACACCACGCGCACCAAGCTGATTGCATTCACCGGCACGTCGGTGTTCATGGTGCTGGCCGGGGCGATCGTTGCGCCGCGCTGGACCTACATCGATCCGGCCATCGCCTTCAACGCCATCGTCTCGTTCCAGGTCGTGATCATGGCGCTGCTGGGCGGCACTGCGCGCTTCTGGGGCCCGGTGCTGGGCGTCGTGCCGCTGGTGCTGCTGTTCGAGACGCTGATCAAGTATTTCCCCAACCACTTCCCGATCGTGCTGGGCGTGGTCTTCCTGCTGATCGTCTATGCGCTGCCGCGCGGCGTGGTCGGTCTGCTGCTGCGGCTGCGCCGCGCCGGAGGGCCGCAGTGAGCGCGCCGCTGCTGCAGGTGCGGGGGCTGGGCCGCTCGTTCGGCGGCCTGCGTGCCGTGGACGCGCTGTCGTTCGACGTGGCGGCCGGGCAGATCGTCGGCTTGATCGGGCCCAACGGATCGGGCAAGACCACGGCGCTCAACCTGATCAGCGGTGCCTTGCAGCCTGACCGCGGCTCGGTGCGCTTCGAGGGTCGCGAGCTGGCTGGAGCGGCACCGCACCGGATCGCGCGCGCGGGCATCGCACGCACGTTCCAGCTGGTGCGCGTGTTCCAGCGCATGACGGTGCGCGAGAACGTGCAGGCCGGCCTGATGGTCGGCCACGGCGATCACCGCGGCGACGCCACCGTGTTGCTCGAGCGGGTGGGTCTGGGCGGGCGCGCCGACCAGGGCGCCGCGCAGCTGACCTACATCGACCAGAAGCGCCTGGAGCTGGCGCGGGCGCTGGCGCTGCAGCCGCGGCTGCTGCTGCTGGACGAATGGCTGGCCGGCCTGAACCCGTCCGAGCTGGTCGAGGGGGTGGCGCTGATCCGTTCGCTGCGCGGGGCTGGCATCGCGGTGCTGATGGTCGAGCACGTGATGGACGCCATCCGCTCGTTGTGCGACCACTGCGTGGTGATGAACTCGGGCGCCAAGATCGCCGAAGGCGCAGCGGCCGCGGTGCTGGCCGATCGGCTGGTGGTCCAGGCCTACCTGGGGGACGACGATGACGAACCGGGCCGCGCCGATGTTTGACGTGCAGCGGTTGTCGGCCGCCTACGGGCTGCACCAGGCGCTGGACGAGGTGGCCCTGACAGTGGCCGAAGGCGAGCTGGTCGTCATCCTGGGCGCCAACGGAGCCGGCAAGACGACGATGCTCAAGGCCATCGCCGGGCTGGTGCCGATGCCGCCCAGCAGCCAGGTCCACCTCGCCGGGCAGCCGCTGCACGGGCTGCCAGCGCGCCTGCGCGTGGAGGCCGGCGTGGCGCTGGTGCCGGAGGGGCGCGGCATCTTCGGTGAGCTGACGGTGCGCGAGAACCTGCAGCTGGGCGCCTACCCGCGCCGTGCGCGCGCCGATGAGGCGCGCAACCTGGAGCACGTGCTGTCGCTGTTTCCGCGGCTGGCTGAACGCCTGGGCCAGACCGCCCGCACGATGAGCGGCGGCGAGCAGCAGATGGTGGCGATCGGCCGTGCGCTGATGTCGACGCCGCGCCTGTTGCTGCTGGACGAGCCGTCGCTGGGCCTGTCGCCGCTGATGTGCGGCGAGCTGTTCCGCGCGCTGCTGCAGGTCAAGCGCAGCGGCGTCAGCGTCCTGCTGGTGGAGCAGAACGCCAAGCGCAGCCTGGCCATTGCCGACCGCGGCTACCTGCTGGAGAACGGTCGCATCTCCGGGGAGGGCACCGCCGCGCGCCTGCTGAACGATCCGGCGGTGCAGGCGGCGTACCTGGGCCTTGGCGCCGGGTAGGCTGTCGACCCTGCATCCATCGTCAGCGCAGACCCAGCGTGACCCCGCGTGAACCCAGACCGGGGACGGGCCAGACAAGTGGCCCCACGGGCCCGCCCACGGCCGCTACGGGTGTCACCATCCGGGGTGCGGCGCGGACGGGCGGCGACGCCGTGGCGCACGAGGTTTCGGCCGCCACCTTCGAGTCGTCGCTGCAGGCGCGGCACTGGTCGCTCGCCCCGGCGGCCGGAGCGGCGGTGCTGTCGCGGATCGTGCACCTGGCGAGCGGGCAAGGCACGCTGTGGCATGCCGATGGCCAGATGCGGCTGCGCGCCGGCGACATCGCCTGGCTGCCGGCCGGCCGCGCGCAGGCGCTGCGGGTCGAGGCGGGCAGCTCGGGCGTCTGGGTCGGCGTGGCCGATACCTTGCTGGCCAGTGCCCTGGGCGATCGCGCCGATGCCGCGGTGCTGCGCGCGCTGGCCATCCGCAGCTGGCTGGCGGTAGACACCGAGCCGCTGCAGCGCCAGGACGTCGTGCGCTCATTGCACGCGATGGAGGCCGAGTCGCGGCTGGAGGCTGGCAGTTCGCGGCCGTTTCTCGCGGCACACCTCACGCTCGTGCTGGTGCTGCTGTGGCGACTGACCAGCCGCGAGCGCGGGGCCGACGCCAGCTCACCCGGGCCGCAGCGCCTGCTGCAGTTCCGTCACCTGGTGGAAACGCAGTTCCGCAGCCGCTGGACTGTGGCGCGCTATGCGTCCGAACTGGCGATCTCGCCGGACCGCCTGCACGATCTGTGCGTGCGCGCGCTGGGCCGCTCGCCATTGCACCTGCTGCATCAGCGTGTGCTGCGCGAGGCGTGCAGCCTGCTGGCGGGCACCGACTTGCCGGTGGACCGGGTGGCGCACGACCTGGGTTTTGGCAGCAGCAGCCACTTCGGCCGCTTCTTTCATCGCTGGACCGGGACGGCACCGGGGCAGTGGCGGCGCCAGGCGCGGGAGCGGGCCGCGGCCGGCCGTCCGGCCTCGACAGCCAACTACGC
The DNA here is from genome assembly GCA_020848515.1 of Rubrivivax sp. Classification (GTDB taxonomy): domain Bacteria; phylum Pseudomonadota; class Gammaproteobacteria; order Burkholderiales; family Burkholderiaceae_C; genus Ottowia. Next base: position 2,080 of record JADLIA010000091.1, on the reverse strand, counting down.
GGACTGGCCCTGAGCTGCCCGGCAGCGGAGGCAGTTCCTGGTGTCCCAGGCTCTGCAAGGATCGGGAACCGCTCGATCTCAGTCAGTTGCCCCGAAGCCGCTACGCACCAGATCCGCGATTCGAACCGCCATGCTGCGCGCAGGATCGAACGGAAGGTCCTCGAACCCGAAGGCCGCATAGAGCGCCCGGACATCGTCATCCAGCGGATGGGTCAGCACGCAGAAGCAGCCGAGCTGGTCGGACAGGCGCACCGCCGTTGTGAGCGCATAGAACACCAGCGATCGCGCAATGCCCTGCCCTTGCCACCGCAGGTCGACCGCCAACTGGCTCAGCAGGAATCGCCATTCTTCTACCATGTGCCCTGCCTACGACGAACTCAGTGCCGTGACGTCGTTCAACAGCCCAACCCGCTTCACTCACCTCACCTGATTGCAATCATGAACATTCACCCCCTGCGCCCGCACGATCACGAAGATGCGGCCCGCGTGGCCATCTCCTGGCTGGCCGAGCGCCATCGCAAGGGTTGGCGCAATGCCTTCGAGGAGCTGCTGGACCTCTGGCGGCCCGAGGGCCCGCGGGACGGCTGGCAGCTGGACAAAGACGGCATGACCATGGTGTCTATCAACGCCGGCGAGTGGTTGATCGCCCGCGGGGAGATCCACGCCCGGGGTGGCCTGCGAGAAATCAACGCCTACCTGTTGAGTCGCGAGGGCCCGTTTCTCACGCCCGGCCAGCGCGACTGGATCGCTCAACTGCGCGCACGGCCCCTGCGCCTGTACCGCGTCACCGACGTGCAGCCCGGCGCCGGCATGACCCTGATCGACGAGCTCGAGCCGCAGGCTGATCCGCACTCGGTACGCGAGATCAGCGGCAGCCGCAGCGCGAAGCCGGGCATGCTTTTGGGCGCGCGCATCATGGAGATCGCTGCCGGCGCGGGCATAGCGGGGCACCTTGAGCTCTCGGGGGCCATCTATCCCTTCTCCAAGCTGGCGGAGGCGGCCGTGCTGGCGCAGGCCCGGCAGGTGCTGGCCGGCTCTGCCGATCTGAAGCTCCACATCGACAACCAACGCGATCTGCTCGAGCTGGAGATCGCCCGCGCCTGGCTGGACCAGTGGTTCGCGCCCGCACGGCTGCCGCAGATCCAGGATGCGTCGACCGGCGATCCCCTGCTCCTGGTGACCGACCATTACCGCGTGCTCGATGCGGCGGCGCTCGCCGCTTCCTTGGCGTCGCAACCCGATGTCAGCGGCGATGCGCAGCAGGGATGGCATCGCCTCATCGAGGGCGATGATGGCGCGCGGCGCAGCCTGTCGACCATCAACCCAGGACGCAGCACTGACCGCATCGAGCTCTTCCACCGCACACAGCGGCTGGCGGATGTTGGCCGCGCCTGGTTCGAAGGCGTGGCCGGCGCAGCGGTACAGCACCTGACGCGCGAGATCACCGATCCGGCTGGCCATCTCGCCCAAGCGGGCGGCAGCGACACGGGGCGCACGCCGCGATCTTCCGCCGCCAGCACCCCGGATCTGCCGCCCGAGGTCATTGCACAGGCCATCGAGCAAGTGCTCCATCGCCACTACGCCAACTGGGCTGACGAGTCCATTCCCGCTCTGGACGGACGCACGCCGCGCCAGGCCATCACCACCCCGGCCGGCCTGGAGCGCGTGAAGGGCCTGCTGCGCGAGTACGAGCAAGGCGAGCGCCAGCAGTCTGCCGCCCAAGGTCGACCCGTCGTGTCCTACCAGTTCCTGTGGGACGCCCTGGGAATCTCGAGATGAGCACGCACGACGCGCCGCCCGGCCGCCGCGCCGATGCTGCGCAGCGCGGCAACCGATGCGGCGGCCGTCACAGCCGATCTCCCTGCAGCCCCCGCGGTGCACCCTGCGGGGCCGAGGCGGCACCGGGCACGGTTGCTGACGCAGCGCCGTCCTTCGACAGCCCCTTGCCGAGCTGCGCATAGGAATTTCAAACGGCCTCTTGACCCCTGTGTGGACCGCCGATACCGACCTGAAGGGCTTGGTGTTGGCGGCTTGGTGTTGGCGCCTGCACCATTGCCTTGATCTGGCCGGATTTGGCCGG
>JADLIA010000090.1 GCA_020848515.1 Rubrivivax sp. | reverse complement strand
TGCTGCAGTTCGAGCTGGAATCGGTCAGCTTCGGCTGCTGGCGCCCGGCCGTGCGCAGCCCCCGCCGGCTGGCGCGCTACGCCTGGATGGACCGCCTGGGCGCGCGCTGGTGGCCGGTGTTCGGCGCCGCCTATGTCATGCTGGCGGTCAAGCGCACGCACGGCGCGCGGCTGATCGGCGCGCGCTGGAAGGCGGCGCCCGTGGCCGCCACGGCGCCGGCGACGGTGGCCCACCGCCGCGCCGACGCCCCCACCCTGACGGAAACCGAACTTGAACCACGTTGAGATCTACACCGACGGCGCCTGCAAGGGCAACCCCGGCCCCGGCGGCTGGGGCGTGCTGCTGCGCGCGCCCGGCCACGAAAAAGAGCTGTACGGCGGCGAGCCGCAGACCACCAACAACCGCATGGAACTGACGGCGGTGATCGAGGGCCTGCGCGCGCTCAAGCGCCCGTGCGAAGTCGATCTGTACCTGGACAGCCAGTACGTGCGCCAGGGCATCACCGAATGGATCGCCGGCTGGAAGGCCAGGGGCTGGCGCACCGCCAGCAAGCAGCCGGTCAGAAACGTCGATCTGTGGCAGCAGCTCGATGCCCTGGTCGGCGGCGCCGGCCATCGGATCCGGTGGCACTGGGTGCGCGGCCACACCGGCCACGAAGGCAACGAACGCGCCGACGCGCTGGCCAACCGTGGCGTGCCGCGCGGCTGAACGGTGCGTGCAGGCGCCGGTCGCAGCGCCACCGCGCCCACCTCGGCGCGGCCGGCGCGCAACCGGTAAATTACGCGCCTGATTCACACTTGCTCACAGCTTCGATGCCAGCACCTTTGCACCCCCCCATGCCAGCCGCCGCCGGAGCCCGCCGTGGCTAGGCGCCCGTGGGTATCGATGGTCGCCGTCGGGGCGCTGCTGGCGCTTTCGGCCGGCGCCTGGTGGTGGCAGCGCGCGGGCGGCAGCGCGCCCGCGGGTGGCCCGGTGCCGGCCGCCAGTGCCGCGCGCGGGCCGGGCAACGGCGCGGCCGGCGGGGCCGGTGGCGGGGCGCCGCCGGTGGTCGAGCTGGCAACGGCGCGGGCGATGGTGCTGAGCGACTCGGCCAGCGCCGTCGGCAGCCTGCGTGCGCGCCAGAGCGTGGTGCTGCGGCCCGAGGTCGCCGGGCGCGTGACGCAGCTCGGCTTTCGCGACGGCGAGCGCGTGCGGCGCGGTCAGTTGCTGGTGCAGCTCGACGACCGGCTGGCGCTGGCGCAGGTGCAGCAGGCGCGGGCCGAACTGGGCATCGCCGAATCCAACCACCGGCGCAACGCCGATCTGGCGGGGCAGGGCTTCATCAGCGCGCGCGCGGTGGACGAAAGCCAGGCCGCGGTGGCGGTGGCGCGCGCCAAGCTGGAGCTGGCCCAGGCCAGCGCCGCGCGGCTGAAGATCCTGGCGCCGTTCGGCGCGCTGGCCGGCATCGGCAACGTGCACGTGGGCGACGTGCTGCAGGCGGGCGCCGACATCGTGCACCTGGACGACCTGGACGCCATGCTGCTGGACTTTCGCCTGCCCGAGCGCTGGCAGGGGCGGGTGCGGCGCGGCCAGATCAGCCACGTGACGCTGGACGCGCTGCCCGGTCACGCCTTCGAGGCCGTGATCCAGGCCATCGACCCGCAGATCGACGCCCAGGGCCGCAGCGTGGCGGTGCGCGCCTGCATCGACAACCGCCAGGCGCTGCTGCGCCCCGGCATGTTCGCGCGCGTGGACACCCGCTTTGGCGAGCGCAGCGGCGCCGTCATGCTGCCCGAGGAGGCGGTGCTGTCGCAGGGCGGCAACCTGTACGTGTACCGGCTGGCCGCGGGGCCGGCGGCGGGCGCGTCGGCGCCCGAAGGCACCGCCGAGGTCGAGCGCGTGCCCGTCACCCTGGGGGCGCGCCAGGCCGGCCTGGTCGAGGCGGTAAGTGGCGTGGCCGCCGGCGAACGCATCGTGGTGGCCGGCCAGCAGCGCCTGAACGCGGCGCGCACGCGCGTGCGCCTGACGCGCGCGGCAGACGCGGCCGCCGGCGCCGACGGCCCGGCGCCGGCGGCCAGCGCCGCCGCGGCGGCCCCGGCGCCCGCCGCACCGCTGCAGTGGCACCGCGCCGGGTCCGGCGGCAACGCCTGCGCGGCGGCGGCGCGCGGCTGAGGGGCATGCCCATGCCGACGGCGCCCATGAATACTATGAAAACGATAGCTACTGGCGCTTTCTGCATAAGCGCCAGAACCTGTTTTTGCTTAAAACCCAGCGTGCCGAGCAGTGCCCATGCAACTGGCTGAAGTCTCGATCCGCCGCCCGGTGCTGGCCACCGTGCTGTCGCTGCTGATCGTGCTGATCGGCCTGGTCAGCTACAGCCGGCTGGCGGTGCGCGAATACCCCAAGATCGACGAGCCGGTGGTCACCGTCAGCGTGCGCTACGTCGGCGCCTCGGCCGAGGTGATCGAGACCCAGGTCACCAAGCCGCTGGAAGACTCCATCGCCGGCATCGACGCGGTGGACGTGCTGACCTCCATCAGCCGCCCCGAGCAGGCGCAGATCAGCGTGCGCTTCCGGCTCGAAAAGGACGCCGACACCGCCGCCGCCGAGGTGCGCGACCGCGTCTCGCGCGTGCGCAACCGCCTGCCGCAGAGCATCGACGAGCCGGTCATCGCCAAGGTCGAGGCCGACGCCTTCCCGGTCATCTGGCTGGCCTTTTCCAGCGACACCCGCTCGCGCCTGGAGATCAACGACCTGGTCAACCGCATCGTCAAGGCGCGCCTGCAGACGGTGACCGGCGTGGCCGACGTGCGCATCTTCGGCGAGCGCAAGTACGCCATGCGCGTGTGGCTGGACCCGGAGCGCCTGGCCGCCTACCGCCTGACCACGCAGGACGTCGAAGACGCCATCCGCCGCAACAACCTGGAGCTGCCCGCCGGCCGCATCGAATCCAGCCAGCGCGAGTTCTCCGTCACCTCGCAGACCGACCTGGCGCGGCCGGCGCAGTTCGCCGACATCGTGCTGCGCACCGTCAGCGGCTTTCCGGTGCGCCTGCGCGACGTCGCCCGGGTCGAGGAGGGTGCCGCCGACGAGCGCAGCGCCGTGCGCCTGAACGGCCGCTCGGCCATCTCGGCCGGCGTGATCCGCCAGACCACCGCCAACCCGCTGCTGCTGTCGCGCGGCGTGCGCGACATGCTGCCGCGCCTGCAGGACGATCTGCCGCCGGACGTCAAGATCGACATCGCCAACGACAACTCGGTGTTCATCGACCGCGCCGTCAGCAGCGTCTACACCACCATCACCGAAGCCATCGTGCTGGTGGCGCTGGTGATCTTCGTCTTTCTGCGCACGGTGCGCGCCTCCATCATCCCCATCGTCACCATCCCGGTCAGCCTGATCGGCGCCTTCGGGCTGATGTCGCTGGCCGGCTTTTCCATCAACACCCTCACCCTGCTGGCGCTGGTGCTGGCCATCGGCCTGGTGGTGGACGACGCCATCGTCATGCTGGAGAACATCCACCGCCACATCGAAGAAGGCATGGCGCCGTTTGCCGCCGCCATCCACGGCGCGCGCGAAATCGGCTTTGCCATCGTCGCCATGACGCTCACGCTGGCGGCGGTGTACGCGCCGCTGGCCTTCACCCCCGGGCGCACCGGGCGGCTGTTCGTCGAATTCGCGCTGGCGCTGGCCGGCGCGGTGCTGGTGTCGGGCTTCGTGGCGCTCACCCTGTCGCCCATGATGTGCTCCAAGCTGCTGCGCCACAACCCGCGCCCCGGCGTGTTCGACCGCGGCATGGAGCGCGCCCTCATGGGCCTGGCGCGCGCCTACGGTCGCCTGCTGCGGCGCGTGCTCACGCGCGCGCGCGCGCTGGTGCTGCTGGGCATGGCCGGCTGCGCCGCCGCCATCGCCTGGCTCTACCCCAGCATGCGGCAGGAGCTGTCGCCGCTGGAAGACCGCGGCGTGATCCTGGCCAACATCAACGCACCCGACGGCGCCACGCTCGACTACACCGACCGCTACGCGCGCCGGCTGGAAGCCATCGGCCAGCAGTACCCCGAGTTCGACCGCATCTTCGCCAACATCGGCAACCCCAGCGTGTCGCAGGGCAGCGTGGTGTACCGCGCGGTCGACTGGAGCGAGCGCCGGCGCTCCACGCTCGACATCGCGCGCCAGATGCAGCCGCAGTTCAACCAGCTGGCCGGCGTCAACGCCTTTCCCATCACGCCGCCTTCGCTGGGGCAGGGCTTTCGCGAGCGCCCGGTCAACTTCGTGGTGCAGACCTCCGACAGCTACGACAACCTCAACCGCGCCATGCGCGCGCTGATGGACGAGGTGGCCGCCAACCCCGGCTTCATCGCCCCCGACGTCGACCTGCGCCTGTCCAAGCCCGAGCTGCGCATCGAAGTCGACCGCGAACGCGCCGCCGACCTGGGCGTCAGCGTCGACGCGGTGGCGCGCGCCATCGAAACCATGCTGGGCGGGCGCCAGGTCACCCGCTACAAACGCGACGCCGAGCAGTACGACGTCATCGTGCAGACCACCGCCAGCGGCCGCGGCACCCCGGCCGACATCGACCGCATCCAGCTGCGCGCCAGCAAGGGCGGGGTGGACACCATGGTGCCGCTGTCCAGCCTGGTGCAGGTGCGCGAAGGCGTGGCGCCGCGCGAGCTCAACCACTTCGGCCAGCGCCGCTCGGCCACGCTCACCGCCAATCTGGCGCCCGATTACTCGCTCGGCCAGGCGCTGACGTTCCTCGACCAGGCCGCGGCGCGCGTGCTCAAGAGCGGCTACACCACCGACCTGAACGGCATCTCGCGTGAATTCCGCTCCAGCCAGGGCGCGCTGGTGGTGGTGTTCGTGCTGGCGTTGCTGTTCATCTTCCTGGTGCTGGCGGCGCAGTTCGAAAGCTTCGTCGATCCGCTGGTCATCATGTTCTCGGTGCCGCTGTCCATGATCGGCGCGCTGCTGGCGCTCAAATGGAGCGGCGGCTCGCTCAACGTGTATTCGCAGATCGGCCTCATCACCCTGGTCGGCCTGGTCACCAAGCACGGCATCCTGATCGTCGAATTCACCAACCAGCTGCGCCAGCGCGGCTGGGACATGCTCGACGCCCTGGTGCACGCCAGCAGCCAGCGCCTGCGCCCCATCCTCATGACCACCGGCGCCATGGTGCTGGGCGCCGTGCCACTGGCGCTGGCCAGCGGTGCCGGCTCCGAAAGCCGGCGCCAGATCGGCTGGGTCATCGTCGGCGGCATGAGCCTGGGCACCCTGCTCACCCTGTTCGTCGTGCCCACCGTCTACGCCCTGCTGGCGCGCCGCGCCGTGCCCGGCGCCAACACCACCCCGGTCGAAGCGCCACAGGCCGCCCAGCCGGCGCCCACGGGCCACTGAACACCTTGTTTCGCCTGATCCCGAGAGGCACCCCATGACCCGCCCGAGCACCCCCCGCCGCGTCCTGCTGGCCACCCTGGCCCTGTGCGGCGGCGCCGCCTTCGCCGCCGGCAGCCACCATGGCCCGCACGGCGAGCACGCCGCCGCCGACAGCGCCATCGGCCAGCCCGGCGTGGCCGCGCGCGCCAGCCGCAGCGTGCGCATCGACATGAACGACCGCATGCGCTTCAGCCCCGAACGCCTTGCCGTGCGCCAGGGCGAAACCGTGCGCCTGGTGGTGCGCAACACCGGCCAGGTGCCGCACGAACTCAGCCTGGGCACCCTGCAGGACCTGCTGGCGCACCGCGACCAGATGGCGCGCCAGCCCGGCATGGCGCACGCCGAACCGAACCAGATCACGCTGGCCCCCGGCCAGCAGGGCGAAATCGTCTGGCACTTCAGCCGCGCCGGCACCGTGCACTTCGCCTGCCTCATCCCCGGCCACTACGAAGCCGGCATGAGGGGTGAAATCCAGATCCGCAGCAGCGGTCAACACTGAGCGCAAGGACCGCCCCAGTGCGCCTGGATGGGAGGGCGGCGCTTTGAAGTCTGCGCTCGATCACAGCCCGCGAAGCGCCGCGGCATCCACCTCCGTCCCCTCGTCACCCCTGGTTCAACGGGTTCGCCACTGGCCGATGTCGCATCGTCGGTTCACTCGATGTTCTGCACCTG
>JADLIA010000089.1 GCA_020848515.1 Rubrivivax sp. | reverse complement strand
CACCTGGAACGTCAACTCCCTCACCGCCCGCCTGCCGCACGTGCTGGACTGGCTGGCGGCCAACCCGGTCGACGTGCTGGCGCTGCAGGAGCTGAAGCTGACGGACGACAAGTTTCCGCATCAGGCGCTGGGCGAAGCCGGCTACGCCGCCGTGGCCTTCGGGCAGAAGACCTACAACGGCGTCGCCCTGCTGACGCGCGCGCCGCTGGCGGCGCAGGCGGTGGTGCGCAACATCCCCGGTTTTGCCGACGAATCGGCGCGCGTGATCGCCGCCACGCTGGAGGCGCCCGGCGGGCCGCTGCGGGTGGTCAACGGCTATTTCGTCAACGGCCAGGCGCCGGGCTCGGACAAGTTCGACTACAAGATGAGCTGGCTGCGCGCGCTGCGCGACTGGCTGCGCGAGGAGCTGGCGGCGCACCCGCGCCTGGTGCTGCTGGGCGACTTCAACATCGCGCCGGAAGACCGCGACAGCTACGACCCGGTGGGCCTGGCCGAAACCATCCACCACACCAGCGAGGAGCGCCACCACTTCCAGGCCCTGCTGGGGTTGGGCCTGGCGGACGCCTTCCGGCTGTTCGAGCAGCCGGACAAGAGCTTCAGCTGGTGGGACTACCGCATGCTGGGCTACCAGAAAAACCGCGGCTTGCGCATCGACCACATCCTGATCAGTCAGCCGCTGGTGGCGCAGGCGACGGCGTGCCATATCGACCGCGTGCCGCGCAAATGGCCCAAGCCCAGCGACCATGCGCCGGTGACGCTCGAACTGGCCTGAAGCGCACGGCCCATGAATGCCACAGCCCAATCGGGCTGTAGCGCGCTACCAATCTCCGCCAACAGCTATTATTACAATAGCAAACGAGCGGCGAAGCGATTCAGCCTAGGAGGCTGTCGGGCTTGGAGCGCCGAAAGCGAGAATCGGCCCCAGCGAGACCAGTTTTTGCCGGATTTGCACCCCAATAGCAGAGCTATTGGGCAAAAAGCCGGTGAAAAATGGGCCGCTGCGGTCGATTTGCAGCCGGCGATTTCCAAGTCCGACAGCCTCCTAGGTTCAGGCCACGCGGCATCGGCCCTGCGATACGGGGTACCCTGCATGGGGACGGGATGCCGCACGCCAAGCGCTGACACGGCCGCAGCCGTACCCGGCATTGGCTGCGCAGACCGCTCCGGGCCGGGAGGCGCCGCGCGCCAGGGGGTTGTTCAGCGTCGCCTCAAGGTCCAAGGCGGCCCAGCTCGCGCTTGATGCCTTCGATGTCGCTCTGGTTGCGCTCGATCGCGGCCTTCAGTTCGGCCACGCGGTCGAGGTACTTCTGGTGGTTGCGCGCTTCGCCGCCGATCTTGTCGGGCTCACCACCCTTGTACTCCTTCTCCAGCTCGGCTTGCTTGGCCTCGGCGCGGCGCAACTCCTGCTGCAGGATGGCCTTGGCGTCGGCGTCGCGCTTGCGCTGCTCGGCGTTGTCGACGCGCGGCGCCGAGGCGGGTGAAGCGCCGCCCGAGCGCGCCGCCGGGGCCGTCCCGGCGGGGGCTGTGGCCGCCGGCGCCGCCGCGGGTGCGGTGCCGCGCACGATGGTGACGTTGCCGCCTTCCACCAGCTTGCAGTCGGAGCGGCCCTTGGGTTGGTTGGTGTACTCGTTGCCGCAGCGGTAGATGCGGTCCTGCGCCGCCGCAGGCCACGCCGCGACGGCCAGCGCGGCGGCGAGCAACGGCACCCAGGGGATCGGCAGCAGAGGTTTCATGTCGGTCGGTACAACGGCCCCGGCAACGCGCCGGGATCAGCCTTCAACGATCAAGTATCGGGCAGGTGGACCGCTTTGGGGCAGGCTTGTTCCCGAAAATCGCCACTGAACCGGCCCAGGCCGCCGTTGGGCGGCCCATTTCGTGTCATTGTGGCGACAAGCGCGGTCAGAGCGAGAAGTACAGGTCGTACTCGGCCGGGTTGACCTGCACGCGGATGCGGTTGACCTCGGTCATCTTCAGCTCGATGTAGGCGTCGAGCATGGCGTCGGTGAACACGCCGCCGCGCGTCAGGAAGGCGCGGTCGCGATCCAGCTCTTCCAGCGCCTGGTCCAGGCTGTGGCACACCGTGGGCACCAGCTTGTCTTCTTCGGGCGGCAGGTGGTAGAGGTCCTTGGTGGCGGCTTCACCCGGGTGGATCTTGTTCTCGATGCCGTCCAGGCCGGCCATCAGCAACGCCGCAAAGCACAGATAGGGGTTGGCCATGGGGTCGGGAAAGCGCGCTTCGATGCGGCGCGCCTTGTCGCTGGCGGCGTGCGGGATGCGGATCGAGGCCGAGCGGTTGCGCGCCGAGTAGGCCAGTTTGACCGGCGCCTCGAAGTGCGGCACCAGGCGCTTGTAGCTGTTGGTGGTGGGGTTGGTGATGGCGTTGAGTGCCCGGGCGTGGCGGATGATGCCGCCGATGTAGAACAGCGCCGTCTCGGACAGGCCAGCGTAGCCCTTGCCGGCAAACAGGTTCTTGCCGCCCTTCCAGATCGACTGGTGCACGTGCATGCCGCTGCCGTTGTCGCCGTGGTAGGGCTTGGGCATGAAGGTGGCCGTCTTGCCGTAGCGGTCGGCCACGTTCCAGACCACGTATTTCAGGCGCTGCGTCCAGTCGGCGCGCTCGACCAGGGTGGAAAAGCGCGTGCCGATTTCCATCTGGCCGGCGCCGGCGGTTTCGTGGTGGAACACCTCCACCGGCACCCCCAGGGCGTCCAGGATCAGCGCCATTTCGGCGCGCATGTCGTGGGTGCTGTCGACCGGCGGCACCGGGAAATAGCCGCCTTTGGTGCGCGGGCGGTGGCCGCGGTTGCCGCCTTCGAGCTCGGCGCCGGTGTTCCAGGGCGCTTCGTATTCCTCGATGCGGTAGAAGCTGTGGCCCGGCTCGGTGCCCCAGCGCACGCTGTCGAAGACGAAGAATTCCGGCTCGGGGCCGAAGTAGGCGGTGTCGCCGATGCCGCTGGCCTTCAGGTAGGCCTCGGCGCGGCGCGCGATGGAGCGCGGGTCGCGTTCGTAGGCCTTGCCGTCGCCGGGCTCCAGCACGTCGCAGGTCAGCACCAGGGCGGGCTCCTCGAAGAACGGGTCGACGTAGGCCGTGTTCGGGTCGGGCATCAGCAGCATGTCGGACGCCTCGATGCCCTTCCAGCCGGCGACCGAGGAGCTGTCGAACGGGTGGCCGTCGCTGAACTTGTCTTCGTCGAAGGCGGTCACGGGCACGGTGACGTGCTGCTCCTTGCCACGGGTGTCGGTGAAGCGCAGGTCGACGAACTTGCATTCGGCTTCCTGCAGCAGTTTCATGACGTCGGCGACCGATCGGGTCATCGGGGTACTCCTGAGGGGATGGGGATGGGGATGGGTGAATGGCAGAGCGCCGGCCCCAGGCCGGCGTGCCGCCCGGGCGGGCGGCGTCCGGCAGGTGGCCTGCGCGAAAGGGTGGATTTTGCCTGTTGCCGGGCGGCAAGTTCGCCGCGCGGCCTGCGCGCCTCAGCCACGCACCAGTTCTGGCCCGTAGGACAGCGCAAACGGCTGCAGCCAGGCGCGCAGGTCGGCGTAGGCGGCGTCGGCCTGCGCCGGCGCGCCCTTGACGCCCAGCTCGATGTGGCGCCCGTGCTCGGGGTGATCGACGCTGGGCAGGCTGAACACCCTGACGCCGGGGTGCGCCGCCTCCACCCGCTCCATCACCGGCGTCAGCGGCGCTTCCATGGCGCCGTACAACACCACCGAGCGTTCGCGCCAGGCGCCGCGGGTGAAGCAGTGCGACCATTCGGTGTCCAGCGCCCAGGCCATCATGGGCCAGGCCATGACCGGGAAACCCGGTACGAAATAGATAGCACCTCCCGCAGGCCCCGCAAGCGCAAAACCCGGAATCTGGTTGTAAGGGTTGGGCACGATGCGGGCCCCTGCGGGGAACACGCCCATGTTCAGCCGCTGGCGGTTGTCGGCGCGCTCGGGCTCCCAGGGCTGGCCCTGCTGGCGCGCCATGTCCTGGCCGCGCTGCTCGATCAGGCGCCGGGCCTCGGGGTGCAGGGCCAGCGGCACCCCCAGGGCGGCGGCGGCGCACTGGCGCGTGTGGTCGTCGGGCGTCGCGCCGATGCCGCCGGTGCACACCACCACGTCGCCCGTGGCCAGGGCGCGCCGCAGCGTGGCGGTAATGCGCGCCGGTTCGTCGCCCACGTATTCGGCCCAGGCCAGGCGCAGGCCGCGCTCGGTCAGCAGCTCGACGAACTTGGGCAGGTGCTTGTCGGCACGCTTGCCGGAGAGGATTTCGTCACCGACGACGATGAGGCCGAATTCGGGCATGGGGTTTCAGGCAGAACCGTTGAGATCGCGCCACGGCAGGTCGGTCACGCGGTCGGGTGCTTGCGCCGCCGGCAGCGCCGCCGCCGGCGCGGTGCCCGGCGGGCGCTGGTCGCGCAGGCGCTGCAGCGCGTCGAGCGCATAGTGCGCGAACCACAGCGAGGAAAACACGAAGACGAAGGTGTAGATCCAGATCGCCAGCGGCACCAGCAGCACGAACAGCACGGCAAACAGCGCCATCGAGGCCCAGACGATGCCCGGGGCGGCGCCCAGGTAGCCACAGATCACGCCGATCAGCAGCAGCGGCCAGCGGTGCTGGCGCAAGATGGTGCGGCGTTCTTCGGCGCTGGCGTGGTCGACCAGGGCGTCGAAGCTCATCACCCGGTAGGTCAGCCAGCCCCAGATGAGCGGCGGCAGCACCAGCACCAGCGGCGGAATCAGCCACAGCGGCAGCGTCAGCACCAGCGCCAGCACGGCCAGCAGCAGCGAGCCGGTCGACCACGCCAGGGAAGCGGCCAGCGAGCCCCCGCCCAGCCGCGCCAGGTTGGCAAAGCGCCGTTCGGCCACCAGCCGCGTGAGCGCCGGTGTCAGCAGCAGCGACACCACCACCAGCGACGCCAGCACGATCACCGGCGTGGCCAGCAGGACCACGAACAGCGGCGCCAGCAGCAGCGCCAGGCCGCCCGGCCGCTGGATGTTCAGCCAGCCCTCGGCCCAGCCCAGCGGCGACCAGCCCTGCAGCGCCGCCTGCATCCAGGCCACCGCCGCCTGCCAGCCCAGCCACGCCAGCAGCAGCGCCACCACGCTCATCACCAGCAGCGGCAGCAGCGTCATGCCGATGACGCGCGGCAGAAACACGTGGCCCAAGGCACGCAGGAAGGCGTCGAACACGCGGGGCAGCATGGCGTCAGGATAGCGCGGCGCGCCGCCCGCTCAGGCGCGCCCGGCCAGGCGCAGCAGGCCCCGCCACTGCTGGGCCCAGAAGCCGCGCCCGTAGTCGCGCCCCTGCTCGACCTGATCGCGAATGCCGGTGGGCTCGCAGCGGCCGGAAAAGTCGGCCGAGCCCAGCAGCGCGTCCCAGCACGGCAGCAGCACGCCGAAGTTGACGCCCCGGACACGGCCCCCCACGCTCCCCGCGGCGCGTGGGGCGCTGGCGCCTTGGGCCGGCCCGGCGGCGCCCGGTTCGCGCGCAGCTCTGGCCTCGTGGCCGATGCCGATGGCGTGGTGGCGGCGGTGAAAGCGCGGGCTGACCAGCAGGCGCTCGCCCACGCGGCCGAACGACCAGCGCAGGTTGGCGTGCTGCAGGCTTTCGAGCAGCT
>JADLIA010000088.1 GCA_020848515.1 Rubrivivax sp. | reverse complement strand
TTTCAGCGCATGCTGAAATCCGCCGCATCGTCAGATGCGGTCCCGCGCAGCGGGGCGCAGCAGCTTTCGTCAAAAGCGCAAGCCGGATTTCAGCGCATGCTGAAATCCGCCGCATCGACCGCTGCCGGGTCGCCCCGCGGGCGTGGTAACGTCAGGCGCAGGTTCAGTCACCCGTGAGTTCCGCATGACCCGTCCCCCGATGGAGCCACCGCCCATCGCCTTCGAGCCCGAGTTCGCCGATGGGCTGCGCCTGATGTTTGAGCAGCAGGTGGTGTTCAACCGCGTGATCGGCCTGAAGCTGCTCAGCATCAGGCCCGACGGCGTGCAGGGGCGCATCGACATGCGCGAGGAGCTGATCGGTCACTTTGGCCACCGGCGCATCCATGGCGGCGTGATCAGCGCCGGCCTGGACGCCATGGGCGGCATCGCCACCATGGCGGCGATCGGCGCGCGCCACATGGATGAACCGCCCGCCACCCGCCTGCAGCGCTTTGGCAAGCTGGGCACCATCGACCTGCGCATCGACTACCTGCGGCCAGGCATAGGCACGCACTTCCTGCTGTCGGCCGAGGTGCTGCGCCTGGGCTCGCGCGTGGCCAGCACCCGCATGGCCTTCCATGGGGCCGACGGCAAGCTGCTGGCCAGCGGGGCGGCGGCCTACATGGTCTCCTGAAAGCTATAAAAACAATAGCTTTCGGCGCTTGTCCTGAGCGCGCTGGAGGCCTGTTTCATTCACATTTCGGGGCGTGGCACCGGGCGCGGCCGCCCGCTGTCGTCGATCGCCACGTAGGTCAGGGTGGCCTCGGTCACCTTGATGTAGCGGCCCTGGGTGTCGAAGCGCTCGGCGTACACGCCCACGTTGACGGTGAGCGAGCTGCGGCCGATGCGCTCCATGCGGGCGTAGAACGACAGGATGTCGCCCACCCGCACCGGTTGCTTGAAGACGAACTGGTTCACCGCCACCGTGGCCATGCGGCCCTGGGCGTAGCGCGCCGGCAGCACGGCGCCGGCCAGGTCGACCTGGGCCATCACCCAGCCGCCGAAGATGTCGCCGTTGGCATTGGCGTCGGCCGGCATGGGGATCACCTTCATCACCAGCTCGTGATCGGCCGGCGGGGTTTCGGCCGGCGCCTCGACCGGGTGCTCGTTGGGGCGGCGCAAATGGCCGGTGACCGTGCTGGACAGGTGGGACATGGGCAGAATCGACGGCTCGGATGTTGGCAATGACGGGATTCTGAACCATGCGCGGTGGCGGCGAACGCTCCCTTTCCCTTGCTCCTGGCGAGACGGCCTCGCGCCAGCGCTCGGACGCGGCCACGCTGCGCCGCCTGCTGCCCTATTTGTGGCAGTACAAGGGCCGCGTGCTCGCGGCCATCGCCTTCATGGTCGGCGCCAAGCTCGCCAACGTGGGCGTGCCGCTGCTGCTCAAGCGCCTGGTCGATGCCATGACGCTGCCCGCGGGCGGCAGCGCCGCGCTGCTGGTCGTGCCCGTGGGCCTGCTGCTGGCCTATGGTGCGTTGCGCCTGACGAACTCGGTGTTCAACGAGCTGCGCGAGCTGGTGTTTGCCAAGGCCACGCATGGCGCGGCGCGCGCCATTGCGCTCAAGACCTTCGAGCATCTGCACGGCCTGTCGCTGCGCTTTCACCTCGAGCGCCAGACCGGCGGCATGACGCGCGACATCGAGCGCGGCGTGCGCGGCATCGAGTCGCTGGTGTCGTTCGCGCTGTTCAACCTTGCGGCCACGCTGGTCGAGGTGCTGCTGGTGCTGTTCATCCTCGCGCGCCAGTTCGACATCTGGTTTGCCGTGATCACGCTCACGGCGCTGGTGCTCTACATCGCGTTCACCGTGGCCATCACGCAGTGGCGCATCCAGTTTCGGCGCCAGGCGAACCAGTTCGACTCGGCAGCGCACAGCAAGGCCATCGATTCGCTGCTGAACTACGAGACCGTCAAATACTTCAACAACGAGCAGTTCGAGGCGCGGCGCTACGACGAAAGCCTGGAGCAGCTGCGCCGCGCGCAGCTCAAGGCGCGCAGCACGCTGGGCCTGCTCAACAGCGGCCAGCAGCTCATCATCGCCGTGGGGCTGGTGGCCATGCTCTGGCGCGCCACCGAGGGCGTGGCCGCCGGGCGCATGACGATTGGCGACCTGGTCATGGTCAACGCCTTCATGATCCAGATCTACATCCCGCTCAACTTCCTGGGCGTGATCTACCGCGAGATCAAGCAGAACCTGACCGACCTGGACAAGATGTTCACCCTCATGGACAAGGAGCAGGAGGTGGCCGACGCGCCCGGCGCCCAGGCGCTGCACACCAACGGCCCGGTCGATCTGCGTTTCGAGAACGTGCACTTCGCCTACGACCCGGCGCGCCCGATCCTGCGCGGCGTCAGCTTTGACGTGCCGGCCGGGCACAAGGTGGCGGTGGTGGGGCCGTCGGGGGCGGGCAAGTCCACGCTGGCACGGCTGCTGTTTCGCTTCTACGACGTCGGGCCCGAGGGGGGCCGCATCCTGATTGCCGGCCAGGACATCCGCCGCGTCACCCAGGCCAGCGTGCGCCGGGCCATCGGCATCGTGCCGCAGGATACGGTGCTGTTCAATGACACCGTGGCCTACAACATCCGTTACGGCCGGCCCGACGCCAGTGACGCCGAGGTGGAGAGTGCCGCGCGAGCCGCCCACATCCACGACTTCATCATGGGCACGCCGGCCGGCTACGCCACCATGGTCGGCGAGCGCGGGCTGAAGCTGTCGGGCGGCGAAAAGCAGCGCGTGGCGATCGCCCGCACCTTGCTCAAGGACCCGCCGATCCTGGTCTTCGACGAGGCCACCAGCGCCCTCGATTCGCACAACGAGCGCGCCATCCAGGCCGAACTGAAGAGCGCCGCGCGCGGCAAGACCACGCTGGTGATCGCGCACCGCCTGTCCACCGTGGTGGACGCGCACGAAATCCTGGTGATGGAACAGGGCCAGATCGTCGAGCGCGGCACGCACCTGCAACTGCTGGCCGCGCGTGGCCGCTACGCCCGCATGTGGGCGCTGCAGCAAAGCGCCGAGCCGGCGGCCGCACCATCCGAGCCCGAAAGCGTGACCGATTGAGCAGAAACCGGGCCGGCCGTTCAGCCGATGCACACACCCAGGGTTAGTCCGTAGCCGTGGGTACGTAGAATGCGTTGAGAGGGTCCCGCCTTCCGTGCGAAGGATCCCTTGTTCATCTGCTGAAAGGAACCGGAATGAAAAAACAGCTTCTGACCCTGGCGGTGCTGGCCCTGGCGGCCGGCACGGCGTCTGCACAGGCCACCGACACGCTGGCCAAGATCAAGGACCGCGGCGCCGTCAACCTGGGTGTGCGCGACTCCTCCGGCCTGGCCTTCACGCTGGGGGGCGGCAAATACGTCGGCTTCCATACCGAAATGGCCGAGCGCATCATCGACGACCTGGGCAAGAGCCTGGGCAAGCCGCTGAAGATCAACTACCAGGTCATCACCTCGCAGAACCGCATCCCGCTGATCCAGAACGGCACCATCGACTTCGAGTGCGGCTCCACCACCAACAACAAGGCGCGCCAGAAGGACGTCGACTTCGCCTTCACCACCTACGTGGAAGAAGTGCGCATCGCCGTCAAGGCCAATTCCGGCATCAAGTCGATCAAGGACCTGAACGGCAGGACGGTGGCCACCACCACCGGCACCACCAGCGTGCAGACGCTGCGCAAGAACGAGCGCGCCGGCGGCATCGACTTCAAGGAGGTGATGGGCAAGGACCACGCCGACAGCTTCCTGCTGCTCGAGTCCGGCCGCGCCGACGCCTTCGTGATGGACGGCTCCATCCTGGCGGCCAACATCGCCAAGTCGAAGAGCCCCAAGGACTTCGCCATCGTGGGCGAAGTGTTGTCGGTGGAGCCGATCGCCTGCATGCTGCCCAAGGGCGACGCCAAGCTGAAGAAGGCGATCGACGACAGCATCGTGCGTCAGATCAAGGATGGCTCGCTGACCAAGCTGTACGACAAATGGTTCATGCAGCCGATCCCGCCCAACAACGTGACCCTCAACATGCCGGCGTCGGAAAGCACCAAGGCCGCCTGGGCCAGCCCGAACGACAAGCCGATGGAGGACTACGCGGCCAAATGAGCCACGGGCGACACGCCTGAGGCCATGTCCACGACGCCCACTTGTCCGCAGGTGGGCGTTTGTGGTTATATGAGGTGCTGATCGCGGCGCGGTCGGTCCAAGGAGGGTTGCAATGGCGATGGATTGGTCGGTGTTCTGCAAGGACACCCTGACCGGCGAGGTCATGCCGGGCTGTTTCGGCAGCGGGCAGGACATCACCTACCTCAACTGGCTGTTCACGGCCTGGGGCTGGACGGTGGCGGTGTCGCTGACCGCCCTGGTGGTGGCCATGGTGATGGGCTCCATCGTGGGCGTGATCCGCACCCTGCCGGATCGGCCCGGGCTGGTGCGCCTGGGCAACGCCTGGGTCGAGCTGTTTCGCAACATCCCGCTGCTGGTGCAGATCTTCCTGTGGTACTTCGTGGTGCCGGCGCTGGTGCCGCCCATGAAGGACTTCCCGCCCTTCGTGCTGGTGGTGCTGGCGCTGGGCTTGTTCACCTCGGCGCGCATCGCCGAGCAGGTGCGTGCCGGCATCCAGGCGCTGCCCAAGGGGCAACGGTTTGCCGGCATGGCGCTGGGGCTGACCACGCCGCAGTACTACCGCTACGTGCTGCTGCCCATGGCCTATCGCATCATCATTCCGCCGCTCACCAGCGAGTCGATGAACATCTTCAAGAACTCGGCGGTGGCGTTCGCGGTGTCGATCCCCGAGCTGACCCAGTACGCCCTGCAGGTGGGCGAAGAGACGGCGCGGCCGATCGAGGTCTACATCGCGGTGACCATCCTCTACGCGGTGTCGGCGCTGATCATCAACCGCATCTTCGCGTGGATCGAAAAGCGCGCCCGCGTGCCCGGCTTCGTGGCCGCCGGCACCGGGGCGGGGGGGCACTGACATGCTGAACCTCGATTTTTCGATCTTCACCTGGTCGCTGGTCCAGAACTTCATCGTCAAGGGTTTCGTCTTCAGCCTGACGCTGACGGCCATCGCCACCCTGGGCGGGGTGTTCTTCGGCACCCTGCTGGCGCTGATGCGGCTGTCGGGCCAGAAATGGCTGGACATGCCGGCGGCGTTCTACGTCAACGTGATGCGTTCCGTGCCGCTGGTGATGGTGATCCTGTGGTTCTTCCTGCTGGTGCCGCTGATCATCGGGCGGCCGCTTGGCGCCGAGTATTCGGCCATCATCACCTTCATCGCGTTCGAGGCGGCCTACTTCAGCGAGATCATGCGCGCCGGCATCCAGTCGATTCCGCGCGGCCAGGTGTTTGCCGGCCAGGCGCTGGGCATGACCTACAAGCAGAACATGACGCTGGTGATCCTGCCGCAGGCGTTCCGCAACATGCTGCCGGTGCTGCTGACGCAGACCATCATCCTGTTCCAGGACACCTCGCTGGTGTATGCCATCGGCGCCTACGACCTGCTCAAGGGCTTCGAAACCGCGGGCAAGAACTTCGGCCGCCCGATCGAGATGTACCTGCTGGCGGCGGTGGTCTATTTCATCATCAGTTTCTCGCTCTCGTCGGTGGTCAAGCGCATCCACCGCAAGATCGCCATCATTCGCTGAAGGAGCCGCGGCCATGTCCGACCCCATGATCCAGGTGAAGAACGTCTCCAAGTGGTACGGCCCGGTGCAGGTGCTGCACGACTGCTCGGTGGACATCAACAAGGGCGACGTGGTGGTGGTGTGCGGGCCTTCCGGTTCGGGCAAGTCCACCCTCATCAAGACCATCAACGCGCTGGAGCCGGTGCAAAAGGGCGAGATCACCGTCAACGGCATCAAGGTGACCGACCCGGCCACCGATCTGCCCAAGCTGCGCAGTCAGGTGGGCATGGTGTTCCAGCATTTCGAGCTGTTCCCGCACCTGTCGGTGACCGAGAACCTGACGCTGGCCCAGATCAAGGTGCTGGGCCGCGGCACCGACGAGGCCCGCACGCGCGGCCTGAAAATGCTCGACCGCGTGGGCCTGATGGCGCACAAGGACAAATTCCCCGGCCAGCTCTCAGGCGGTCAGCAGCAGCGGGTGGCGATCGCACGCGCGCTGTCGATGGACCCCACCGTCATGCTGTTTGACGAACCGACGTCGGCGCTCGACCCCGAGATGGTGGGCGAGGTGCTGGACGTGATGGTCACGCTGGCCAAGGAAGGCATGACCATGATGGTGGTCACGCACGAGATGGGCTTTGCCCGCAAGGTGGCCAACCGCGTGATCTTCATCGACGTCGGCGGCCACATCCTGGAAGACTGCAGCAAGGAAGAGTTCTTCGGCCACCCCGAGAACCGCCAGCCGCGCACCAAGGACTTCCTGAGCAAGATCCTGCAGCACTGAGCGTGCTGCACCCGCCGCCCCGCCGCCTTGCGCGTGCAGAAGGTGCGGCGGGCGGGCACCGGCTGCGCCGGTGCCCCCGGCACGGGCTTACGGCTTGCGCGCCGCGATGGCCTTTTCGGCCATGTTCACCAGGTCGGCACCGATCTGGCCTTTCCACTTGGTGTAGATCGGGCGCGTGGCCTGGACGAAGGCGTCGCGCTCGGCCGGCGACAGCTGCACGATGTTGACGCCCAGTCCGGCGATGTCCTTGAGCAGCGGCTGGCCGGGCTCGGCCAGGCCCTTGCGGGCGATGGCGATCTCTTCCTTGCCGGCTTCGATGGCGGCCTGGCGCACGGCTTCGCGGTCGGCCGGGGTCCAGGAATTCCAGATTTCCTTGTTGACCACGAACACCAGCGGGTCGGCCACGTAACCCCACATGGTGACGTTCTTCTGGCCGACGTTGTGCAGCTTGGCGGCGGTGAAGATGCTCATGGGGTTTTCCTGCCCGTCCACCGCGCCGCTGGCGAACGCTGGCTGCGCGTCGGCCCAGCTCATCTGCGTCGGGTTGGCGCCCAGGGCGGTGAAGGTATCCAGGAACAGCGGCGAGCCGACCACGCGGATCTTCAGGCCCTTGAGGTCGGCCGGCGTGCGCACCGGGCGCTTGGAGTTGGTCAGTTCGCGGTAGCCGTTTTCGCCCCAGGCCAGCGGCACCACGCCGGCCTTGTCGAGGATCTTGAAGATTTCCTTGCCGACCGCGCCTTGCGTCAGCGCGTCGATGGCGGCGTAGTCGGGCATCAGGAAGGGCAGCGAGAACAGGTTGAGCTGCTTGACCTGGGGCGACCAGTTGATGGTCGAGCCGATCGCCATGTCGATCACGCCCTGGCGCAGCGCCGAGAACTCGCGCGTCTGATCGCCCTGGATCAGCGACACGCCGGGGTAGAGCTTGATGTTGATGCGGCCGTTGGTTTTTTCGCGCACCTTGTTGGCCCAGATCTCGCCGCCCTTGCCCCAGGGGAAGGCGGTGCCCACCACCAGCGACATGCGGTACTCGCTCTTGTAGTTCTGTGCCTGCACCGTGGCGGGCAGGCCCAGGGCCAGGGCGGCCGAGGTGGCAGCGGCCACGGACAGCAGGGTTCGACGCAGTTTCATGACAGGGTCTCCTTTACGGTTCACTATGAAAAAAAGAGCTGCTTGCGCAGGTTGGTAAAAGCTTTGAAGCCGTTTTGACTCAGAATCCGAGCGCCTGGGGCAGCCACAGCGCGAGCGGCGGCCAGACGATCACCGCCAGCACCACCACGCCCATGGCCAGCACCAGCGGCAGCACCCAGCGCACCGTCTGTTCCATGCTGACGCCGGCGATGCGGCACGACACCATCAGGTTGACCGCCAGCGGCGGCGTGAACTGGCCCATGGCCACCATCAGCGTCAGCAGCACGCCGAACCACACCACGTCCCACTGGTAGTGCTGCATGATGGGCCACATCAGCGGCACGAAGATCAAGAAGATCGAGATGCCGTCCAGGAACATGCCGGCCACCACCAGCAGCAGCACGATCAGCGTCAGCACGCCGTATTCGCCCAGGCCGGAATGCACGATGGCCTGGGTGACCGGGTCGATCACGCCCAGGGTGGAGAGCGAGAAGGCGAAGATGCCGGCCAGCGACACCACGATCAGGATCACCGCCGACAGCTCACCCGATTCCTTGAGGATGGGAAACAGATCGCGCACGCCCATGGTGCGGTGCACCACCATGCCCACGAACAGACCGTAGAACACCGCCACCACGGCCGCCTCGGTGGGCGTGAACCAGCCCATGCGCATGCCGCCCAGGATCACCACCGGCGCCGCCAGCCCCCACACCGCCTCGCGCAGGCTCCGCCAGAACGGCGGGCGCGGCATGTCGGCCTCGCGCGCGCCCATGCCGTGGCGGCGCGCCATCCACACCGCCGGCGCGATCAGCGCCAGCCCCACCAGCAGGCCCGGCACCATGCCGGCGGCAAACAGCGCCGGCACCGAGGCGCCCGGCACCAGCACCGAATAGACGATGAAGGCCACCGAGGGCGGGATCAGGATGTCGGTGGCCGCCGCCGCCCCCACCACGCTGGCCGAATAGGCGCCGGGATAGCCGGCGCGCGCCATGGCGGCGATCATCACGCTGCCCACGGCCGCCGCCGTGGCCGGCCCCGAGCCCGAAATGCCGCCCATGAACATCGCCACCGCGATGGCGATCAGCGGCAGCATGCCCGGCCCGCGCCCGACGATGGCGGTGGCAAAGTTGACCAGCCGCGCGGCCACGCCCGAGCGGTCGAAGATCGAGCCCACCAGCACGAACATCGGGATCGCCAGCAGCGGGTACTTGCCCAGGCCGGCGTAGAAATTCTGCGGCACCGCCAGCAGGCCGAACCAGGCGGTTTCGGCGTTGGCCAGCGCAATCGCCGCCGCGCCCGCCAGCCCCAGCGCCGCGCCGACCGGCACGCCCAGCAGCATGATGACGATGAACAGGGTGAACAGCAGGGTGGCGATCATGGAATGAGGCCCCCACGCTCCCCCGCTGCGCGAGGTGCGCTGCCCCCCGAGGGGGCCGCAGGCCGCCTTGGGAGCGGCCCGGCGGCGGCCTGAGTGCCCCCACGCTCCCCCGCTGCGCGAGGTGCGCTGCCCCCCGAGGGGGCCGCAGGCCGCCTTGGGAGCGGCCCGGCGGCGGCCTGAGCGCTCCGGCGCTTTTCTGCTGTGCGAGGTGTGTTCATGGCGCGCGCTCCTCGTCGCGCACGGCGGGCGAGGTGGGCAGCTCGGGGTTGTCTGCCGCCGGCTGGCCGCCGCGCCACCACAGGCCGATGGCGCGCAGCATGATGGCCAGGCTGAGGATCGGCAGCCACATGGTGTACCACCACTGCGGCACGCCGATGCCGGGTGAGGTTTCGCCGTACTGCACGTCGTCCCACAGCACGCGCGCCGACAGCACGGCCAGCAGGCCGAACAGCAGCGCCACCAGGGCGGCGCCCAGGCGCGCCAGCGCGCGCTGGCGCGAGACGGGGCCGGCATCGGCGAAATATTCGATGCGAATGTGGCGGCCACGCGCCACCGCGGCCGAACTGGCGACCATTGCCAGCACGATCATGAGGAAGATCGACACCTCTTCGGTCCAGGCGAAGGAGGCGTCGGTGAAGTAGCGCACCAGCACGTTGACGAAGGTGATCAGCGCCAGCAGCGCCATGATGATCACCGTCAGCCAGTCTTCGATGGCCAGCGGCACGCGGGTGGCGGCGCCGGCTGGCGCGGTGGGGTCGACGCCCTGGGGCGGCGGGGAATCGGCAGGCAGGGACATGAAGGCAGGACGCCCGGCGCGGGCGGCACGCCGGCGCGCCCCGCGCGTCGGCGGATACAAATGGTCGATGTTAAACGCCGCGGGGTGGCCTCAGGCGCCCCGGACGGCTATCATCGTCCCCATGCAAACCCTGAGCGATCGTTGCTTGCGCGGCCCCGCGCAAGGCGGGCCGGCCCCCTGGGCCGGTCGGCGTTCGCCTGCGCGCGGCGCGCGCGTCGGGGTGACGCCATCGTCGGCGCGGGCCCCAGCGGCCTGCCGTGCGTGCCTGACGGCCGCACCCCGCTGAGCCCGACGATCCCCACGCTATCGCCGCTTTCCCGAGCACAGCGCCCCACCGGATCGTCGGGCTGCCCCGCCCGGCGCGGCTTGCCGCGCCTGCCGGCCAGCTGCCGCGCGCCGGCGCTCCCTCATCACCCTGATTCCCAAGGAGACCACCATGTCACCCGCTGCCGACTACCGCACCATCACCGACCTGGACCACGTGCGCATCTTCAACCTGCTGCGCCGCCAGGGCACGGCGGGCCAGTTGCCGGCGCAGGCCGAGGCGCTGGCCGAGCTGATCGACGCCGCCGACCAGGTGCCGCCGCAGCAGATCGCCGGCGACATCGTCACCATGTACTCCCGCCTGCGCGTGAGCGACGCCGACGGCGGCCACGAGCGCAGCCTGACCCTGTGCTATCCGGCCGACGCCGACGTGGCGCAGGGCAGGATCTCGGTGCTGTCGCCGCTGGGCACGGCACTGCTGGGCCTGCGCGTGGGCGAGCGGGTGCGCTGGCGCGGCGCCGACGGCAAGCCGGGGGAGCTGCGCCTGCTGGCGATCGAATTCCAGCCCGAAGCCAGTGGCGACTACACCGCCTGAGGCGGGCCGCGCCGGTGGGACAATCGGCCGCATGAGCACCGCGCCGACCCTGACCCTCACCCGCCCCGACGACTGGCACCTGCACCTGCGCGACGGCGCCGCGCTGGCGGCCGTGGTGCCGCACACGGCGGCCCAGTTCGGCCGCGCCATCGTCATGCCCAACCTGCGCCCGCCGGTCACCACCACCGCCCAGGCGCTGGCCTACAAGGCGCGCATCGCGCAGGCGGTGCCGGCGGGCGTGGCCTTCGAGCCGCTGATGACGCTGTACCTGACCGACGCCACCCCGGCCGACGAAATGGCGCGTGCGCGCGACGCCGGCATCGTGGCGCTCAAGCTCTATCCGGCCGGCGCCACCACCAACAGCGACGCCGGCGTCACCGACATTCGCAAGACCTACCGCACGCTGGAGGCCATGCAGCGCCTGGACCTGAAGCTGCTGGTGCATGGCGAGGTGACCGACCCCGAGGTCGATCTGTTCGACCGCGAGGCGGTCTTCATCGAGCGTGTGCTGGCGCCGCTGCGGCGCGATTTCCCGGCGCTGAAGATCGTCTTCGAGCACATCACCACGCGCGAGGCGGCGCAGTACGTGGAAAGCGCCGACGCCCGGCTGGCCGCCACCATCACCGCGCACCACCTGCTGTACAACCGCAACGCCCTTTTTCTGGGCGGCATCCGCCCGCACTACTACTGCCTGCCGGTGCTCAAGCGCGAAGTGCATCGTCAGGCCCTGGTGCGCGCGGCCACCAGCGGCAGCCCGAAGTTCTTTCTTGGCACCGACAGCGCCCCGCACCCGGCGCACCTGAAGGAGCACGCCAGCGGCTGCGCCGGCTGCTACACCGCGCTGTCGGCCATCGAGCTGTACGCCGAGGCCTTCGAAGCCGCCGGCGCGCTGCAGCGGCTGGAGGGCTTTGCCGCCTTCCACGGCGCCGACTTCTACGGCCTGCCGCGCCACCGCGACCGCATCACGTTGCGGCGCGAGCGCTGGACGCTGCCCGAGCAGCTGCCGTTCGGCGACGCGGTGGTCAAGCCCCTGCGCGGCGGCGAGACGCTGGCCTGGCGGCTGGCCTGATCGCGGCGCCGTCAATCAGGGCCAAATCATGCTCTGGCGCGCTCCCAGAGCGCGCCAGCAGCTATATGATTTGTAGTGTGGGCCTGCTGGATTCAGCCGGTGGCTGTCTTGAATTTCAAGCTTCCGAAGCCATGGGTTCATAGCAGCGGCGAGCCCAGCCGCGCCACCGACTCGAACAGGCGCTGCAGCGGCGGCGTGTGGCGCTGCATGGGCACCAGGTGGCAGTGCGACAGGTCGGCCTGGAACATGGCGGCCAGCCGGTGGTTGAAGTCGGCATCGAACACCACCGCCGCCACCTCGAAGTTGAGCCGAAAGCTGCGGTTGTCGAAGTTGGCGCTGCCGACCATGCCGTAGGCCTCGTCCACCACCAGGGTCTTGGCGTGCAGCACGCGGCCGCGGTATTCGAACACCAGCACGCCGGCGGCCTGCAGCTCGGCGTAGTAGGAGCGCGCGGCGGCGCTGACGATGCGCGAGTCGCTGCGCTCGGGCACCATCAGCTTGACCTGCACCCCGCGCAGCGCGGCGTTGGTCAGCGCCATCAGCGCCGCCTCGGTGGGCACGAAGTAGGGCGTGGCCAGCCAGATGCGCTGGCGCGCCAGGTGCAGCGCGTCGATCATCGCGCGGTGCATGCCTTCCATGTCGGTGTCGGGCCCGGAGGCGACGATCTGGACCGGCAGGCTGCCGGGCGGCTGCTCGGGCAGCAGGTGCGCGTCGTGGCCGGGCGGGCGACCTTCGGCGTAGTGCCAGTCCTTGAGGAACACATACTGCAGCCAGCGCACGGCGCCGCCACGGATCAGCAGGTGGGTGTCGCGGTAGGCGTCGTGCGGGCGCACCTGCTCGTTCTCGTCGTCGGTCAGGTTGATGCCGCCGACGAAGCCCGCGTGGCCGTCGACCACCACGATCTTGCGGTGGGTGCGCAGGTTGACCAGCGGGCGCAGGCGGTCCAGCCGTCGCGGGTGGAACACCGCCAGCTCGCCGCCCGCGGCGCGCAGCTCGTCCAGCAGCGCGCGGCCGTGGCGCGACAGCAGCCTGGCCGAGCCGATGGCGTCCACCAGCAGCCGCACCTGCACGCCGGCGCGGGCGCGCTCGGTCAGCGCCTGCAGCAGGCGGGTGCCGGTGTGGTCCGGTTCGAAGATGTAGTACTCCAGGTGAATGTGGCGGCGCGCCTGCGTCACCTCGCGCAGCAGCGCCTCCAGCGTGGCGCCGCCGCTGGCCAGCAGCTCCACGCGGTGCGCGCTCGACGGTGCGATGCCGCAGGCGGCCTGGATCAGCCGGGTGTGCTGGCGCGCCCACAGCGGCGCCGGCGGCTGCCCGGCGCCGAGCGCCGCCAGATCGGTCTGCGACATCAGCACCGCCTTCTGGTGCCAGCGCTTGAGGCGCTGGCGCCGCACCCGGCGCGGGCCGAAGTAGTGGTAGACCACCAGCCCCAGCACCGGCATCAGGTTCAGCACCATGATCCAGGCCAGCGTGGACACCGGCGCGCGGCGCTGCAGCACGATCCAGGTGGTCAGCACCACGCTCGACAGCGTCCAGGCCCAGCCCAGCCAGAAGGTCCAGGGGTGCCCGAGCAGCATGGGGTCGGTCAGGTGCATGGGCGCGGCGCCAAGGGCGGGGTCACGCGCGGCCGAGTCGCCGCTGCCAGTCGTCGGCCGCGAAGCCGACCGTGATGGCGCCGTCCGGCCATTCGACCACCGGACGCCGGATCAGGCTGGGCTGCTGCATCAGCAGCGCGGCGGCGCTGGCGGCGTCGCACACGCTGGCCTGGCAGGCGGCGTCCAGCCGGCGCCAGGTGCTGCCCTGGCGGTTCAGCAGGCGCTCCCAGCCCACGGCGTCGATCCAGCGCGGCAGGCGCGCCGGCGGCACGCCGCGCGTCTTGAAGTCGTGAAACACCGCGCTCACCCCCTGCGCGGCCAGCCAGGCACGCGCCGCCTTGACGCGGTCGCAGTGGGGGATGCCGTACAGGGTCAGGGTCTGGCTCATGCTGATCGAGCATGATGCCATGGTCGGTGACAATCACGTCCCGTGATGAAGACCCTGGACGACTGGCTGGCGCACTGCGAGCGCCTGCACCCCAAGACCATCGAGCTGGGCCTCGAGCGCGTGCGCGCTGTGGCCGAGCGCATGGCGCTGCGCTTCGACTGCCCGGTGATCACCGTGGCCGGCACCAATGGCAAGGGCTCGACCTGCGCCATGCTGGAGGCCATCCTGCAGCAGGCCGGCTATCGCACCGGCCTCTACACCTCGCCCCATCTGGTGCGCTTCGAGGAGCGCTGCCGGGTTCGCGGCGACGCCGTGGATGCTTCCGAATTGATAGCTGCCTGCGCACGTGTGGAGGGCGCCAGGGGCGAAATTGCCCTGACCTACTTTGAGTTCACCACGCTCGCCATCCTGGACGTGCTGGCGCGCGCCGGGCTGGACGCGGTGGTTCTGGAGGTGGGCCTGGGCGGCCGGCTGGACGCGGTCAACCTGATCGACACCGACTGCGCCATCATCACCAGCGTCGACATCGACCATGCCGAACTGCTGGGCGACACGCGCGAGCAGATCGGCCTTGAAAAGGCCGGCATCCTGCGCACCGGCCGGCCGGCCATCGTCAGCGACCCGCTGCCACCGCAAAGCGTGATCGACCGCGCCCAGGCCATCGGCGCCGACCTGTGGCTGGCCGGGCGCGACTTCAACTACAGCGGCGACCGCCAGCAATGGGCCTGGGCCGGACGCGGGCGACGCTATGCCGGGCTGGCCTATCCGGCGCTGCGTGGCGCCAACCAGTTGGTCAACGCCGCCGGCGTGCTGGCGGCGCTGGAGGCGTTGCGGCCGCGCCTGGCGGTCACCGCCCAGGCGGTGCGCCGCGGGCTGGCGCTGGTCGAGCTGCCGGGGCGCTTTCAGGTCGTGCCCGGCCAGCCGGCGCTGGTGCTGGACGTGGCGCACAACCCGCACTCGGTGGCGGCGCTGGCGCTCAACCTGGACGCCATGGGCTTTTACCCCACCACCCACGCCGTGTTCGGCGCCATGGCCGACAAGGACCTGGCGGCCATGCTGACGCGCATGGACCCGATCATCGACCGCTGGTACTTCACCGACCTGCCGCTGCCGCGCGCGGCCCGTGGCGCCGCCCTGCAGGCGGCCTGGCAGGCCGTCAGCCAGCGCCGTGATGCGGCGTCCACGGTGTGCGACTCGCCGCGCCAGGCGCTGGCCGCGGCGGCCGCCGCCGCCACCCCCGCTGATAGAATCGTCGTCTTTGGTTCGTTTCACACCGTGGGTGGCGTGCTGCAGCAGGGCACGCCCCGCCTGCAAGCCGGTCAGCCCGGCCAAGACGCCCGCGGCTGACCCAGCAATCCATGGCTTTCTTCAAGTTTCGCCAGCGCGGCCAGCCTCAGCCCCAGCCCGAACCCGCCGGGCGCTCGCGTGGCAAGGCCGCCGCCACCGAAACCGCGCAGGAGAGCATCGACAGCGTGCGCCGGCGTGCGCGCCACCGCCTGGTCGGCGCCGCCGTGCTGGTGCTGCTGGCGGTGATCGGCTTTCCGCTGCTGTTCGACACCCAGCCGCGTCCGGTCGTGGTCGACGCGCCCATCACCATCCCGGACAAGGACAAGACCGCCCCGTTGCGCATTCCCGCGCCGGTACCCGCCAGCGCCAGCCTGGACGAGCGCGAAGAGGTGGTGAGCGCCGCCCCGCCGGCCGCCCCCGCCGCGCGTGCCAGCGACAAGGCCGACGCCGCGCGGCCGGCCGGCAGCGCAGCGACGGCCGAGGCACCCAAACCCGACGACGCCAAGGCCAGGACCAAGGCGGACGACGCGCAGCGCGCCGCACGCGAGGAACAGGCGCGCCAGCGCCGCGACGAGGAACGTGCCAAGGCACAAGCGCAGGCCAGGCGCGACGCCGACGACCGCAGCAAGCGCGAAGACGAGGCCCGGGCCAGGCGCGACCAGGACACCCGCGCCAAACCCGACGACGCCGAGCGCGCCCGCGCCCTGCTGGAAGGCCGGGGCAACGGCAAGGACAAGGACAAGACCGCCGCCGCCGACGGCCAGGGCGGGCGCTTCATCGTCCAGGTGGGTGCCTTCGCCGAAGACACCGCCGTGCGCGAGGCGCGCCAGAAGGCCGAGCGCGCCGGCGTGCGCACCTACACCCAGGTGGTCAACACCGCGGCCGGCCCGCGCACCCGGGTGCGCGTCGGCCCGTTTGCCTCGCGCGAGGAGGCCGAGCGCGCCGCCGCCACGCTGAAAAAGGCCGGGCTGGCGGGCAGCGTGCTGGCGCTCTGAGAGACGGTGCGTTCGTCCCCCCATGCCCGCCTTGCACGCCGCAACACCCCCGCGCCCCGTGGTCGCTGCTCGCCGCGGCCGGCACCAAGGCGGCGTGGTGCGGCTCGACCGGGTGCGTGCCGACGCACCCGTCCGGCGCGCCGGCACGACCCGCCGCCGGTGATGGCGCAGGGGTGGCCGTGACGGCGATCGACTGGCTGGCGCTGACGGTGGTGGTGGTGTCGCTGTTGCTGGGCGCCTGGCGCGGCCTGCTGTACGAAGTGCTGGCGCTGGCCGGCTGGGTGCTGGCCTTTGTGGCCGCGCGCTGGGCGGCGGCGCCGGTCGGCCTGTGGCTGCCGATGGGCGAGTCGCCCGAGCCGCTGCGCCACGCCGTCGGCTTCGTCCTGGTGTTCGTCGCCACCGCCTTTGCCTGCGGTCTGCTGGCGGCGCTGGCCCGGCGCGCCAGCCGGGCGCTGGGCGTGCGCCCGGTGGACCGCAGTTTCGGCGCGCTGTTCGGCCTGCTGCGTGGCGCCTTGCTGCTGCTGCTGGTGGCGGTGGCGGTGCGTCTGGCTGCGCTGCACCAGCAGCCCTGGTGGACCGAGTCGGTCAGCGCCCGCTGGCTGGAGCTGGCCCTGCTGCAGCTGCATCCATTTCTGCCCGAGTCGTTCTCGAAATGGCTTTCGGCCTGACAATTCGGCTTCGGCCCATTTTGCTTTCCGCAGGATCA
Organism: Rubrivivax sp.; assembly: GCA_020848515.1. GTDB lineage: Bacteria > Pseudomonadota > Gammaproteobacteria > Burkholderiales > Burkholderiaceae_C > Ottowia. The sequence goes on along the minus strand of JADLIA010000088.1, from coordinate 4,664 downwards.
TCACCATGTGCGGCATCGTCGGCGTTGTCAGCAACGCACCCGTCAACCAACTGATTTACGACGCCCTGCTGCTGCTGCAGCATCGCGGGCAGGACGCCGCGGGCATCGTCACGCAGCAGGAGCGCAAGTTCTTCATGCACAAGGCCAGGGGCATGGTGCGCGACGTGTTCCGCACCCGCAACATGCGCGCGCTGCCCGGCACCACCGGGCTGGGCCAGGTGCGTTACCCGACCGCCGGCAGTGCCGACAGCGAGGAAGAGGCGCAGCCCTTCTACGTCGGCGCCCCGTTCGGCCTGGTGCTGGTGCACAACGGCAACCTGACCAACGCGCCGGCGCTCAAGGCCGAACTGTTTTCCACCGACCACCGCCACATCAACACCGAGAGCGATTCCGAGGTGCTGCTGGGCGTGCTGGCGCACGAGCTGGGGCAGGCCACGCGCGACGCCGAGCTCACCCCGGACGCGGTGTTCGCCGCCGTCACCCGCGTGCACCAGCGCGTGCGAGGCTCCTACGCCGTGGTGGCACTGATCGCCGGGCGCGGCCTGCTGGCGTTCCGCGACCCGAACGGCATCCGGCCGCTGTGCTTCGGGCACGGCGCCGACGGGGCGGTCATGGTGGCCAGCGAATCGGTGGCGCTGGAAGGCACGGGCTTTGCGCTGGCGCGCGACGTGGCGCCGGGCGAGGCCTTGTACGTCACGCTCGACGGTCAGGTGCATGCGCGCGCCTGCGCACCGGCGGCTCGGCTGTCGCCCTGCATCTTCGAGTACGTGTACCTGGCGCGGCCCGACTCGGTGCTGGACGGCATTTCGGTCTACCAGGCGCGCCTGCGCCTGGGTGAAACGCTGGCCAAGCGCGTGGTGTCGACCGTGCCGCCGGACGAGATCGACGTCGTGATCCCGATCCCCGAGTCCAGCCGCCCCAGCGCCAACGAGCTGGCGCGCCTGCTGGGCAAGCCCTACCGCGAGGGTTTCGTCAAGAACCGCTACGTGGGCCGCACCTTCATCATGCCGGGCCAGGCGGTGCGCAAGAAATCCGTGCGCCAGAAGCTCAACCCCATCGCCAGCGAATTCGCCGGTCGCAACGTGCTGCTGGTGGACGACTCCATCGTGCGCGGCACCACCAGCCGCGAGATCGTGCAGATGGCGCGCGACGCCGGGGCGCGCAAGGTCTTCATGGCCAGCGCGGCGCCGCCGGTGCGCTATCCCAACGTGTACGGCATCGACATGCCCACGCGCGAAGAGCTGGTGGCGCATGGTCGCACCGACGATCAGGTGCGCCAGCTGATCGGCGCCGACGCCCTGATCTACCAGGACGTGCAAGCCATGAAGCGGGCGGTGGCGGCGCTCAACCCGGCCGTGCAGGGTTTCGACGCCTCCTGCTTCGACGGCGTCTACGTCACCGGTGACCTCGACGACGCCGACGTCGATCGCCTGAGCCGCCAGCGCCACGGCCAGCCAGTGCCGGCGGTGGCCGCCTGAGGGATGCCGCATGACGACAACTGATCCTGGCGCCCGCCCGCTGCCCGAGGGCCTGCACCCCGACACCCTGGCGGTGCGCACCGGCATTGCGCCCAGCGCCTATGGCGAGAGCTCCGAGGCGCTGTACCTGACCAGCGGATTCGTGCAGCCGGACGCCGACACCTCGGCCCGCCGCTTTGCCCACCCGGAGCAGGGCTACACCTATTCGCGCACCGGCAACCCCTCGGTGACCGCCTTCGAGCGCCGCCTGGCCGCGCTGGAAGGCGCCGAAGCCGCCATCGGCACCGCCAGCGGCATGGCCGCCATCCTGCTGATGGGCTTGGGCCTGCTGAAAAGCGGCGACCACGTGGTGTGCTCGCGCTCCATGTTCGGCTCCACGCTGCGGCTGCTGGGCCAGGAGTTCGCGCGCTTCGGGGTCGAAACCAGTTTCGTGTCGCAGACCGACGTGGCCGAATGGCGGGCCGCCGTGCGCCCCGGCACCCGCCTGCTGTTCGCCGAAACCCCCACCAACCCGCTGACCGAGGTGTGCGACATCGCCGCGCTGGCGGCCATCGCCCATGGCGTGGGCGCGCGGCTGGCGGTGGACAACTGCTTTGCCACCCCGGTGCTGCAGCGGCCGCTGGCGCTGGGGGCCGATCTGGTGATCCATTCGGGCACCAAGTTCCTCGACGGTCAGGGGCGTGTGATGGCTGGCGCCATCTGTGGCTCGCGCGAGCTGATCGAAGGCGTGTTCGCGCCGCTCATGCGCACCGCCGGCATGGTGCTGGCGCCGTTCAACGCCTGGGTGGTGCACAAGGGCATGGAGACGCTGGCGGTGCGGGTGCGCGCCCAGAGCGACCACGCGCTGACCCTCGCCCGCTGGCTGGAGCGGCACCCGGCGGTCGAGCGCGTGTTCTACCCCGGCCTGCCCTCGCACCCGCAGCACGCGCTGGCGATGGCGCAGCAGGCGGGCGTGGGTGGTGCGGTGCTCGCCTTCAGCGTGCGCGCCGACGCGCCCGAGCAGGCACGCGCGCGGGCCTTCCACGTCATCGATTCGACCCGCGTGTGCAGCATCGCCACCAACCTGGGCGACGTCAAGACGCTGATCTGTCACCCGGCCAGCACCTCGCACGGGCGCCTGAGCGAGGATCAGCGGCAGGCCGCCGGCGTGGTGCAGGGCCTGATCCGGCTGGCGGTCGGCCTGGAGCACCCGGGCGACATCCAGGACGACCTGGCGCGCGGCCTGGACGGGTGCCGGAACACCACCTGATTGCTATGTAAATGATAGCTGCTTGCGCTTACTGGGCAAGCGCCAAGGCAAGATATGACTGAAAAATCAACCCCTGCTGCGCGCGTACGCACCCGCTTTGCCCCATCGCCCACCGGCTTCATTCACCTGGGCAACATCCGCTCGGCCCTGTACCCCTGGGCCTTTGCGCGCTCGCAGGGCGGCGACTTCATTCTGCGCATCGAAGACACCGACCTGGAACGCTCCACCCAGGCCGCGGTCGACGTCATCCTCGAAGGCATGGCCTGGCTCGGGCTCGACCACGACGAGGGGCCGTTCTACCAGATGCAGCGCATGGACCGCTACCGCGAAGTGCTGGCGCAGCTGCAGGCCGCCGGCCATGTCTACCCCTGCTACATGAGCGTGGCCGAGCTCGACGCGCTGCGTGAGCGCCAGATGGCGCGCAAGGAAAAACCCCGCTACGACGGCACCTGGCGCCCCGAGCGCGGCAAGACCCTGCCGCCCGTGCCCGCCGGCGTGCAGCCGGTGCTGCGCTTTCGCAACCCGCAGGACGGCGTGGTGGCCTGGGACGACAAGGTCAAGGGCCGCATCGAGGTGCACAACAGCGAACTCGACGACCTGGTCATCGCCCGGCCGGACGGCACCCCCACCTACAACTTCTGCGTCGTGGTCGACGACCTCGACATGCGCATCACCCACGTGATCCGCGGCGATGACCACGTCAACAACACGCCGCGGCAGATCAACATCTTCCGCGCCCTGGGCCACGAGCCGCCGGTGTACGCCCACCTGCCCACGGTGCTGAACGAGCAGGGCGAGAAGATGAGCAAGCGCAACGGCGCCAAGCCCGTCACCCAGTACCGCGACGAGGGCTTTCTGCCCGACGCCATGGTCAACTACCTGGCGCGCCTGGGCTGGAGCCATGGCGACGACGAGATCTTCTCGCGTGCGCAGTTCCTGGCCTGGTTCGACCTCGAACACCTGGGCCGCAGCGCCGCCCAGTTCGACGAGGCCAAGCTGCGCTGGGTCAACGCCCAGCACCTGAAGGCCATGGACGACGCGGCGCTGGCGCCGCTGGTGGCGGCACAGCTGCACCAGCGTGGCGTGACGCCCGACGAACGCCTGCCCGCGCTGTGCGGCCTGTTCAAGGACCGCTGCGACACCACGCGGGCGCTGGCCGACTGGCTGATGCCCTACCACACCGACATCACCCCCCCGGCCGATGCGCTGGCGGCGCACCTGACCGACGCCGTGCGTCCGGCCATCGCCGCCTTTGCCGACCGGCTGCAGGCGGCCGACTGGAGCGCTGAAAGTCTTGGCGCTGCGCTCCGGCAGACCCTGGCCGAGCACGGCCTGAAGATGCCGCAACTGGCCATGCCGGTGCGCGTGCTGGTCATGGGCACGGCGCAAACGCCCTCGGTCGATGCCATGCTGGCGCTGCATCGGCGCGACACCGTGCTGGCCCGCTTGCGCGCGGCCTGAATTTCGATATACAATGCAAGGCTCGACACCCACGACGGGGAAGCCCATCGAGGAAACTCAACGGGGGTATAGCTCAGCTGGGAGAGCGCTTGCATGGCATGCAAGAGGTCAGCGGTTCGATCCCGCTTACCTCCACCAAGGTTGTCGAGAAGTCCAGGTTTTGACCCTATCGTCTAGAGGCCTAGGACATCACCCTTTCACGGTGAGTACCGGGGTTCGAATCCCCGTAGGGTCGCCAAGTTTGGCTGCACTTGGGCTCGCAAGAGCCGCAACGCAGCTACCGACGCGGAGTGGTAGTTCAGTCGGTTAGAATACCGGCCTGTCACGCCGGGGGTCGCGGGTTCGAGTCCCGTCCACTCCGCCAATTCACGCACAAAAGCGGCCCGAGGGCCGCTTTTGTTTTGCCCACGCTTTCTGCGACGCGCCGTCGCATGCATGCGACAGGTTCCGGGCCGAGGGCGTGGTATATTTTGAAT
>JADLIA010000087.1 GCA_020848515.1 Rubrivivax sp. | reverse complement strand
GACGATGGGGATGGTAGCGCAGGATGCCTCCCAACACAATACATCTTGCAACATCCCCACGTAAACCCTAGATCGGTTGCGTTTAGTCAAACCTAAAATTTCCCGGATGGCCCAGGACCCCGATGCGGCGGTCGAGGGCGGCGACCCCGCCCCCACGCCGCTGCGCCCGCCCAAGCTGCTGGAGCGCATGCGCCAGCACCTGCGCACGCGCCATTACAGCATCCGCACCGAGCAGGCGTATATCGATTGGGCGCGGCGCTTCATACTTTTTCACGATAAACGCCACCCGCAGGACATGGGGGCGGCCGAGGTTGGGGTGTTCTTGACCCACCTGGCGGTGGATCGGCAGGTGTCTGCCTCCACGCAAAACCAGGCCAAGGCGGCGCTGCTGTATCTGTACAAACAGGTGCTGGGGGTGGATTTGCCCTGGCTTGACGAAGTGGTGCAGGCCAAACGCCCGCGCCGTCTGCCGGTGGTGCTGACACCCAGCGAAGTGCGCACGCTGTTGCAGCACATGGACGGCACCACGGGCCTGATTGCCGAGCTGCTGTATGGCACGGGCATGCGGCTGCTGGAGGGGCTGCGCCTGCGTGTGAAGGACATCGAATTTGCGCGGCGCGAGATCGTGGTGCGCGAGGGCAAGGGCGGAAAGGACCGGGTGACGGTGCTGCCCGAAAACCTGATCGCGCCGCTGCAGGCGCAGTTGCACAAGGCGCGGGCGTTGCACGAGAAGGATCTGGCGGCCGGGCTGGGGCGGGTCTATCTGCCGCACGCGCTGGCCGTCAAATACCCCGGCGCCGACCGCACCTGGGCCTGGCAGTGGGTGTTTCCGTCACCGGTGCGGGCCATCGACCCGCGCCCGGATGCGCGCACCGGCCAGCCGCTGGAGCGGCGCCACCATGTGTACCCCGAGTCGGTGCAACGCGCGGTGCGCGAGGCGGCGCGCGTGGCGCAGATTGCCAAGCCGGTGTCGCCGCATGTGCTGCGCCATTCGTTTGCCACGCATCTGCTGCAGGCGGGTTATGACATTCGCACCGTGCAGGAGCTGCTGGGCCATGCCGATGTGAACACCACCATGATCTACACCCATGTGCTGAACAAGGGCGGGCGGGGCATTTTGAGCCCGCTGGACGCGCTGTGAGGGGCGGGCCGGCGGCTGTGCCGGGCCGGCCCTGCCGGGCGACTACAACCAGTGCGGTGTTTCGCGCTGCCAGGTACCCATTGCGAGTCGCCCGGGGGCCAGCTGCGCGGCGCGTGGCCGCAGGCATGGTGGAGCCATGTCAAGGCCACGCCACAAAGCAGATGGCCCCCTGGCGGCTCGCCCTGCGGTAAGCCAGAAAAAGGCTTGCGGCGGCGTTGCGCCTCTTGCCAAGGCCGCCAGCATGGGCTGCGAGCCGCGTCTTGCCGCAAGCCTTGTTCTGGCTTCTATAAGTGCCTGACAGCACTAAACACGGCAGGGTTCAGTGGACTATGCGGGGAAGCGCTCGCGCAGCTGCAGCTTGTAGAACTTGCCCGTCGAGGTGCGCGGCACGGCGTCGATGACCTCGTAGCGCTCGGGCAGTTGCCACTTGGCGAAACCTTTGGTCAGCAGCAGGGCGTTCATGTCTTCGTGCGTGGCTTGCTGGCCGGGTTTGAATACCACGCAGGCGAGCGGGCGCTCACTCCATTTTTCGTCCGGGATGGCGATCACCGCCGCTTCGGCCACCGCCGGGTGGGCCATGAGGGCGTTTTCCAGATCGACCGAGCTGATCCATTCGCCGCCGGACTTGATCAGGTCCTTGGTGCGGTCGCTGATGCGCATGTAGCCCAGCGCGTCCACGCTGGCGACGTCGCCGGTGCGCAGCCAGCCGTCGGCGGTGAATTTGTCGGGCGGCGCGCCGGCTTCGTGGTAGCCGCCGGTGATGAAGGGTCCGCGCACCTGCAACTCGCCCACGCTGGTGCCGTCCCAGGGCTGGTCCTGGCCGTGGTCGCCACGGATGCGCAGGTCGACCAGCGGCATCGGCACACCGGCCATGGCGGCGCGGCGCAAGCGTTCATCGTCGCTGGCGCCCTGCAGCTCGGCGCGCGGGTAGGCCAGGGTGCCGACCGGGCTGGTTTCGGTCATGCCCCAGCCCTGCATGATCCACACGCCGTGGCGGCCGAAGGCGCGGATCAGGCTTTCGGGCACCGCCGCGCCGCCGACCATGGAGCGCAGGCCGGTCGGCAGCTGCCAGCGCCCGTGGTGCGGCGAGCCAGGCTGCAGCGACGAATCGTAGAGCTGGATCATCGCCAGCCAGATGGTCGGCACCCCCAGGGTCAGCGTGGGCGGCTCCTGCTGCATCAGGTCCAGCAGGTCTTCGGGGTGCAGGTGCGGGCCGGGAAACACCAGCTTGGCGCCCAGCATCACCGCGATGTAGGGCATGCCCCAGCTGTTGGCGTGGAACATGGGGGTGACCGGCAGCACCACGTCGGTGTTGCGCACGGCGGTGGCGTCGGGCAGGGCGCCGACCAGCGAATGCAGCACGGTGGAGCGGTGCGAATACACCACGCCCTTGGGCTTGCCGGTGGTGCCCGAGGTGTAACACATGGAGGTCGGGTCGTCCTCGGCGTGCGGGGCGTAGTCGAAGGCGTCGGGGTCGGCGGCCGCCAGCAGCGCCTCGTAGTCGGTGAACTCGGGCGCCACCGGCGCGCCGGAGAAGGCAAACACGATCACCCGCTCGAAGCGGTGCAGATGGGCGAACTGCTGGTACAGCGGCAGCAGCACGTCGTCGATGATCAGAAAGCGGTCCGCCGCGTCGCCGGCGATCCAGCCGATCTCCTCTGGCGGCAGGCGCAGGTTCAGGGTGTGCATCACGCCGCCGGCGGCCGGGATGCCGAAATAGCACTCCAGGTGCGCGTGGTGGTTCCAGCACAGGGTGGCCACGCGGTCGCCCTTTTGCAGGCCCAGGCCCTGCAGCGCCGCGGCCAGCGCCCGCGTGCGGCGGTAGTACTCGCCGTAGCTGTGGCGCCGCAGGCTCTTGTCGGGCAGGCGCGAGACGATGGTGTTGTCGTGAAACAGCCGCCCGGCGCGCTCCAACAGGTGGTTGAGCGACAGCGGCGTGGACATCATGGTGGCTTGCATTGGCGGCTCTCCGGTGGATTGGCGAACGAATGTAAGTGAGTCCGGGCGCCCGCAAGGGCACAATGACACCCATGGAAACCCTGACGCAGGAGTTGGCCGCCCACGCCGCCCGCCTGGTGGTGGAGGAGGGGCTGGATTACGGCGGCGCCAAGCGGCGCGCCCACAAGCTCATGGGCCTGCCCGCGCGCACCGCCCTGCCCGACAACGAGCTGGTGGAAGCCGAGGTGCGCGCCTACCTGGCGCTGTTTCATGCCGACACCCAGCCGGCCGAGCTGGCCGCGCTGCGGCGGCTGGCGTTGCGCTGGATGGAGCGGCTGGCCGAATTCCGGCCGCACGTCACCGGGGCGGTGTGGAACGGCACCGCCACGCGGCGCTCGGACGTCTGGTTGCAACTGTTCTGCGACGATCCCAAGTCGGCCGAAATCAGCCTCATCGACCACCAGGTGCGCTACCAGGCGCGCAGCATCAACGGCCTGCACGGCGTGCCGGTGGATACACTGAGCTTTTCCAGCCCCTGCCCGGAGCTGGGCGAGCCGATCGGCGTGCACCTGATGATCCACGACCACGACGAGCTGCGCGGCGCGCTCAAGCCCGGCCGCCTGGGCCAGCCGCTGCGCGGCGACCGGCAGGCGCTGGTGCAGCGCATGCAGATGGAGCCCACGCCATGACCCTCCCCGAACCCCAGCCAGCGCCGGTCGTTGCGCCGCCCGCCCGTCCGCTGGGGCGCCGCCTGCTGGTGGCCGGCGTGGCGCTGGCGGCGGCCGGCGCCGGCGCCTGGTATGCGGCGCGTCGCCTGCAACTGAGCGAACCCCAGCTGGCCGGTTTCTGGGAGCGCAGCTTCCCCACCCCCGACGGCAGCACGCTGGCGCTGGCCGGCCTGCGCGGGCGCCCGCTGCTGGTCAACTTCTGGGCCACCTGGTGCCCGCCCTGCATCGCCGAACTGCCGCTATTGAGCGCCTTCTACACCGAAAACAAGGCCAACGGCTGGCAAGTGCTCGGATTGGCGGTCGACAAGCCGGAGCCCGTGGGGCGTTTCCTGGCCCAGACGCCGGTCAGCTTTCCGGTGGCGCTGGCGGGGCTGGAGGGCGCCAGCCTGACGCGTGAGCTGGGCAACAGTGCCGGCGGCCTGCCGTTCAGCGTGCTGTTCGACGCCCAGGGCACGCTGCGCGAACGCAAGCTGGGGCAACTGCGCGAAGGCGATCTGCGCGCCTGGCGCAAGGCCGCAGGCAGCGCCTGAGGGCTGCCAGCGGCCTTGGCGTGATGCCGCGCGCAAGCCAGATAATTGAAAATTAGCGGCAATTCGACGCAAATCGACGCGAATTGAGGTAAATTCGACCCTGTTCCCAATGAATTGGTAAGCAACATGGATCTGCGCAAGCTCAAGACCCTGATCGACCTGGTGTCGGAGTCTAACGTGTCTGAACTGGAAATCACCGAAGCCGAAGGCAAGGTGCGCATCGTCAAGAGCGGCCAGCCGGCGGCGGCCCAGGTGGTCTACGCCCCCGTGGCCGCGCCGGCCGTGGCGCCTGCGGCGCCCCCGGCAGCCGCCGCGCCGGCCGCCGCGGCACCGCAGGCGGTGGCCGAAGCGGCCGAAAGCACCGGCTTCGTCGTCAAGTCGCCCATGGTCGGCACCTTCTACCGCGCCGCCAGCCCGGGCGCCAAGCCCTTCGTCGAGGTGGGGCAGGCGGTCAAGGAGGGCGACACGCTGTGCATCATCGAAGCGATGAAGATCCTCAACGAGATCGAGGCCGAAAAAAGCGGCACCGTCACCCGGATCATGGGCGAGAACGGCCAGGCGGTTGAGTTCGGCCAGCCGCTGTTCGTCATCGAATAAGAAGCTGCGGGCAGCGGATGTTCAAGAAAATTCTGGTCGCGAACCGCGGCGGTCTGGCCGCAGGCCAGGCGAAGCAAATTGCGCTGGCACGCGCCAGCGTGCGGGCGATGAGCCGCGAGGGTGCTGATGTTTAAGAAAATCCTGGTCGCCCATCGCGGCGGTCTGGCCGCAGGCCAGGCGAAGCAAATTGCGCTGGCACGCGCCAGCGTGCGGGCGATGAGCCGCGAGGGCGCTGATGTTTAAGAAAAT
>JADLIA010000086.1 GCA_020848515.1 Rubrivivax sp. | reverse complement strand
TCGAGCACCGCCTGGCAGAAGCCGCCGACGATCAGCGCCGTGGCCTCCTCGGGGTCGATGCCGCGCTGCTGGCAGTAGAACAGGCGCTCCTCGGAGATCCGCGTGGTCGTCGCCTCGTGCTCGACCACCGCGTCGGCCCGCGCGGTGTCGATGTACGGGAAGGTGTGCGCGCCGCAATGCGTGCCGATCAGCAGCGAGTCGCACTGCGTGTGGTTGCGCGCGCCGGCGGCTCCCGGGTTGACGCGCACCAGGCCGCGGTAGCTGTTGTGCGCGTGGCCCGCGCTGATGCCCTTGGAGACGATGCGGCTCTTGGTGTTCTTGCCCAGGTGCACCATCTTGGTGCCGGTGTCGGCCTGCTGGTGGTGGTTGGAGACGGCGATGGAGTAGAACTCGCCGCTCGACTCGTCGCCGCGCAGGATCACGCTGGGGTATTTCCAGGTGACGGCCGAGCCGGTCTCGATCTGCGTCCAGGCGATGCGCGAGCGCCTGCCCGCCGCCAGCCCGCGCTTGGTGACCAGGTTGTAGATGCCGCCGACGCCGTTTTCATCGCCCGGGTACCAGTTCTGCACCGTGGAGTACTTGATGAAGGCGTCGTCGTGGGCGATCAGCTCGACCACCGCGGCGTGCAGCTGGTTTTCGTCGCGCTGCGGCGCGGTGCAGCCTTCCAGGTAGCTGACCGAGCTGCCCTCTTCGGCAATGATGAGGGTGCGCTCGAACTGACCGGTGTTCTGGGCGTTGATGCGAAAGTACGACGACAGCTCCATCGGGCACTTGACGCCCTTGGGGATGTAGACAAACGAGCCGTCGGAAAACACCGCCGAGTTGAGCGCGGCGTAGAAGTTGTCGCCCTGCGGCACCACCGTGCCCAGGTATTTCTCGACCAGCTCGGGGTGGTTCTGCACCGCGTGCGAGAACGAACAGAAAATCACGCCCACGTCGGCCAGCTGCTTGCGGAAGGTGGTGCCCACCGAGACCGAGTCGAACACCGCATCCACCGCCACGCCGGCCAGCGCCGCGCGCTCGTGCAGCGGCACGCCGAGCTTTTCGTAGGTCTCGAGCAGCTTGGGGTCGACCTCGTCGAGGCTCTTGGGCTTGTCCTTCATGGACTTGGGCGCCGAGTAGTAGGACAGGGCCTGGAAGTCGATCGGCGCGATCTTCAGGCGCGCCCAGTCGGGCAGCGCCATGGTCTGCCAGCGCCGGAACGCGGCCAGGCGCCAGTCGAGCAGGAACTGCGGCTCCTTCTTCTTGCGCGAGATGGCGCGGATGGTGTCCTCGTCCAGGCCGGGCGGCAGACTGTCGGACTCGATGTCGGTCACGAAGCCGTGCTGGTAGGGCCGCTGCAGCGCCTGCTCGAGCGGCGCTTCCTGCGGCTTGTCCGCCAGGGCCTGCGCGGTGCTGATGGGTTCAGGTGATGCCATGGGCGCTCATCCGTTTAAATGTACATATCGTATGCATCTTTGGCCGACTCGGCAAACCGGCTGCGCCGTGCCTGCACCTGAGATGGGGACATTGTCCGGGCAGGGCGGCGCGGCCGGGGCGCCGCACTGCTCCTACACTTGCCCCATGCAGATCTACATGGTGGGTGGCGCCGTGCGGGACCGCTTGCTCGGCCTGCCGGTGCAGGATCACGACTGGGTGGTGGTGGGCGCCACGCCCGAAGACATGGTGGCCCGCGGCTTCGTGCCGGTAGGGCGGGATTTTCCCGTTTTTCTGCACCCCTCGTCGCATGAGGAATATGCGCTGGCGCGCACCGAGCGCAAGAGCGGCCGTGGCTACAAGGGTTTCACCGTCTTCACCAGCCCCGAGGTGCGCATCGAAGACGACCTGGCGCGCCGCGACCTTACTATCAATGCAATAGCTGTTCGCGCAGGCCAGGCAAGCGCTGGAGCCAAATTTGACCATGAAGACGGGGTGATCGATCCGTTTGGCGGCCGGCGCGACCTGCAGGCGCGTGTGCTGCGCCACGTCACCGACGCCTTCCGTGAAGACCCGGTGCGCATCCTGCGCGTGGCGCGTTTTGCGGCGCGCTTTCACGACTTCAGCGTGGCGCCCGAGACGCGGGCGCTGATGCGCCAGATGGTGGCCGAGGGCGAAGCCGACCACCTGGTGCCCGAGCGCGTGTGGCAGGAGCTGGCGCGCGGCCTGATGGAAAGCCAGCCGGCGCGCATGTTCGAGGTGCTGCGCGACTGTGGCGCGCTGGCGGTGGTGCTGCCCGAGCTCGACCGCCTGTGGGGCGTGCCGCAGACCGCTTCGCACCACCCCGAGATCGACACCGGCGTGCACGTGATGCTGGTGCTGCAGATGGCCGCGCGCCTGCAGGCGCCGCTGGCGGTGCGCTGGGCCTGCCTGATGCACGACCTGGGCAAGGGCGAAACACCGGCCGACCTGCTGCCGCGCCACCTTGGCCACGAGCAGCGCAGCGCCCGCCTGCTGCGCGCCGTCGGCCAGCGCCTGCGCGTGCCCACCGACTGCACCGAGCTGGCCGAGGTGGTGGCGCGCGAGCACGGCCACATCCACCGCAGCGCCGAGCTGGGCGCCGCCGCCCTGCTGCGGCTGCTGCAGCGCTGCGACGCGCTGCGCAAGCCCGAGCGCTTTGCCCAGGTGCTGCTGGCCTGCGAATGCGACGCGCGCGGGCGGCTGGGCTTCGAGCACAGCGCGTACCCGCAGCGTGCGCGCCTGCAGGCGGCGCTGGGCGCGGCGCAGTCGGTGGCGACGGCGGGGCTGGCGCAGGCGGCGCAGGCCGCCGGCGCGCGCGGCGCCGACATCGGCCAGGCGGTGGCGCAGGCGCGCACACGGGCGCTGCAGGCCTGGCTGGACGGGTCGGCCCCGGCCGCGGTCTGATCGGCGCCGCCGATTGCTACGAATTGGATAGCTGTTGGCGCAGTCTGGGTAAGCGCCAGGACTTGTTTTTTCTGTGAACGGCGGGCGCGCCGGCGGCGCCGGCCGGGCGCCGATAATCACGCCCCATGGCCCGCCCGATCTCCGCCGCCCACGGTCTGCGCCGCGACGAAATCCTCGACGTCGCGGCCGACTGCTTTGCGCGCCAGAGCTACCCGGCCACCAGCATGAACGACATCGCCGCCGCCTGCGGCACCTCCAAGGCGCGGCTGTACCACTATTACGACAGCAAGGACGCCATCCTTTTTGAGCTGCTGGATCGCTACACCCAGCGGCTGCTGGTCATCATCGGCCAGGTGCAGGCCACGGCACACCGCCAGGCGCTGGACGAGCGCGCCACCCTGCACGCGCTGATCCGCGCCTTTCTGCGCGAATACGAAAGTTCTGCCACGCGTCATGCGGCGCTGCTGGCCAGCACCCAGTTCCTGGGCGAAACCCAGCGCGGCGTGATCCTGGATCGCCAGCGCGACGTGGTGTCGGCGGTGACGCGCTTTCTGCGCCGCGCCTACCCCGAGCGGGTGGACGCGCGCAACCAGACCGCCATCACCATGACGCTGTTCGGCATGATCAACTGGACCTTCACCTGGCTGCGCCCCGGCGGGTCGCTGAGCTACGACGCCTTCGCCGACGAGGTGATTGCGCTGCTGGAGCGCGGGCTGTCTTCACCCCTGAACCCTCACTCACGTTCATGAACCCGATCGATATCGCCGTCATGGCTGCCGGCAAGGGCACGCGCATGAAAAGCCGCACCCCCAAGGTGCTGCAGAAACTGGCCGGCCGGCCGCTGCTGGGCCATGTGCTGGACACCGCCGCCCAACTGCGGGCGCGCTCGGTGGTCGTCATCACCGGCCACGGTGCTACTGAAGTTGAAGCGTTTGGCGCAAACCTGGCGGGCGCCGGAGCCGGATTTGACTTGCAATTCGCACGTCAGGAGCCGCAGCTGGGCACCGGCCACGCCATGCAGCAGGCCATGCCGCGGCTGGCCGACGATGGTCTGGTGGTGGTGCTGTCGGGCGACGTGCCGCTGACCGAAGCGGCCACCCTGCAGGCCCTGGTCGACGCCGCCCAGGGCGAGCGGCTGGCGCTGCTCAGCGTGACGCTGGCCGACCCCAGCGGCTACGGCCGCATCGTGCGCGGCGCCGGCGGCGCCGTGCAACGCATCGTCGAACACAAGGACGCCAGCGCGGCCGAGCGCGCCATCGGCGAGATCTACAGCGGCATCATGGCGGTGCCGGCGCGCCTGCTGCGCGGCTGGCTGACACGGCTGACCAACCACAACGCCCAGGGCGAGTACTACCTGACCGACGTGGTGGCCATGGCCGTGGCCGACGGCGTGCCGGTGGTGGCGCACTGCATCCAGGACGCGTTGCAGGTGGCCGGCGTCAACAGCCCGCTGCAACTGGCCGAGCTGGAGCGCGCCCACCAGCTGCGCCAGGCGCGGGCGCTGATGGAAGCCGGCGTGCGCCTGGCCGACCCGGCGCGCTTCGACCTGCGCGACGACGCCCGCCGCGGCGTGCGCGCCGAACTGCGCTGCGGGCCGGACGTGGACATCGACGTCGGCTGCATCTTCACCGGGCGGGTCGAGATCGGCGAGGGCGCGCAGATCGGCGCCCACTGCTGCATCGCCAACGCCCGCATCGAGGCGGGGGCGGTGATCCACCCTTACACCCACATCGACGGCGAAGCCGCCGGCGTGCACGTCGGCCCGGGCGCCCTGGTGGGGCCGTTCGCCCGCCTGCGCCCCGGCGCCGACCTGGGGCCCGAGGTGCACATCGGCAACTTCGTCGAAGTCAAGAACTCCAGCCTGGCCGCCGGCGCCAAGGCCAACCACCTGGCCTATCTGGGCGACGCCGTGGTGGGCGAGCGCGTCAACTACGGCGCCGGCAGCATCACCGCCAACTACGACGGCGCCCGCAAGCACCGCACGGTGATCGAGGCCGACGTGCATGTGGGCAGCAACTGCGTGCTGGTGGCGCCGGTGACCATCGGCGCCGGCGGCACCGTGGGCGGCGGCTCCACCATCACGCGCGACACCCCGCCGGGCGGGCTGAGCGTGGCGCGCGGGCGCCAGGCCCACATCGCCAACTGGCAGCGCCCGGCCAAGCCGCAAGGTGGCGGCTGAGCTCAGCCCATGGCTTCGGAATCTTGAACACTAGGAGGTCGTCGAACTTGGAAATCGCCGGCTGCAAATCGACCGCAGCGGCCCATTTTTGGCTTCGCCGCTCTTCGAGAGCACCGGTTTTTTGCCCAAGAGCTCGGCTATTGGGTTGCAAATCCGGCAAAACTGGTCTCGCTGGGGCCGATTCTGGCTACGCCGCTCTTCAAGAGCGCTTTCGGCGCTCCAAGCCCGACAGCCTCCTGGGTTGAAATGTCAAGACATCCAGAGGCCGAAACCAAAGGCTCAGCGGCGCGCCGGCGGCCGGTCGGCGTCGTCGTCGACCACCGGTGGCAGGCCCATCAGGTCGGTCATCGACATCGGGATGGTGTCGCCCGCCTCGCGCGGAGCGTTGGCCGACCGCGCGGGCGTGGGGTGGGCGCGCTCGGCACCCTGCCACGGGTCGGCGGTCGCGGCGGCGTCGCCCGACGCTTCCTGTGCCGGCAGGGCGGCGGCGCGCAACTGGCGCCGGAATTCGTCGGGCGGCGGCAGGTGGCGCGTGCTGCGCTTGAGCCGGATCAGGCGCACGCCGGCGGTCTTGAGCGCGCGGTGCTTCTCGCGAGCGTCCTGCTCGGCCTGGGCATCGTCACCGTGCACGGCGTCGAGCTCGAAGGCGTAGACGGGTTTGCCGTCGCGGCTGCAGGCCAGGTAGTCGACCGCCAGCGCGGCCAGGCGCCGCTGGGCGGCCAGGCGGTTGCCGGCACGCCGCACCGTGAGCAGGCGCGCCAGCGGCACCCGAAACAGCACCGGCCGGCCGGGAAAGGCTCGCACCAGATAGTCCAGCAGCGCCATCTCGGCCGGCGACAGCGCCGCCACCGGCGCGAAGCGGTCGTCCGGACCAAGGGGCTGCTCGGCACCGCCGCGCCGACGCAGCAGCCAGAAGGCGGCCAGCAGCGCCGCCAGCAGCGCCGCCGCCGCCACCATCCACAGCCATGGGTGGTTCATGTCCGCACTCCCCAGTCATCGGGGCGGCACCTGGACGGGCCGCGTGACCACACTGTAGCGACCTGCGTCAGGCCGGGCGCTGGCCGGCCGCTTCGAGCTCGGCCCAGCGCTCCAGCGCCGCGGTCAGCTCGTCGTCGATGGCGCTGTCGCGCGCCTGCAGGGCGATCGCGCGCGCCAGGTCGCTCTGGTAGAGCGCGCCGTCGGCCAGCGCGGCGCGCAGCGCGGCCTGTTCGGCCTCCAGCGCCTCGATGCGGGCCGGCAGCTCGTCGAGCTCGCGCTGCGCCTTGTACGATAGCTTCTTTTTTTGTAGCTGCTGGCGCTCGCTGGGCGGACCTTTGAGACCCATTGGGTTGCTGACTGCCGTCGTTGCCTGGGCCGCTGCCGGGGGTTCCGGTGCCCGCAGCGTCTGCCAGCGCGCGCTCTGCGTCAGCCAGTCCTGCACCCCGCCTTCGTATTCGCGCCAGCGGCCCGGGCCGTCCCAGGCCAGGGTGCTGGTCACCACGTGGTCGAGGAAGGTGCGGTCGTGGCTGACCAGAAACACCGTGCCCGGGTAGTCCTGCAGCAGCTCCTCCAGCAGCTCCAGCGTGTCGATGTCCAGGTCGTTGGTCGGCTCGTCCAGCACCAGCACGTTGGCCGGGCGCGCGAACAGGCGCGCCAGCAGCAGCCGGGCCCGCTCGCCGCCCGACAGGCTGCGCACCGGCGCGGCGGCGCGCGCCGGGCTGAACAGGAAGTCGCCCAGGTAACTCTTGACGTGCTGGCGCCGGTTGCCGATCTCGATCCATTCGCTGCCCGGGCTGATGAAGTCCTCCAGCGTGGCTTCGGGATCGAGCGCGGCGCGCATCTGATCGAAATACGCCACCTGCAGGTTGGCGCCGTGCCGCACCTGGCCGCGGTCGGGCGCCAGCTGGCCCAGAATCAGCTTGAGCAGGGTGGTCTTGCCGGCGCCGTTGGGCCCGATCAGGCCGATTTTGTCGCCGCGCAGCACGGTGGTGCTGAGGCCTTCGACGATCACCTGCTCGCCGAAGGCCAGGCGCACGTCGCGCAGCTCGGCCACCAGCTTGCCCTGGTAGCCGGCGACGTCGGCGTCGATGTCCAGCCGCACCCGGCCCACCGACGTGCGCCGTGCCGCGCGCGCCGCCCGCAGGGCCTGCAGCCGCCGGACCCGGCCCTGCGCGCGCGTGCGGCGCGCTTCCACACCCTGCCGGATCCACGCTTCCTCCTGCGCCAGCAGCTTGTCGGCACGGGCGTCGACGCTCGCCTCCTGGGCCAGCTGCTCGGCCTTGAGCGACTGGTAGCGCGCGAAGTTGCCCGGGTAGGACCGCAGCCGCCCCCGATCCAGCTCGACGATGCGCGTGGCCACGCGGTCCAGAAACGCGCGGTCGTGCGTCACCACCACCAGGCTGCCGGCAAACTGCAACAGCAACTCCTCCAGCCACTGGATGGCGTCCAGGTCGAGGTGGTTGGTCGGCTCGTCCAGCAGCAGCACGTCGGGCCGCGTCACCAGCGCCTGCGCCAGCGCCACGCGCTTGCGCGCGCCGCCCGACAGCGTGCCCACCGGCGCGTCGGCGGGCAGCCGCAAGCGCTGCAGCACCTCGTCCACCCGCTGGCGCCAGCCCCAGCCGTCCTGCGCCTCGATGCGCGCCTGCAGTGCGTCCAGATCATCGGCACCTGCGCCCCAGGCTTCGATCAGGGCGCGCAGCGGCGCCAGTCCCTCGGCGACCGTATCGGCCACCGTGGCGTCGGCCGCCAGCGCCGGCTCCTGGGCGACGTAGGCCACCGTCAGATCGCGCGCCACCTGCAGCTGGCCGTCATCCACGCGCTCGAGTCGCCCCAGAATGCGCAGCAGGGAAGACTTGCCGGCGCCGTTGCGCCCGATCAGCCCCACCCGCTCTTTCGTCTCGAGCGCGAAATCCGCGTGGTCCAGCAGCGGCAAGTGGCCGAACGCCAGTTGAGCATCGAGCAGGGTGAGCAGGGCCATGAACGTCTGAGGATGGAGGGTTCGATGTGAGCGGATCCGGCAGCGCGTGCGAGCCGGCATGAGACAGTGGGCCACAAGCCTCGCACGATCTCGTCCGACACCTGGGCAGAAAAATTTTTGCCGCGCCTTGCGCAGATCCAAAAAACAGTGCTATAGTCTATGGCTTCGCTGATCGATGCCAGCTGGCAGAAGCAAGCGGACCACGCCAGAGCGGCGGCCATGCGCAAGCGGCCGACGATCGGCGCGGAAGGGGTCAGAGGGAAGGTCGCCAAATGGTGCCAGCCTTCAACGAAAGACCCCAGGCCTTGACGGGATGTTAAACAACATGCCATAATTCAAGGCTCACCAGTTAACAGCTGGAAGGGCTTGGCCCGGAGCGAGTTCAAAAAATTGAGCGCTCTAGGTAAAAACCCTGAAGATTGACAGGTTTCTCGAAAACAGGTCATAATTCAAGGCTCAGTTGATCGCAACTGAGGCAGCGCAGGACAGCAGGTCTGGCGCCGGTTCATTAAAAACATACAGCCGATAAGCGTGGGCGTTTGATGGCGAATTGCCAAGGTCTTTCAGACTATCAAACGCTCATGAGAACAGAAGTGAAGTTCACTTCAATTCCGTTTAAATGAGTAAACTCGAAAGAGTATAAATTCAAGATCGAACTGTAGAGTTTGATCCTGGCTCAGATTGAACGCTGGCGGAATGCTTTACACATGCAAGTCGAGCGGCAGCGCGGGGCAACCTGGCGGCGAGCGGCGAACGGGTGAGTAATACATCGGAACGTGCC
>JADLIA010000085.1 GCA_020848515.1 Rubrivivax sp. | reverse complement strand
CGAGCCGGAGCCGACCTACACCTCGCAATACCCCACCCTGGCCGCGCACGCCGCCATGGACGACGAAGACTTCGAGCGCTACCTGCTGACCGCTGGCAAGGGCACCCCCATCACGCCCGAGACCATCAAGTCGCTCTCTGTCGGCTCCAGCATCAACTCGGCCCAGTCCACCTACAACCTGCGCCCCATCTTCGATCTGGGTCGGCTCAAGGAAGACGGCCGGCTGAACGTGGACACCACCCGTTCTCAGCAAAAGACCGTGCTGCGCGTCACCAGCAACAAAGCCGCCAGCACGTCCGCCGAACAGCTCAACCTCGATGTTTCGGCCTCTGGCTCCGTTGGCCGCGAATCTTTCGGCGCCAAGGCTTCAGCCGCCGTTCACCATGCCAACACCCGGCGCGACACCAAGTCCGACGGCACTGTCAGCGTGCAGATGGTGTCGGCCAACACCAACAACCTCGTCTCCATCCTGAGCAGCGGCTTTTCCGGCAGCGAGAACTTCACCGGCTACCTGATCGGCACCAAGCTGACCGACGAGCAGTTGCGCGGCTACGTTGCCACTACCGAGAGCACGCCCACCGGCATCTGCGGCGGCAAACCCTACACCACCAGCGTCAAGGTCAGCCGCTACAAGCTGTCCGACACCGACCCTTACGCCAACATCCAAATCCTCACGCGCATGGAGAACGTATTCGCCGATCTGAAGGCGCAATACGAACTGTGCGCCGATGCATCCATCCAGACCGTGCTGGTGCGCCAGATGACCGAGCTGCGCGGCAAGATCGAAAGCGCCATCGCCGACTTCTACGCCTTCAACGGTGACGCCTTCGTCTCGCAGACCACCTCGATGAACCAGGCCATCGGCAGCGGCACGATGTCGTTCACGACCAAGGACGGCAACGCTGAGGAGCAGTACGGCGCCTCGGTATCGGCCCAATACCAGACGCTGACCAGCGGGGTCGGCGGCAGTGTCACCGTGCAGTACTACAAGCAGCACGGCTGGGCCGAGGCGCTGCTGAACGTGCAGGTCTCGGCCGAGGCCAAGCCCGCCGGCGTGGCCGACACCACGGCCTGGGTCAGCAGCATCCAGACCATGCTCAAGGACCAGGGCAGCTCCCTGGTGCCGCCCATGGGCAACCTGCCCAAGGATCCGGGCGTGAAGCTGCCCGAACCGGTGGGCCTGCGCCACGACGAGGAAGCCCCGCCGGACGTGGCCTTCACCTCCTACGACCAGTGGAAGCAGTACCAGCAGGACAAAAAGGACAAGAAGGGCGTCAAGGACGAGGTCGTGCTGGAGCAGGTGCAGCAGCAAATCGAAAACGAGCCGCTGCGCATCAACGACGACAATCCGCAACTGAAAGCCACGCAGGGCGGCGACGCCTACGAACAGCTCATCGCCGAGCTGGACGCGCTCAAGGAGCGTGCCACGGCCCCGCAGGCCCCACCGCAGGGCAATGACGGCAACCTGGTGCGCTTCGACAAGATGTTCGTCAGCGGCTTCGAAACGCTGCCCTACGACGCCGTCATCCCCCAGCTGCGCCCCGACCTGGACATACCCGGTATCGACCAGGGCATGGGGAGCTTCCCCAACATCATGACCGCCATGCTGATGAGCGAAAAGCTCGGCCGGCTCGATTCGTACCTGGCCTTTCTCGCCAACATCTCGGTCAGCAACGTCACGCCCGAGATGAGTGAGCGCTACCACCAGTTCTTCCAGAAGGCGTCCGCACGCGCCTACGACCTGGTGGGCCTGGCCCTGAGCCAGGGCACCGACATGACGCCCGCCGTGCTGGCCGGCTACAAGAAGGCCATGCTCGGCACCGCATCCGCCCCGACGCAAAGCGAGCTGTACAAGAGCCTGCAGGACATCGACTACTACAACTACGTGGTGGACACCCTGCTCGACCCCGCCCGGGGCAAGGCGTGGTTCGTCGCGCCGGGCGGCTATATCCCCATGCGCTGGAAGAACGACGACCGCGGCGGCGCGGAACTGGTCACCTGGACCGGGCTGGCGCCAGCACGGGGAATAGCCCCCGGCAAGGAAAGCGTGGTGGCCGTGGACTTCAACAACCCCAACGCCGACCCGCTGACGCTCTACCGCAACGGCATGAAAATCCTGCAGACGCCCTGGTACCCGGTCTATGTCTTCAACCAGGGCCAGGCGCCGGCGCTGGTGTTCGTGCAGCACTTCGGCGCCTACCAGGCCATCTACGGCGCCCGGTGGGTGACGCGGCCCTACGACGGCGACAACCCCGTCAAGCCGAGCCTGGTGCCCCAGTGGCAGGACTACCAGCCGCTGGGCACGCGGGACATGCGCACGGTGATGACGGGCGCCAACAATTCCTTTCTGGGGCAGTTCATGAACTGGGACTACTCGGTGTACTTCCCGAATTCCAGCAACGACCCTGTGCGCTTGCGCAAGTACAACGCGCTCGTGCTGCATCTGCCCGCCGATTACCAAGAGAGTGACGGGCAGACCATGTACACCGCCGCGCACTCGGCGGCGGTGCGCGATTTCAGCCATCTCGCTTACGACACTCAGTCGAGAACCGACGCCACCTACAACGCCTTCCGCCAGCCCACCCATGGCCGCAAGATGCGGCGCATGAGCGACGGCGCGGTGGTGGACACCACGCACTGGACGCTGGGCAACGGCGCACTCACCTCCGTGATGCTGCTGCCGCTGAACACCACCACCACGAGCGAGAGCCTGACGCAGGGACTGAACTATGCGCCTCAGCGCGCGCCGATGGACGTTGTGACCCCCACCAGCCTCGACCTCGTCAACAAACTGGCCGTGCTGCTGGAGTGAACCGGGCCTGCCGCAGGCAACGGCAGGCTGTTTGAAAAATCACTTTTTGATAGCTGCTAGCGCTTATCCAGAAAGCGCTGGGGCCACAAACGGTCAGTAGTCGTCGCTGCTGCCCATGGCCAGGCTCTCGAAGCGCGTGAGCGGCTTGATGAAGGCCAGCTTGACGGTGCCGGTGGGGCCGTTGCGCTGTTTGCCGATGATGATCTCGGCCACGCCGGGCTCGCGCGAGTCCTTGTTGTAGTAGTCGTCGCGGTAGATGAACGTGATGATGTCGGCGTCCTGCTCGATGGCGCCGGACTCGCGCAGGTCGCTCATCATGGGGCGCTTGTCGGTGCGCTGCTCGACGCTGCGGTTGAGCTGCGACAGCGCGATCACCGGGCACTGCAGCTCCTTGGCCAGGGCTTTCAGGCCGCGCGAGATTTCGCCCAGCTCGGTGGCGCGGTTCTCGTCGCCGCTGCTGCTGCCGCTCATCAGCTGCAGGTAGTCGACCACGATCAGGCCCAGCTTGCCGCACTGGCGCGCCAGCCGGCGCGCGTTGGCGCGCAGCTCGGCCGGCGTCAGGCCCGGGGTTTCGTCGATGTGCAGGCTGACGTTGCGCAGGCGTTCGATGGCTTCGGTCAGGCGCGGCCATTCCTCGTCGGTCAGCTTGCCGGTGCGCAGGTGGCCCTGGTCGATGCGGCCGATGGAACCGACGATGCGCACCGCCAGCTGCGAAGCGCCCATTTCCATCGAAAACACCGCCACCGGCAGCTGCTCGTGCAGCGCCACATGCTCGGCGATGTTGATGGCAAACGCCGTCTTGCCCATCGACGGGCGGGCCGCCAGCACCACCAGATCGCCCGGCTGCAGGCCGGCGGTCATGCGGTCGAGGTCGATGAAGCCGGTCGGCACCCCGGTGACGTCGTTCGGGTTGTCGGCCATCTCCTGCACACGGTCGAGCAACTGAACCACCAGGCTGTCCATGGCCTGAAAGCCCTGCTTCATGCGCGAGCTCTGTTCGCCGATCTTGAAGATCTTGCCTTCGGCGTCGTCCAGGATCTTGGCCACCGGCCGGCCCTGGGTGTTGAAGGCGCTGGTGGCGATGTCGTCGCTGGCACTGACCAGCTGGCGCAGGATCGAGCGCTCGCGCACGATCTCGGCGTAGCGGCGGATGTTGCTGGCGCTGGGCACGTACTGCGCCAGCGAGTTGAGGTAGGCCAGACCACCCACCTCGTCGCCCTTGCCCTGGCGCTGCAGCTCTTCGTGCACCGTGATCACGTCGGCCGGCTTGCTCTCGGCCACCAGCTTGCCGATGGCGCCATACACCAGACGGTGCTCGAAACGGTAGAAATCGGCGTCGACCAGCACGTCGCCCACCCGATCCCAGGCGCCGTTGTCCAGCAGCAGGCCGCCCAGCACGCTGGATTCGGCCTCATGGGAATGCGGCGGCACGCGCAATTGGGCGACCTGGCGGTCGGTGGGGGCGTCGTCACCCAGATCGGCGTAGCCGGGGGGAAATACGGAAGACATGCGGCAGGCAGACAGACAATCCGCCCATGCTAGCGCGCGCGGCCGGGGCTGTCACTGGACAAGGCTGTGGACAAACGGTGCAGCGCCGGTGAACGCCGCAGCCAGAGCTGTGGACATCGCGGCACCGCAAAAGACAAGGGCCGCCTGCCGTGTCTGCGGCGGGCGGCCCGGGCTGGGCCTGGAGCGGCGGCGCTCAGGCGGTTTCGCCGTACACCGAGACCGTGATCTCGGCGCTCACGTCGGTGTGCAGCGACACCGTGATGGTGTTGTCGCCCACGGTCTTGATCGGGCCGGCAGGCAGGCGAACCTGCGATTTGTGCACGTCGTAGCCCTGTTTCTTCAGCTCGTCGGCGATGTCGTGGTTGGTGACCGAGCCGAACAGACGGCCGTCGACGCCGGCCTTCTGGGTCAGCTTGATGGTCTGGCCGTTGAGCTTCTCGCCCACCGCCTGGGCAGCGGCCAGCTTTTCGGCGGCCTGCTTCTCGAGTTCGGCGCGACGCGCCTCGAACTCGGCCTTGGCCGCCTCGGTGGCGCGGCGCGCACGCCCGGACGGGATCAGGAAGTTGCGGGCATAGCCGTCCTTGACCTTGACGATTTCACCCAGGTTGCCCAGGTTGGTGACCTTGTCCAGAAGAATGATTTGCATGGTTTGATCCTCCTATCAGACGCGGTGCTGGTCGGTGTAGGGCAGCAGGGCCAGAAAGCGCGCGCGCTTGATGGCGGTGTTGAGCTGACGCTGATAGATGGCGCGCGTGCCGGTCAGGCGCGCGGGCACGATCTTGCCGTTTTCGGCGATGAAGTCGCGCAGGGTGTCGACGTCCTTGTAGTCGATCTCTTCCACGCCCGCCACCGTGAAGCGGCAGAAGCGCTTGCGACGGAACAGCAGCGACTGGGTGTTGCGCTTGGGACGCTTGTCCTTGTTGAATTTCTTGAACGTGGCCATTTGTTAGGCTCCTTGAAACTGATCTTGCTGAAAATCCTGGATGTGGAACACCACCGACCTGGTGCGCTGCGGGCTGGCGAGAAAACCGCTGAAGCAGGCCTGCGATCCGATGACCTGCCGGCCCAGCCGTTCAGCCATCGCACCCAGAGCCACCGCCCTGAGCGCCGCCCGGACCTGCCTGGACTGGCCTGCTTCCTGCTGGGTCGACTCGTGCTCGAGCCGGAGATCCAGCGCCGGCAGGCCGGCAGGGGTGTGGCGCAGCGCACCGATTTCGACGATGCGGGCCTGGAGGCGCAACTGGTTCACCGCCCTGCCCCGAGGCACCGCGCACGCCGCGTCAGTTGGCCTCCGCCTGCTGGGCCTTGCGGGCCTCCTCGCGCTCGACGGTCTTCATCATGGAAGACGGAGCCGTCTCGGCCTTCTTCTTCTGCACCGTCAGGTGGCGCAGCACGGCGTCATTGAAGCGGAAGGCGTGTTCCAGCTCGCCCAGCACGGCCTGGTCGGCCTCGATGTTGAGGCACAGATAGTGGGCCTTGGCCAGCTTGTTGATCTGGTAGGCCAGCTGACGACGGCCCCAGTCTTCCTCGCGGTGGATCTTGCCGCCGCCGGCGGTGATCATGCCCTTGTAGCGCTCCAGCATGGCCGGAACCTGCTCGCTTTGATCCGGGTGGATCAGCAAAATGATTTCATAGTGACGCATGAATGCTCCTTGTGGATGAACGGGCCCGAGGCCGCCAGCGGACTCAGGCAACAACCGCCCCCGGCGTCAGATCGGGGTGCGGCAAGGCAACCAATAATTATAAACGCAAGTCCGGCCGCGCACCGGCCAGGCGCGTGCGGGCACCGTCTGGCGTCACTTCAGGCGTGCCAGGCGGTCCTTGCCCGCCTGGGCCGCCTCCGACTGCGGGTAGGTCTTGATCAGCGACTCCAGCGTGCCGCGCGCGGCTCGTGTGTCCTTCAGCTCGATCTGGCAGTTGGCGATCGCCAGCATGGCCTCGGGCGCCCGCGCGTGGCTGGGCGCCGCGGTGAGCAGCGAACGGAAGTTGGTGATGGCTTCCTTGTAGTCGCGCGTGGCGTACTGGGCGTTGCCCAGCCAGAACAAGGCCGACGGCGCCAGTGTGCTGCGCGGATAGCGCTTGATGAAATTGGCAAAACCGGTCTGCGCGCCTTTGAAGTCGCCCGCACGGAACACCGCCAGCGCGGCGTCGTAGTCCTGTTTTTCACTGGCGGCCGCACCGTCGCTGGCCACGGGAGGCGCCCCCGCGGCGGCGTTCGGATCGCTCATCCGTGCGCTGGCCTCCTGCTCCAGCTTGCGCAGGCGCTCGTCCCAGCCCTGCTGCTGCGTCGACTGCGCTTTCTGCAGGTCGGCCAGATCGCGTGCCAGCTGTTCGTCCTGGCCGCGCGCTCGGGCCAGCTCCGCGCGCAGGGTTTCGATCTGCTGCTGCAGATCCAGCATGCCACGGCGCAGCTGTGCGTTTTCGTCCACCAGCCGGTTCTGCGCCGCCACCGCCTGGTCGAAGCGCTGGCGCAGATCGAGGATGGCCTGGCGCGCCTGGTCGTCGCCGAACAGCTGGGCCTGCGCCCCCTGCCCGGCCAGACAGGCCAGCGCCAGCACCGCGGCACGCAGGCTCGTCACCCTGAAGATCGCCATCGAGCGCTCAGCGGTAGCGGATTTCGACACGGCGGTTCTTGGCATAGGCATCTTCGCTGGCGCCAGCGGCTGCCGGCTT
>JADLIA010000084.1 GCA_020848515.1 Rubrivivax sp. | reverse complement strand
TGCGCGGCCAAGGGCGTGCGCGCCGCGATCGTCTATGCGGCGGGCTTTGCCGAAGAAGGCGAGCGCGGCGCGGCGCTGCAGGCCGAGCTGGCCGCCTACGTGGCCAGCACCGACATGGTGGTGGCCGGCCCCAACGTCATGGGCTTTGCCAACCTCAACACCCAGGCGCACACCAACTTCGCCTCGGTGTTCAACACCGCGCCCATGCAGGCGGGCAAGGGCAGCGTCAGCCTGCTGACGCAGAGCGGCAACGTGTGCGCGGCGGTGTACGCCATCGCGCGCCGGCTGGGCGTGGCCTTCAGCCACTTCATCAACACCGGCAACGAGGCCTGCGTGGACTTTGCCCAGTACCTGGAGTACCTGGCGCAGGACGAGGCCACCGAGGTCTGCATCGGCTACATCGAAGAGCTGCGCGACGGCGCGCGCTTCATCGCCGCTGCCGAGGAGTTTGCCCGGCGCGACAAGCTGCTCATCCTGTACAAGGCAGGCGAGACCGACAAGGGCAGCGAGGCGGTGCGCTCGCACACCTCGGCGCTGGCGGGCGACCAGGCCATTTACCGCGCCGCCTTTCGTCAGCTCGACATCATCCAGAGCCACGACTTCGTGCAGATGGCGCAGCTGGCGCACCTGGCCGGCTACCGCCGGCGCAGCGCCGGCAAGCGGGTGGCCATCATCACCATCAGCGGCGCCCTGGGCGCCATCCTGGCCGACAAGTTCATCGGCGCCGGGCTGGAGGTGCCCACCCTGCCCGCCGAGCTGCAGCAGCAGCTGCGCGCCGGCATCCCGGACTACGGCATGGTCGCCAATCCGGTGGACGTGACCGGCAACGTGGTCAACGACCCGGGCTTCGTGCGCACCGCGCTGGAAGCGCTGGCCACCAGCGACGCGGTGGACACGGTGGTGATCTACGCCCCCGGCTACATGCTCGACCGCATGGCCGGCGACCTGTGCGCCGTCGCGGCCGCGCACCCCAGGCTGTTCGTGGCCATCGACACCGGCGCCGCCCAGAGCCGCGAGCAGCTGCGCGCCGGCGGCGTGCCGGTGTTCGAGGACATCGGCGTGGCCACCGCCGCGCTGGCGCCCTTTCTGCTGTGGCAGCAACGCCGCCAGCGCAACCGCTGGCGGGCGCTGCGCCACCAGGCGCCGCCGCCCGCCAGCGCGCTGCCCGAGGTGCTCGATGAGCACCAGTGCAAGGCCGTGCTGGCCGCCAGCGGCGTGCCCGCCGCGCCCGAGCGCCGCGCGCGCAGCGCCGACGAGGCGGTGGCCGCGGCCGACGCCCTGGGCTACCCGGTGGCGCTCAAGGTGCTGTCGCCCGACATCGCCCACAAGACCGAGGCCGGCGGCGTGCGCCTGCACCTGGCCGATGGCGCGCAGGTGCGCGCCGCCTTCGATCAGATCATGGCCAGCGCGCGCGCCCACGCGCCGCAGGCGCGCCTCGACGGCGTGCTGGTGGCGCCCATGCAGTCCGGCGTGGCCGAGCTGATCGTCGGCGCCACGCGCGACCCGGTGTTTGGCATGGCGCTCACCGTCGGCCTGGGCGGCGTGCTGACCGAGCTGTACCAGGACGTCAGCCACCGCCTGCTGCCGGTGGACGAGGCCATGGCCGCCGACATGCTGGCCGAGCTCAAGGCCTACCCGCTGCTCACCGGCTACCGCGGCCGCCCGCCGGCCGATGTCGATGCGGCCTGCGCCGCCATTGCCGCGTTCTCGCGCGCCGTGCAGGCGCTGGGCCGGCAGGTGAGCGAAGCCGAGGTCAACCCGCTGCTCATCAAAGCCAGCGGCCAGGGCGCCGCCATGCTGGACGCGCTGCTGCTGGCCCCCGCCGATTGAATTTCAACCCACCCCAACCCCAAGGAGACTCACCATGATCAAGCAACTGCTGGCCGGCGTGGCGCTGGCCGCTGCGGCCCTGTGCACCCCGGCACAGGCCCAGGGCTACCCCAGCAAACCGGTCAACATCGTCGTGCCGTTCGCCCCCGGTGGCGCCACCGACATCATGACGCGCCTGCTGGCCGAACGCCTGAGCAAGCGCCTGGGCCAGCCCGTGATCGTCGAGAACAAGCCCGGCGCCGGCACCATGATCGCGTCCGAGTACGTGGCCAAGGCGCCGGCCGATGGCCACACCGTGCTGATGGCGGCGTCGTCGCTGGGCATCGCGCCCTCGCTCTACAGCAAGGTCAATTACGACCCGGTCAAGAGCTTCGCGCCGATCTCGCTGGTGGCCTCGGTGGTGCACGTGCTGGAGGTGCACCCCAGCGTGCCGGTCAAGAGCGTCGGCGAGCTGATCACCTGGCTCAAGGCCAATCCGGGCAAGGCCAACTACGGCTCGGTCGGCGCCGGCACCTCCACCCACCTGGAGTCCGAGCTGTTCAACACCATGGCCGGTGTGAAGATGGTGCACGTCCCTTACAAAGGCAGCGCCCCGGCGCTGACGGACCTGGTGGGTGGCAGCCTGCAGGTGATGTTCGACGCCTGGGCCTCGTCCGGCCCCTTCGTCAAGGACGGCA
>JADLIA010000083.1 GCA_020848515.1 Rubrivivax sp. | reverse complement strand
TTCGTGCACAAGATGGACATGCAGGCCGGCGGCGCCGACGGCGCGCCGCCGCTGCCGCGCGGCTTCATGGGCGCGCGCACGGCACGCCAGGCCGCCGCCCACTGGCATCGCACCTGGGCGCCGGCGTACGAGCGGTTTCGCGAGCAGGTCGCGCTGGCCGAGCGCTTCGGCGCTGCCGCGCCCTGGCTCGACGCCTACGCCGCCAGTGCGCCGGCCGAGTTCTTCGCCGTCGCCTGCGAAGCGCACTTCGTGCAGCCCGAGCGCTTTGCCCAGGACTACCCGGCCCTGAGCGCCGCCCTGCGTGCGTTCTTCAAGCAAAACAACCCGCCGGCGCAGGACTGACGTGCGCCATCAGCTATCATTACAATAGCATTCGAGCAACCCTGACGGCCGGCAAGCGCTGCCTACAATCGTGCGATTTCGCAGGAGACGACCCCCATGACCACCCCCGACACCCCGCTGGCCCTGCTCAAGGACCCCAGCCTGCTCAAGACCGACGCCCTGATCAACGGCAAATGGGTCAAGGGCAAGGCGCGTTTCGACGTCAGCGACCCGGCCACCGGCCGCAAGCTGGCCGACGTGGCCGACCTGGGCGCGCGCGAAGCCCGCAGCGCCATCCAGGCCGCCAATGCCGCCTGGCCGGCCTGGCGCGAGCTGACCGGCAAGCAGCGCCACGCCCACCTGATGGCCTGGTTCCAGCTGCTGATGCAGCACCAGGACGACCTGGCGCGCCTGATGACCGCCGAACAAGGCAAACCGCTGGCCGAAGCCAAGGGCGAAGTCGCCTATGGCGCCAGCTTCGTCGAATGGTTCGCCGAAGAAGCCAAGCGCGTGCAGGGCGAAACCCTGACCCCGTTCGACCGCAACAAGCGCCTGACCGTGATCCAGCAGCCGATCGGCGTGTGCGCCGCCATCACGCCGTGGAACTTCCCGCTCGCCATGATCACGCGCAAGGTGGCGCCGGCGCTGGCGGCCGGCTGCACGGTGGTCATCAAGCCGGCCGAATTCACCCCGCTGACCGCGCTGGCCGCGGCCGAGCTGGCCCAGCGCGCCGGCATCCCGGCCGGCGTCATCAACGTCGTCACCGGGCTGGATGCGCCGGCCATCGGTCGCGAGCTGTGCGCCAACGACATCGTGCGCCACCTGTCGTTCACCGGCTCGACCGAGGTCGGCCGCATCCTGATGGCGCAATGCGCGCCCACCGTCAAGAAGCTGGCGCTGGAGCTGGGCGGCAACGCGCCCTTCATCGTGTTCGACGACGCCGACCTCGACTCGGCGGTCGAAGGCGCGCTGGCCAGCAAATACCGCAACGCCGGCCAGACCTGCGTCTGCGCCAACCGCCTGTACGTGCAGGACGGCGTGTACGACGCCTTCGTCAAGAAGCTGGCCGCCCGCGTCAAGGCCATGAAGGTGGGCAACGGGTTCGAGGACGGCGTCACCGTCGGCCCGCTGATCGAGCCGGCCGCCCTGGCCAAGGTGGAGCAGCACGTCAAGGACGCGGTCAGGAAAGGCGGCAAGGTGCTGACCGGCGGCCGGCGCCTCTCGGGCCAGTTCTACGAGCCCACCGTGATCGCCGGCGCCACCGCCGCGATGCGGGTGGCGCGCGAAGAAACCTTTGGTCCGCTGGCGCCGGTGTTCCGCTTCCGCACCGAGCAGGAAGCCATCGACGCTGCCAACGCCACCGAATTCGGGCTGGCCAGCTACTTCTACGCCCGCGACGTCGGCCGCATCACGCGCGTGGCCGAGGGGCTGGAATACGGCATGGTGGGCATCAACACCGGCCTGATCTCGACCGAGCATGTGCCCTTCGGCGGCGTCAAGCAATCCGGCCTGGGGCGCGAAGGCTCGCGCCACGGCATGGCCGAATACCTGGAGATGAAGTACCTGTGCCTGGGCGACGTGCAGAAGTGAACCCGGCGCCGCGCCCGGCCTGGCGATGCTGACGCGCGCCCGTCTCGGCGCCGCCGCCGCCCTGCTGTGGCTGGCGCCCTGGGCGCAGGCGCAGCCGCTGTGGCTGGACGCGCTGGGCCAGCCCGGCCCCGCCGCGCGCGAGGCGATCGGCTGGCTGACGCAGGCCGAGCGCGACGGCCTGCAGCCGCACGACTACGACGCCGCGCGCTGGGCGCGCAGCATCGACCCCGGCCAGCGGCTGGCGGCGACCGAGGCCGGCGCCTGGGACGCGGCCCTGACGCAGACCCTGACGCGCTACCTGCACGAACTGCGCCACGGCCGCGTGCCCGCCGCCGCCCTGGGCGCCCGCTACGACAGCGTCGGTCAGCCCGCGCCCGACCTGGCCGAGCGCCTGCACGACGCGGTGCGCAACGGCCGGCCGGCCGAGGCCCTGGCCGCCGCCACCCCGCCCTGGCCTCAGTACCCGCTGCTGCGCACCGCCCTGGCGCAGTACCGCGCACTGGTGGACGACCCGGCCTGGCGCACCGCGCTGCCACCCCTGTCCGGCGACCGCTTGCGCCCCGGCCAGCGCTGGCCCGGGCTGGCGGCGCTGGCGGCGCGCCTGCACGCGCTGGGCGATCTGGACGCCGCCCCGGCCACCGAACCGGACACGTTCGATCCCGCGCTGCAGCACGCCGTCAAGGCCTTCCAGGAGCGCCACGGCCTGAGCGCCGACGGCGTGCTGGGCAAGGCAACGCTGGAGGCGCTGGACGTGCCACCCGCCGCCCGCGCACGCCAGATCGCGCTGGCGCTGGAGCGCCTGCGCCTGACCCCGCTGCCGGCGGCCGAGCGCTTCGTCACCGTCAACGTGCCCGAATTCATGCTGTACGCCTGGCAGCGGCAGGACCAGGCCGTGCACCAGGCCTTCGCCATGCGGGTGATCGTCGGCAAGGCGGTCGGCACGCGGACCCCGCTGTTCGACGAAGACATGCGCCGCATCGAGTTCAACCCGTACTGGAACATCCCGCCCTCCATCGCGCGCGGCGAAACCCTGCCCAAGCTGCGCGCCAACCCCGGCTACCTGGCGGCGCAGGGCATGGAGTTCGTCGGCCCCGGCGGCCAGACCAGCAGCGCCGTCACAGCCGAGCTGCTGGACGCGGTGCAGGCCGGCCAGTGGCGCCTGCGCCAGCGCCCGGGCCGGCTGAACGCGCTGGGCGACATCAAGTTCGTGCTGCCCAACGACCAGAACATCTACCTGCACCACACGCCCTCGGTCGGCCTGTTCCAGCGCGCCCGGCGCGACTTCAGCCACGGCTGCATCCGCATCGAGCAGCCGGTGGCGCTGGCGCAGTGGGTGCTGGCGGACGACCCCGACTGGAGCGAGGCGCGCATCCGCCAGACCATGGGCCAGCCGCGCACGGTCAGCGTGGCGCTGCCCACGCCGGTGCCGGTGCTGATCGTCTACCGCACGGTCAGCGTGCGCGACGGCCGGGTGCACTTTGCGCCCGACCTGTACCGTCAGGACGCGCTGCTGGAGCGCGCGCTGGCGCAGCGACCGCACCCCGCCCGCAGCCCGGGTCCCGTGCGCGGCGCGTCTTAGAATGCTTTGGTTTGCAACGATTCAGGAATCCGTCGCATGAACAATCCTCATCGTCGCCACTTTCTGGGCCGCAGCCTGGGCGCCGCCCAGCTGGCCGTGGCCAGCGTGCTGCTGCCGGCCGGCGGCCGGGCGCTGGCCAGCGCCCCCGACACCCTGACGCCGGCGCGCCGCCTGGCGTTCAACCACCTGCACACGCAGGAGCGCACGGCGCTGGTCTATGCGGTGGGCGAGGCCTTCGTGCCCAGCGCGCTGGACCACCTGAACCACTTCCTGCGCGACCACTACAGCGGCGACGTCGGCGTGATCGACCCCGAGCTGTTTCACCTGCTGCACCGCGTGCGGCGCGAGCTGGAAAGCGAGCAGCCCTTCCACGTCATTTCCGGCTACCGCAGCCCGCACACCAACGAAACCCTGCGCACCACGCGCGGCGGCGGCGTGGCCCGGCGCAGCCTGCACATGGACGGCAAGGCCATCGACGTGCGCCTGCCAGGCGTGGCGCTGGCCGATCTGCGCGACGCCGCCCTGTCGCTCAAGGCCGGCGGCGTGGGTTTCTACCCGCGCGAGAACTTCGTGCACATCGACACCGGGCGCGTGCGCAGCTGGTAGGGCCCGTCCAGCCGCCGCAGCATGCCGCGTGCCGCCCGCACGCCGCTGGCCATGGCCGCGGTCAGCAGGTAGCCGCCGGTGGGCGCTTCCCAATCCAGCATTTCGCCGGCGCAGAACAGCCCGGGGGCGCAGCGCAACTCCAGCTCCTCGGTCAGCGACTCCAGTCGCACGCCACCGGCGCTGCTGATGGCTTCGGGCAGCGGACGCGGCGCCGTCAGCGTGACCGGCAGCGCCTTGATGGCGGCCGCCAGCGCCGCCGCATCGCGCAGTTGCTCGGGCGTCAGCAGCTCGTTGAGCAGCGCCATCTTCACCCCCGCCAGGCCCAGGCGGCTGCTGAGGTGCGACGACAGGCTGCGGCTGCCGCGCGGGTGCGCCACCGCCGCCCGCACCTGCGCCGGCGTGTGGCCGGGCAGCAGGTCGAGCGCGAAGCTGGCCTGCCCGGCGCGCGCGATCTCGTCGCGCAGCAGGTGGCCGCAGGCGTAGATCAGGCTGCCTTCGACGCCGCTGGCCGTCACCACGAACTCGCCCGGGCGCGCGAAGTGCCGGCCGGCGCCGTCGGTGAAGGTCAGCGCCACGCTCTTGAGCGGCCGGCCGGCAAAGCGCTCGGCAAAGAACGGCGTCCAGCCCCTGCCCGCGCGGCCGGCGGCGTCGAAGCCGCAGTTGGCCGGCGCCAGCGGCGCCAGCTCGGCCCCGACCTGCGCCAGCCAGGGCACCCAAGCGCCGTCCGAGCCCAGGCGCGGCCAGCTCGCCCCGCCCAGCGCCAGCAGCGCCAGCGCCGGCGACAGGTGCCGCCGCCCGGCCGGGGTTTCAAAGATAAATCGGCCTGCAGCGCTTTTCTGGCAAGCGCCAGAAGCTATTGTTTCAGTAGCATCGGAAGCTCCCTCCCACCCCACCCAGCGGTGCCGCATGTGAAAGCGCACCGGCACCGCGCCAGGCGTCTGCGGGTGGCGCAGGCGCTGCAGCCAGGCGCGCAGCAGCGGCGCGGCCTTCATCTCGGTCGGAAACACCCGGCCCGAGCTGCCCACGAAGGTGTCGATACCCAGCCCCACCGCCCAGTCGCGCAGCGCCTGCGGGCCGAAGTCGTGCAGCCAGCCGGCCACCGCCCCGGCGCGTGCGCCGTAGCGGCCGATGAAGTCGGGCAGCGGCTCGGCATGCGTCAGGTTCAGGCCGCCCTTGCCGGCCAGCAGGAACTTGCGACCCACCGAGGGCATGGCGTCGTAGACGTCGACCGCCACACCGGCGGCCGACAGTCGCTCGGCCGCCATCAGGCCGGCGGGGCCGGCGCCGA
>JADLIA010000082.1 GCA_020848515.1 Rubrivivax sp. | reverse complement strand
TTCGCTGCATTCCATCGTACAGATGCCCAAGGGCGTGCCGGTGGCCACCTTTGCCATCGGCGCGGCCGGCGCCGCCAATGCGGCGCTGTTCGCCGTCGCCCTGCTGGCCACCACCGATGCGGCACTGGCGCAAAGGCTGCAGGCCTTCCGCGCCGAGCAGACCGCCGCCGCCCGCGCCATGACCCTGCCGCCGGCCTGAGTCGCAGCATGAACCACGAACACCGGTACGCAGAGAACGCCACGATGACGCACAGGACGCCAGAGAATCCAGGTTCGAATCTCTGAATCTTTTGCGCCCTCTGCGCCCCCTTGGCGCCTTCGGCGTACGGATGTTGGGTTCCTTCAACTTGTCCCGCACCATGCCCATCCCACCCCCCCTGCTGCCTGGCACCCTGATCGACGGCCGGCCCGCCACCCTGGGTGTGCTGGGCGGCGGGCAACTGGGGCGCATGTTCGTGCACGCCGCCCAGGCCATGGGCTATGAGACGGCGGTGCTCGACCCCGACCCGCAAAGCCCCGCCGGGCGCGTGAGCCAGCATTTCATCCAGGCCGACTACCGCGACGGCGCCGGCCTGGCCGAGCTGGCCCGGCGGGCCCACGCCATCAGCACCGAATTCGAGAACGTGCCGGCCGACAGCCTGGCGCAGCTGGCCGGCACGCGGCCGGTGGCGCCGGCCGCCGCCGCCGTCGCCATCGCGCAGGACCGCAGCGCCGAAAAGGCGCATTTCGCCCGCTGCGCCGGCGCCGGCGGTGTGGCGCCAGCGGCCCACGCGACCATCACCAGCGAGGCCGAGCTGGCCGCCGTGCCGGCCACCCTGCTGCCCGGCATCCTGAAGACCGCGCGCCTGGGCTACGACGGCAAGGGCCAGGCGCGCGTGGCCACGCGCGCCGAGCTGGCCGCCGCCTGGCAGGCCATGGGCCGCGCGCCCTGCGTGCTGGAGCAGCGCCTGGCGCTGGCGCTGGAATGCTCGGTGATCGTGGCGCGCGGGCGCGACGGCCAGGCCGTCAGCCTGCCGGTGCAGCGCAACCTGCACCGCGACGGCATCCTGGCCGTCACCGAGGTCCATGAAGGAAATCTGCCTCCTGCGCTTGCCAGTCAAGCGCAAGCAGCTACCATTAAGATAGCAAATCAGCTCGACTATGTGGGCGTGCTGTGCGTTGAGTACTTCGTGCTGGAGGGCGGTGCCCTGGTGGTCAACGAAATGGCGCCGCGCCCGCACAACAGCGGCCACTACAGCCTGGACGCCTGCGACGTCTCGCAGTTCGAGCTGCAGGTGCGCACCCTGGCCGGCCTGCCGCTGCGCGCGCCGCGCCAGCACAGCCCGGCCATCATGCTGAACCTGCTGGGCGATCTGTGGTTCGACGCCGCCGGCCGCCCGCGCACCCCGCCCTGGGACGCCCTGCTGCAACTGCCCGGCGCCCACCTGCACCTGTACGGCAAGACCGAGGCGCGGCGCGGCCGCAAGATGGGCCACCTGACGTTCACCGGCGCCAGCACCGAGGCGGTGCGCGCCAGCGCCCGGCAGGCCGCCGCCCTGCTGGGCATGGAAGCCATCGGATGATTCTGGACGGCGCCCGTCCCGAGGCCATCGCCCAGGCGGTGGACGCGCTGGCCGCCGGCCGGCTGGTGGGCCTGCCCACCGAAACCGTCTACGGCCTGGCCGCCGACGCCGGCAACGCCGCCGCCGTGCGCGCCATCTTCGCCACCAAGGGCCGGCCGGCCGACCACCCGCTGATCGTGCACGTGGCCGGCGCCGCCGCCGTGCCGGCCTTCGCCAGCGCCGTGCCCGACTTCGCCCAGCGCCTGATCGACGCCTGCTGGCCCGGCCCGCTGACCCTGATCCTGCCGCGCCGCCCCGGCGTGGCCGACGCCGCCGCCGGCGGCCACCCCAGCATCGGCCTGCGCTGCCCGGCGCACCCGGTGGCGCGCGCCCTGCTGGCGGCCTGCGCGGCGCGCGGCATCGCCGGCCTGGCGGCGCCCAGCGCCAACCGCTTCGGCCGCGTCAGCCCGACCACGGCGGCCCATGTGGCGGCCGAGTTCGGCGACGAGCTGCTGGTGCTCGACGGCGGTGCCTGCAACGTGGGCATCGAATCGACCATCATCGACGCCACCCGCGGCGCGCCGGTGCTGCTGCGCCCGGGGCAGCTGGCGCGCGCCGACATCGAGCGCCTGGCGGGTCGGCAATTGCTATCCAAAGAAGAGCTGATGGCGCCCGACCCGCAAGCGCCAGGCACGCTTTCGGCCCATTACGCACCGACGGCCAGGCTGCGCCTGATGGACGCCCGCGAGCTGCGCGCCGCGCTGCAGGTGCTGGGCGCCGAGGCGCGCCACATCGCGGTGTGGGCGCGCGCGCCGCTGACCTCCGCCTCGCGCCAGCTGCTGCTGCGCCGCATGCCCGAGCGCGCCGACGCCGCCGCGCGCGAGCTGTTTGCCGTGCTGCGCGAGTTCGACGCCGCTGGCGCCCGCCTGATCTGGGTCGAAACCCCGCCCGACGACCCGGCCTGGGACGGCGTGCGCGACCGCCTGCAGCGCGCCGCCGCCTCGGCCTGAGCCTATGGGGTCGGAATCCTGGAATTGGAGAGGCCCTCGTGCCGCATGCGTGGGTGAGCGCGTGTGGCCGAAGCGCACGCCGGCGCGCCGGGCTTGGTCACACCCGCTGCGGGCGGCGCCGCTAAACTACGCCACCCTGTTCCAAGCAACACAAGACTCATCATGAACGCATCCTGGTTTCGCCGCGCCGCCCTGGCGCTCGGCTGCGCCGGCACCCTGGCCCTGCTGACGGCCTGCGGCTCCGGCTCGGTGGTGTCGGACCTGGCGCCCAAGCGCTTTCTCACCGTGGGCGACAGCTTCATGGACGTCGGCCAGAGCGGCAAGCGCTACACCGTCAACGACGGCTCCAACAACTGGGTGCAGGAGCTGGCGGCCCATTACGGCGTCACCGTCAGCGCCGCCAGCGCCGGCGGCAGCGGCCATGCGCAGGGCCATGCGCGCATCGCCGCGGCCGACCCGATCGGCGGCGCGCCCAGCGTCACCACCCAGATCGACACCCTGCTGGCCAGCACCACGCTGTCCGACACCGACGACGTGGTGCTGATCAACGGCGGCATGCACGACATCGTGGCGGCGGTCGAGGCCGGCGGCCTCTCCGACGCCACCACCCAGGCCGTCAAGGACGCCGGCAAGGCGCTGGCCACCCAGGTGCGCCGCGTGGTCAGCGCCGGCGGCAAGCATGTGGTGGTGACCGGCGTGCCGTTGCTGGGCGACAGCCCCTGGGCGCGCGCGCGCAACCAGCGCGACGGCATCAACGCGCTGTCGGTGGCCTTCAACGACGCGCTGCTGTCCAGCATCGTCGATCTGGGCGCCCACGTGCTGTATTTCGACGCCGCCTTCTTCTTCAACCTGATGTACGGCAAGCCGCAGAACTTCGATCTCGCCAACGGGCTGGACCCGGTCTGCACCACGCCCGACGCCAGCACCTGCACCGCCGCCACCGTGGCCTCGGCCGACTACAACCGCTGGCTGTTCGCCGACGGCCTGCATTTCTCGCCCGGCGCGCAGCGCAAGTTCGCCTCCAACGACTACGCCGAAAGCGCCTACCGTCGCTTCAAGGAGCGCTGGTAAGCGGCCACCGCCACCGCAGCGCGCAGATCAGCCGGCCACGCGCCGGCTTTTTCGTGGCCGGCGCTATGCTCGCGCCATGCAGGAGATTTGCCCATGACCCCCCCACGCACCCACCGCATCGCCGTCATTGCGGGCGACGGCATCGGCCAGGAAGTGATGCCCGAGGCGCTGCGCGCCATCGACGCCGTCCAACGCCGCTTCGGCTTTGCGCTGCAGCAGACCCCGATCGCCTGGGCCAGCTGCGACTACTACGCCCGCACCGGCCAGATGATGCCGGACGACTGGAAGGCGCAGTTGCAAGGCATGGACGCCCTGCTGTTCGGTGCCGTCGGCTGGCCGGCCACCGTGCCCGACCATGTGTCGCTGTGGGGCAGCCTGCTGAAATTCCGGCGCGAGTTCGACCAGTACATCAACCTGCGCCCGGTGCGCCTGTTCGACGGCGTGCCCTGCCCGTTGGCCGGTAAAAAGCCCGGCGACATCGACTTCCTCGTCGTGCGCGAAAACACCGAGGGCGAGTACACCAACCTGGGTGGCGTGATGTATGCCGGCACCGAGCGCGAAATCGTGGTGCAGGAAACGGTGATGAGCGCCTTCGGCGCCGACCGCGTGCTCAAGTTCGCCTTCGAGCAGGCCGCCGCCCGTCCGCGCCACCAGCTGGACGTGGCGACCAAGAGCAACGGCATCGCCATCAGCATGCCCTGGTGGGACGGCCGCGCCGACGCCATGGCGGCGCGCTACCCGCAGGTGGCCGTGCACAAGCACCACATCGACATCCTCACGGCGCGCTTCGTGCTGCAGCCCGAGCGCTTCGACGTGGTGGTGGCCAGCAACCTGTTTGGCGACATTCTGAGCGACCTGGGCCCGGCCTGCACCGGCACCATCGGGCTGGCGCCCTCGGCCAACCTCAACCCCGAGCGGCGCTTTCCCAGCCTGTTCGAGCCGGTGCACGGCTCGGCGCCGGACATCTTCGGGCGCGGCATCGCCAACCCGGTGGCCATGATCTGGTCGGCCGCGCTGATGCTGCAGTTTCTGGGCGAGCAGGCGGCGCACGACGCCATCCTGCGCGCCATCGAGCAGGTGCTGGCCGCAGGCCCGCGCACGCCCGATCTGGGTGGCACGGCCAGCACCGTGCAGATGGGCCAGGCCATCGCGGCGCGCATCGAAGCCGGCGCCTGAGCCGGTCTGCGGCACTTCACGGTTCGGCTGCCCGCGCTTCTGCGGGGCGCTCGGTTGCTATACAACATATAGCTGTCGGCGCTTGCCTGAAGGGCGCGGCAGCCCTGAACCTAGGCTGAACCTAGAAACGGCAGTTGACCGCTGGTCAACTTCGGGCGGACCGCACCCGTGCAGGGTTTCGCGACTGTGATGGCCTTCACCTCCTGGGTGAGCACGCTGCGCACCCCCCCGCACCGCGCTCGGCGCGCCATGCGGCGTTGCTCCTGCCTGCGGGCACGAGCCCGCGGCGTCGTCGCGTCTTGCCTGGCACGCCGATCACGGCACGGGCGGGCGCGTCCAACTGCCGTTTCTAGGCTGAATCGCCCTCGGTCCGGGGCGCCGCCGCCGCTCGACGCCGGGGCCCGGCGTGGCTACCATGTGTGGATCCCGCGTCCGGCCATCGGGCCGGCGGACGCGGCGGTTCGACCCGGCCCGGTGAAGTGGATGGGGCGATCATGGGCACTGACGACGCGCGGCGGCCGCTCAGCCTGGCCAAGCTGACGGCACCCAGGCCCCGGCACGCCTGGCCACGGCGGCGCCTGTTCGAGCGCCTGGACGCCGCGCGGCGCGGCGGCACGGTGATCTGGATCGCCGCCCCGGCCGGCTCGGGCAAGACCACGCTGGTGGCGAGCTACCTGCAGGCGCGCCGCCTGCGCGCCGTCTGGTACCGCATCGATGCGGCCGACGCCGACCCGGCCTCCTTCTTCCACGACCTGGCGCAGGCCGCCGGATCGCGCCGCCGCGCCGAAGCGCTGCCGCCCTTCACCGCCGAATACCTGGCCGGGCTGGAAGTGTTCGCGCGCAACTGGTTTCGCCGCTTCTTTGCGCGCCTGCAGGGCACGCCGCTGCTGGTGCTGGACGACCATCACCTGATCGACGCCGATTCGCCGGTGCACCTGGCGCTGCGCGAGGGCCTGGCCGAGGTGCCGCCGGGCATGGCGGTGATCGTCACCAGCCGCGCCGAGCCGCCCGCGCTGCTGACCCGGCTGCGCCTGCAGGAAGGCTTCACCCTGCTGGATGGCGAGGCGCTGCGCCTGAGCGCCGACGAATGCGTGGGCGTGGCGCGCCAGCGGCTGGCGGGCGCCGCGCCGGCCGACGAGGTGCTGCAGCAGCTGCACCAGCGCACCCAGGGCTGGGTGGCCGGGCTGGTGCTGATGCTCGAGCGCGGCGCCGCCGCCACCCTGGACGAGGCGACGCCGGCCGCCGAGCCGCTGGTGTTCGACTACTTCGCCGGCGAGCTGCTGGCGCAGGCCGATGCGCGCGTGCAGCGCTTTCTGCTGCTCACCGCCCTGCTGCCGCAGGTCAGCGCCCGCGCGGCGGCGGCGCTGACGGCGCAACAGGACGCGGCGGCGCTGCTGGCCGAGCTCGAACGGCGCAACTTCTTCGTCGCCCGCCATGCCGAGCCGGGCCGCGGCGAGGTCTGGCAGTACCACCCGCTGTTTCGCGCCTTCCTGCTGGCGCGCGGCCGCCGCGAGCTGACCGACGACGAGCTGGCGGGCCTGCGCAGCCAGGCTGCGGCCCTGCTGGCGGCCGAGGGCGACGCGCCGGCGGCGGTGGCGCTGCTGCGCGAGGCCGGCGACTGGGCGCAGCTGGTGCCACTGGTGCTGGAACAGGCGCCGGCGCTGCTGCGCAGCGGGCGCTTTCAGACGCTGGGCGAATGGATCCTGGCCATCCCGCAGGCGCAGCGTGCGGTTTCGCCCTGGCTCGACTACTTCCTCGGCCTGTGCCGCCTGCCCTACGACCCGCTGCAGGCGCGCACGCTGCTGTCAAGCGCCTTCACCGGCTTTCGCGCCGCCGGTCACGCCGCCGGCGAATACCTGTCCTGGGCCGGCGTGGTCGACACCTTTCTCTATGCCTGGAGCGACTTCGGCCCGGCCGATCCGTGGATCGAGGAGTTCGACGCCCTGCGCCAGCGCCACCCGCAGTTTCCGAGCCGTGAAGCCGAGCTGCGCGCGGTGGCGGCCATCTTTGCGCTGCTGATGTACCGGCGCCCGCAGCACCCCGAGCTGCCGCAGTGGACGCACCGGCTGGACGCGCTGGTGGCGCAGGACCGGGGCGAGCCGGCGTGGCGCATGACGGCGGCGGTGCACCTGGTGCTGTACTACGAGTGGTGGGTCGGCAAGCTGGCGCGTGCCAACGAACTGGTGCGGCGCCTCGAGCCCTTTGCCAGCGCGCGCGACGTCGGCCCCTTCGTGCGCCTGGCCTGGGAGGGCATCCTGGCGATCTCGCACTGGATGAACGCCGACAACGAGGCCGCCCTCGCCGCCGTGCGGCGCGGCCTGGCGCTGGCCGACGAGACCGGCGCCCACGTGTGGGACTTCATGCTGGTGGCGCAGGGCGCGGTGGCCGCCGGCACCTCGGGCGACGCCGGGCAGGCGCGCGACTTTCTGGAGCGCCTGGGCGAGCGCGCCCCCGGCTACCGCCCGCTCGACAGCGTGCAGTACCACTTCTTTTCGTTCCAGCAGGCGATGCGGCGCGACGACCGCGCCGCCATGCTGGCGCACGGCCGGGCCGGCCTGGCCAGCGCGCTGGCCGCGGGCGTGGTCTGGGCCGAGGTCTACACCCGCCCGGCGCTGGCGCAGGCGTTGTTTCTGGCCGGCGACGAAGCCGGGGCGCGGCGCGAGATCGAGCGCGCCACCCAGGTGGCCGCGGCCGTCGGCTGCAGCAACGCCTTCTATTACGTCCACGAGCTCGAAGCCCAGTTCGCCGAGGCGCGCGGCGCGCACGACGCCCAGCGCGCGGCGCTGGCGCGCATGTTCCAGGTCATGCGCGAGCAGGGCTTTTGCAACTCGGCCTGGTGGCGCGACGAGCCGATGGCGCGCTGGTGCCGCATCGCGCTGGAGCAGGGGGTCGAAGTCGAGTTCGTGCGCGCGCTGATCCGGCGCCGCGGCCTGCGGCCCGATGGTCCGGCCGCGCGCCTGGAACATTGGCCGTGGCCGCTGCGCCTGCGCACGCTGGGCCGGTTCGCGATCGAGCTCGACGGCCAGCCGCTGGCCTTCAGCGGCAAGGTGCAGAAGCGCCCGCTGGCGCTGCTGAAGGCGCTGGTGGCCTTCGGTGCCCAGGGCGTGCCCGAAGAGCAGCTGGCCGAGGCGCTGTGGCCCGACGCCGAAGGCGACGATGCACACCACGCCTTCACCACCACCTTGCAGCGGCTGCGCCGCCTGCTCGGCCAGCACGAAGCGCTGCTGCTGCAGGAAGGGCGCCTGAGCCTGAACCCACAGCTGTGCTGGGTCGATGCGCAGGCGTTTGAGTCGATCGACCCCGATGCGCGCGACCCGGCGGTCGGCCCCGATCGCGAGCGCGCCCTGCGCCTGTACCGCGGCGCCTTTCTGGCGCAGGAAGACGCGGCGTGGGCGATCGCGCCGCGCGAGCGCCTGCGCGCGCACTTCGTGCGCCTGGGCGGCGTCGATGTGGGCCAGCACCTCGCAGCCGCCGACTGGGAGGGCGCCGTCGCCTGTCTGGAACGCCTGCTGCACGCCGACCCCACGGTCGAGCCGTTCTACCAGCAGCTGATGCGCGCGCAGCACCAGCTCGGGCGCAGCGCGCAGGTGCTGGCCACCTACCGGCGCTGCCGCGAGGTGCTGGGCGCCACGCTTCAGGCGCGGCCCGCGGCCTCGACCGAGGCGCTGCTGAAGGAACTCGACGCGGGTGGCCGCAACGTGTAGGCGGTCAGCGCCGCCGCAAGCAGCCCCGCCGCGGCGACGCCGGCGGCGATCGCCACCCAGTCCATCGGCCGCGCCAGGCCGAAGGCGACGATGAGCGCGAACAGCAGCGGTTCGAGCTGCTGGCCAAAGCACGCCAGCGGTGCGCGCCGGGCCCGCTCCAGCTCGGGCGTGAGCCGGTCGGTGGCGCAGCGGCCGGCCAGCAGGCGGCCCAGGCGCTGCCCGTGATGGCGCGTGACGGTGTTGGCCCAGACCGACTGGAACACGAACAGCGCCGCCATGGCGGCCAGCCAGGGCAGGCGCACGAAGCTCCAGCCGTAGTAGCGCGCCAGCAGCCAGACGCCCGAGGCCGCCAGCAGCAGCACGCCGGGCAGCAGCAGGCGCTGGACGATCGCCTGGGCGCGCCGGCCGGCGCCGGCCAGCGTGCCGCAGTCGCCGGCGCGCGCGATGCGCCGGTCGTTCCACCACAGCGCGACGATCGCCGCGCCCAGGGCGGCCGCACCCACAAGGTGCGCCGCCAGCAGCAGCCGGTGGTTCATTGCGCGCGCTCCAGCGTGTGCTGCCGGGCCGAGGCGTAGGCGGCCGCCGTGGCCGGGGTGCTCCACAGCGCGTCGTTGAAGACGCGCGTCAGCACGTCGGGCGCGCCGCCGACGGGCGGCTGCACCGGCCCCGGGGTGT
Organism: Rubrivivax sp.; assembly: GCA_020848515.1. Classification (GTDB taxonomy): domain Bacteria; phylum Pseudomonadota; class Gammaproteobacteria; order Burkholderiales; family Burkholderiaceae_C; genus Ottowia. Next base: position 2,897 of record JADLIA010000082.1, on the reverse strand, counting down.
GGCCGAGCATGCGCTGGAACGCCACCGCCGGTGATTCGGGCGCCTGCGCCGTCGGCGGCAGACCGGCGCGATCGAACGCCGCCTGGTGGATCGTGGGCACCTGATCGGGGGTGCTCCACAGCGCCTCGTTGAAGGCGCGTGTCAGCGCGTCGGGCGCGGCACCGGCGGGCGGCCGCACCGGCCCCGGGGTGTGGGCGAACAGGCGTTGGAACGCGGCCGCCGGCGTTTCGGGCGCGGGCGCCAGGGTGTCGGCGTGGACGTGCAGCGGCAGCAGGGCGGCGCTGGTCAGCAGCAGGGACAGAGCGAGCGGTTTCATGGCGTGGTCCTCAATCAAGATGGTCGGGGGTCTTCGCTGGGCCCGGGCCATCGGCACGGGCGTCGCGGAGGCCATGGTTGGCGCCGCTCACCCACGGATCGCTAACGGATCCGGCCGTGATCGAGGATTTACGTTCTGAAGCAAAAAGGGCCGCCGCCGGCGCCGAGGGGCGTTGCACCGCCCCAAATGCTATGTAATGGATAGCTTGCGGCGCTTGCCCGACGGGCCCTGGAGGCCGAAATCGCTCTGAAGGTCTGACGCCAGGCGCGCTCAGGGCGCGTCCTGCACCGCCCACTCCACCAGCCGGTCCAGCGCTGCGCGGGCGGCGCCGGCGTTGGGGTGGTTGATGAGGCCGACCACGGCGTAGTTCTGGCCCGACTGGCCATAGGCGTAGCCGGCGATGGCGGCCACGTCGCGCAGGCTGCCGGTTTTCAGGCGCGCGTTGCCGATCGCCGCCGACCCCGGGCGGCGCTGGGCCAGCCGGCGCGTGGTGCCGTCCACCCCCGCCAGCGACAGCGACTGCTCGAACACCGCCCCCTGCGGATGGCTGGCCGCCTGCTGCAGCAGCGCCGCCAGCGCGGCCGCGGTGGCGCGTTCGTCGCGCGACAGTCCGGAGCCGTTGTCCACCAGCGGCGTGGTGCGCAGCCCGAAGCGCTCGCGCCACCAGCGCCGCAGCAGGTTGCGCGATTCGGCGAAGCTGGCGCGACCGTCGCCCGCCGACAACGTCAGGAACAGCTGCTGCGCCATCACGTTGTTGGAGTACTTGTTGATGTCGGCAATCACGCTGGCCAGCGGCAGCGACAGGCCGGTCACCAGCACGCGTGCGCCGACCGGGCGCTGCTCGGCCCAGCGCACCTGCCCGCTCAGGGCGCCGCCGGCGGCGCGCCACATGGCCTCGATCACGCGCGGCGCGTAACGCTCGGGCTGCGGGTAGGCGATGGCCCATTCCTGCTCGCCGCAGGCCAGCGGATAGCGCCCGCCCAGCCGCAGCTGCTCGGGGTCGCTGAAGTCGAGCGCCAGCCGCGTGCGCCAGTCGCCGCAGGCGCCGCTGGTGACCGGCAGCTCGGCCGGTACGCCGACGCCGGCCATGGGCGGCTGGCTTTCGATGCGCACGCGGCGCTGCGCCGGCTCGGGGATGAAGCGCAGCACCAGCGCCTTGAAGTTCAGCAGCAGCCCGTCCGGCCCCACGTTGTAGGGGCGCAGGGGGTCGTCGTCGAAGGCGGCGGCGTTGTGCGGCGGCAGGCGGAACACGCTGTTGTCCAGCAGGATGTCGCCCTCGATGCGGCGCACGCCCTGGTCCTGGATGGCCCGCAGCAGCTCCTGCAGGCGCTCGACCACCAGCTTGGGGTCGCCGCCGCCCTGGATCAGCAGGTTGCCGAGCAGCGTGCCCTCGCGCAGCGTGCCCAGGGTGTAGACCCGGGTCTTCCAGAAGTGGCCCGCGCCCAGCAGGTCCAGCCCGGCGTAAGTGGTCACCAACTTCATCACCGACGCTGGGTTCATCGGCCGCTCGGGCTGCCAGGCCAGGCGCGGCGGTGGCAGCGCCAGGCTGGCAGCGGCCGGTGCCGGGTTGGCTTCGCCGCTGGGGTTGACCGGCTCCGGCTGGCGCGTCACGCTGCCCGGTGGCGGCGGCAGCGGCGCCACCACCATGGCCACGGCGCTGGTCGGCACGCCGGCCTTGGCCAGCGCCTGGGCGATGTCGGGGGGCAGCGCGCCCTGGGCGCGGGCGGTGGGGCTCAGCAGCGCGGCGGCCAGCAGCAGGGCGGCGGCGCGGCGGGGGACGATGGCGGGGAAGGTCTGGGGCACGGCGGCAAGTCTAGTTGTCGTTTCCCAATAGGTTGTTCACCCGAGGTGAAGGAAGATGGCGGTTGTGACACCAACGCACTTTCTTCAGGACTCCCCGGATGAACATCCACAAGAATGCCGCAATGACACCCAAAGGTCGAGCCCATCTGGTGCGCGAGATTGAGCGCATCGGTCTCAAGCCGGCGGCCGCGGCCGCCGGCTTGAGCGAGCGCACGGCGCGCAAGTGGCAGCGCCGCCATGCGGCCGAAGGCGCAGCCGGCCTGCTTGACCGCAGCTCGCGGCCTGGGCACAGCCCCCGGCGCAGCCCGGCCAGCAAGCTCGAGCGCGCCGTGGCGCTGCGGCGCACCCAGCGCTTGACCTACGAGCGCATTGCCGAACGCCTGGGCCTGTCGCGCAGCACGGTGGCGCGCGCCTGCAAGGCCGCCGGTGTTGCCCGCCTGCCTGCCCTGCAGGAGGCCGTGCCTGTGCGGCGCTACGAGCGCGCAGCGCCTGGCGAGCTGCTGCACCTGGACACCAAGAAACTCGCTCGCTTTGCCAGGCCTGGCCACCGCGCGACGGGCGACCGCACCCAGAACACGCGGGGCGCGGGCTGGCAGGCGCTGCATGTGGCCATCGACGATCACTCGCGCGTAGGCTTTAGCCTGCTGCTGGCCGATGAAACGGCCAGGAGTGCTTGCGCCTTCGTGCTGGCGGCGCTGCGCTACTACAAGAGCCTGGGCGTGAGGGTCGAGCAGGTGATGACAGACAACGGTTCGGCCTACAACTCGCGCCGATTTGC
>JADLIA010000081.1 GCA_020848515.1 Rubrivivax sp. | reverse complement strand
GGCGTGGCCAACCTGATCCTGGCCACGGCGCTGTCGGGCGTGCTGCTGTTCCTGATGGGGCTGCTGCGCCTGGGCACGCTGGTGCGCTTCATCCCGATCGCGGTGATCATCGGCTTCACCAACGGCATCGCGGTGCTGATCGCGCTGTCGCAGGTGAAGGATTTTCTCGGCCTGTCGATTGCCAAAATGCCGGGCGACTTCTTCGGCATCCTGGGTGCGCTGTGGGGCCACCTGCACAGCTTCAACGCCTGGGCGCTGGGGGTGGCGCTGGCCTCGCTCGCCATCATCGTCGGCTGGCAGCGCTGGCTGCCGGCGCTCGGGCCGCGGGTACAGTTCTCGGGCCAGCTCAGCGTGGTGCCGGGCTCCATCGTGGCGCTGGTGCTGGCGACGGCGGCGGTGGGTCTGCTCGGCCTGCCGGTGGAAACCATCGGCAGCCGCTTTGGCGGCATACCGGGCGCGCTGCCGGCCTTCGCCTGGCCGGCGTTCAGCTGGGAGTCGGCGCGCTTTCTGCTCATGCCCACCATCACGCTGGCGCTCTTGGGCGCCATCGAGTCGCTGCTGTGCGCGCGCGTGGCCGACGGCATGATCGGCGACCGCCACGACCCCAACCAGGAGCTGATGGCCCAGGGCGTGGCCAACTTCATCACGCCGTTCTTCGGCGGCATGCCGGCCACGGGCACGATTGCGCGCACCGTCACCAACGTGAAGAACGGCGCCACCAGCCCCGTCGCGGGCATGACGCATGCGCTGGTGCTGCTGGTGGTGATCCTGGTGGCGGCGCCGCTGGCCAGCTCCATTCCGCTGGCCTGCCTGGCGGCCATCCTCATGCATGTGGCCTGGAACATGGGCGAGTGGCGCGAGTTCGCGCGCCTGAAGAGCTACCGCATGCCCTACCGCGTCACGCTGGTGGCGGTGTTCCTGCTGACGGTGATCTTCGATCTCACGGTGGCGGTGGAGTTCGGCATCCTGGCGGCCTGCGTGGTGTTCATCTACCGCATCTCCAGCCTGTCGCGGGGCGAGCGCCTGACGGCCGCCGATCAGCCGGCGCTGGCCGGCCACGACGCGGCGCTGCAGGTCTGGCGCCTGTACGGGGCGCTGTTCTTCGGCGCCACCAAGCTGGTCGAAGCGCTGGAGGACGCACTGCCCGCGCGCGTCCTGGTGCTGGACCTGAAGAACGTCATCTACGTCGATTCGACCGGCGCCGAGGCGCTGGAAAACCTGCTGCAGACCTGCCGCCGTCAGGGTGTGCGGCTGGTCGTCTCGGGCCTGATGGCGCAGCCGCTGGACATCGCGCGCCGCACCGGGCTGCTGGAGCGGCTGCAGGCGCAGTCGGACCAGGATCTGCAGCCTGATGTGGCCAGCGCCATCGACACGGCAGTGGCAGGCCTGGCGCCCGTCGATGCCCCCGCGACCGCCCAGGGCGACGCCGAGCCGGGCCCCGCGCGGACCTAACCGCCGCCCCGCATGTCGGGCCCGTCCGGGTCGGGGCCGACTTCGGTGCGCAGCACGCGGTAGTCGGGGCTGAAGACAACGTTGAAGGCCTTCTTCTCGCTCGGCGGTTCCAGGAACTTCCAGCTCCAGACGATTTCGCGCCGGAGCTCGTAGGGCACCTGCCGGGCCGGCTTGCCGAGCAGGCGGCGCACCTCCTCGACGCCCATGCCGGGCTGCACGCGGCGGAAGTTGTCGGGCGTCAGCACCTGGCGCAGCGCACTCATCTTGCCGTCGGGGCCGATGGTGATCATGTAGTTGCGCAGGCCCTCGGGCTGACGGTTGTATTCGTAGGTTCTGGCACCGCCGGTCTCCGGCCACACCCGCTCGGGCTGGCCGAAGCGCTGCACCACGTCGGCTTCGGTGGCCACGCCCTCTTCCAGTTCGGCAATGGCCTGCGGGTCGCAGCCCGCCAGCGCCAGTGCGGCCCCCAGCACGGCGCCCAGCGCCCGCGCGCGCGGATGGGAAAAGTCAGGTTTCACGATGCTCATGCCCGGTAAAATGATCGGTTGACGCGTGCGTGCCGGTGGCCCGCGCGGCGCCTGTGCCAGCCTCCGTGGCACCGATCACGAAAGCTCCAGTGTATGTCCCTTGCCCGCCTGTTTCAGCGCCCGCATTACCAGTCGGACGCCACCGATTTCATCGATGAGCTCAAGCGCGCCCGGCCCGAGCTGGATCTGCAGCAGCGCCAGGGGCGCGCCCTGCTGTGGGACAAGACGGTCAATCGCGAACTGCAGGACGAGTTCCGCGCCGGCCGTGTGGCGCAGCAGGCCTACGTGTACTACGCCTACAGCGATTCACAATGAAAAGCGGCTGTGGCGCCCGCCAAGTAAGCGCCACAAGCTATCTTTTCAGTAGCATTCATGCAGGCTGCCGAAACCGCGTCCTTGCTGCCCGAGGCGCCTGAGCAGGCGCCGCTGCCCGAGGTGGTGGACCACGTGGCGGTGGCGCGCCTGTACGGCGAGCCGCTGTTCGCGCTGCCGCAGGATCTGTACATCCCGCCCGATGCGCTGGAAGTCTTTCTGGAGGCCTTCGAAGGCCCGCTGGACCTGCTGCTGTACCTGATCCGCAAGCAGAACTTCAACATCCTCGACATCCCGATGGCGGCGGTGACGCGCCAGTACCTGAGCTACGTCGACGAGGTGCGCAGCCGCAACCTGGAGCTGGCGGCCGAATACCTGCTGATGGCCGCCATGCTGATCGAGATCAAGTCGCGCATGCTGCTGCCGCCCAAGAAGACGGCGGAAGGCCAGGAGCCCGAAGATCCGCGCGCCGAGCTGGTGCGCCGCCTGCTCGAATACGAGCAGATGAAGCTGGCCGCCCACCGGCTGGCCGAGCTGCCGCAGTACGGGCGCGACTTCCTGCGTGCCCAGGTGTATGTGGAGCAGGCGCTCAAACCGCGCTTTCCCGACGTCGAACTGGTGGAGCTGCAGCAGGCCTGGGCCGACATCCTCAAGCGCGCCCGGCTGGTGCAGCACCACAAGATCTCGCGCGAAGAACTGAGCGTGCGCGAGCACATGTCGATCGTGCTCAAGAAGCTGCAGGGCCGGCGCTTTGCGCTGTTCGAGGACCTGTTCGACCCCAGCCGCGGCGTGCCGGTGCTGGTGGTGACGCTGATCGCGCTGCTGGAGCTGGCCAAGGAAAGCCTGGTCGAGGTCACCCAGGCCGAGGCCTACGCGCCCATCTACGTGCGGCTGGCGTTCACGCCCGCCTGAGCCCGGGCGCGCCCGACGGCGGCGCGCAACGCCCGCGTGCGCGGCCCGGCCCAGGCTCAGGCACTGTGCGCCAGCTGCCCTGCCACCAGGGTGCAGCGCACCCGGCCGGTCAGCTGTAGGCCGCCAAACGGCGTGTGCTTGCCCTGGCTGCGCAGCGCGGCCGCATCGACGGCCCAGCGCGCTTCGGGGTCGAACACGCAGACGTCGGCCACGCCGCCTTCCACCAGGCGGCCGCAACTGGCCTGCAAGGTGCCCAGCGCCGCGCCCAGCACCCGGGCCGGCCCCTGGGTGACGCAGGCCAGCGCGCGCACGATGCCGGGCCCGTCCGGCGCCTGGCCCCATTGCAGCGCCAGCGGCAGCAGCAGCTCCAGCCCGGTGGCGCCGGGCTCGGCTTCGGCAAACGGCAACTGCTTGGCGTCGGCCTCGACCGGGGTGTGGTCGGACACCAGGGCGTCCAGGGTGCCGTCGGCCAGCGCCGCCCGCAGCGCTTCGCGGTCACGCGGCTGGCGCAGCGGCGGGTTGAGGCGGGCGCGGCTGTCGAAGTAGCCCAGGTCCTCGTCGCTCAGGTGCAGCGAATGGATGCTGACGTCGGCCGTCACGCGCAGGCCCTCGGCCTTGGCGGCGCGCAGCAGCGCCACGCCGGCCGCGCTGGACAGCCGGCACAGGTGCACGCGCGGCGCCGTGGCGCCGCCCGACATGGCGCGCAGCAGCTCGAACACGGTGTGCAGGGCCACGGTTTCGGCCGCCACCGGCACGCCGGCCAGCCCCATGCGCATCGCCAGCGGCCCACTGGCGGCCACGCCGCCGCCAAGCCAGGGGTCGAGCGGGCGCAACCAGATCGCGTAGCCGAAGCTGCTGGCATATTGCAGCGCGCGCTGCAGCACCTGGGTGTTGACGATGGGCGCCTCGGCCTGCCCGAAGGCCACACAGCCGGCGTCGGTGAGCAGGCCCATTTCGGTCAGCACCTCGCCCTTGAGGCCACGCGTGAGCGCGCCCAGCGGCAGCACGCGCGCCTGATGCAGGCGCTCGGCGCGGGTCTTGAGCATTTCGACCAGGCCGGGCTCGTCCAGCACCGGATCGGTGTCGGGCGGGCAGACCAGGCTGGTGACGCCGCCCGCCACCGCGGCGGCCATTTCGCTTTCGAGCATGCGCGCGTGCTCGTGGCCGGGCTCACGCAGGCGCGCCGCCAGATCGACCAGACCGGGCAACACCCAGCAGCCGCGCGCATTGACGCGGCGGGCGGGCGTGAAGTCGGCCGGCGCCCGACCGATGCTCAGGATGCGTCCGGCGGCGATGGCGATGTCGCCCGTTTCGTCACGGCCCGAGGCCGGATCGATGATGCGCCCTTGCTCGATCAGGATCTTCATGGTTTACACATCAAAACAGGCTGCGGCGCTTATCCAGCAAGCGCCAGCAGCTATCATTTTCGAACTTTTTCGATGGGCCAGGCATGCCGCACCGCGTCGGTTCACGCCTCGTTGCCGGCCACGATGCTCATCACCGCCATGCGCACCGCGATGCCGAAGGTGACCTGCGGCAGGATCACGCTCTGACCACCATCGACCACCCGCGAATCGATCTCGACCCCGCGGTTGATCGGCCCGGGATGCATGACGATGGCATCGGGCTTGGCCCAGTGCAGCTTGTCGGGCGTGAGGCCGAAGCTCTTGAAGAACTCCTGGCTCGACGGCAGCAGCGCGCCGCTCATGCGCTCGTTCTGCAGGCGCAGCATGATGATCACGTCGGCGCCCTGAATGCCCTCCTGCAGCGTGTGGCAGACGCGCACGCCCAGGGGCGCCAGATCGCCCGGCACCAGCGTGCGCGGGCCGACCACCCGCACCTCGGCGGCACCCAGGGTGGTGAGGGCGTGGATGTCGGAGCGCGCCACGCGCGAATGCAGCACATCGCCCACGATGGCCACCACCAGGTTGGAAAAATCCTTCTTGTAGTGGCGAATGGTGAACATGTCGAGCAGCCCCTGCGTCGGGTGCGCGTGGCGCCCGTCGCCGGCATTGATGACGTGCACATGCGGCGCCACGTGCTGGGCCAGCAGGTAGGGCGCGCCACTTTCGCTGTGGCGCACCACGAACATGTCGGCCGCCATGGCGCTCAGGTTGGCCACCGTGTCGAGCAGGGATTCGCCCTTGTTGGTCGACGAGCGCGCGATGTCCAGCGTGTAGACGTCGGCCGACAGCCGGGTGGCGGCGATGTCGAAGGTGGTGCGGGTGCGGGTGCTGTTTTCGAAGAACAGGTTGAACACGCTCTTGCCGCGCAGCAGCGGCACCTTCTTGACCTCGCGGTCGCTGACGCTGACGAACTGCGCCGCGGTGTCCAGGATGTGGGTGAGCAGCTCACGCGACAGCCCTTCGGTGGACAGCAGGTGGATCAGCTCGCCGTGGCGGTTGAGTTGGGGGTTGCGCCGCTCCAGCATGGTCAGCCTCGTTGTTCGACACGGAAACTGAAGCGGCCGTCCTCGCTGCGCGCCAGCTCCAGCGACTGGTCGGCCGGCAACGCCACCCGCGCGGCGGCGAATTCGGCCGCCACCGGCAGCTGGCGGCCGCCGCGGTCGACCAGCACCGCCAGCCGCACGCGCTGCGGCCGGCCGTAGTCGAACAGCTCGTTGAGCACGGCGCGCAGGGTGCGTCCGGTGTAGAGCACGTCGTCGAGCAACAGGATGTCGGCGCCGTCGACGTCGAACGGCAGCACGGTCTGGCCACTGGCGGCCAGGCCGCGCTTGGCGAAGTCGTCGCGGTGCATGGCCGAGGAAATCGCCCCCGCGGGGGCGGCCAGCCCCAGATCGGACTGCAGGCGCTCGGCCAGCCACCGCCCGCCCGAGACGATACCGACCAGCCGCGTCTGCGGGTTGACCAGGGACCGCACGCCGCGCAGCAGCTCGGCGTACAGGGCTTCGGCGTCCAGCGCCAGTGCACTCATGCAAGACTCCTCAGAAACTGCTCCAGGATGACCACCGCCGCACCGGCGTCGGCGTCACGGGCGCCGGCCGCATGGGCCTCGGTGGTGCTGTAGCGCTCGTCCACCTCGTACACCGGCAGCCCGAAGCGCCCACGCAGCTGGCGCGCGAAGCGCTGCGCACGGCGTGTGTTGTCGTGTGCCGCGCCGTCGGGGTGACAGGGCACGCCCACCACCAGCGCATCGGGCTGCCATTCGGCAATGCGCGCCGCCAGCGGCGCCCAGCGCGCCTGGCCTTCGGCACGGATGGTGGGTTGCGGCGTGGCGCTGCGCGTGAGCCGGTTGCCGACCGCCACGCCGGTGCGTTTCAGACCGAAGTCGAAGGCCAGAAAGCTGCCCAGATGGGGCGGCACCTCGGGCGCGGACGCGCTGGCGCTCATGCGTGACCGATGTCCGGTGACAGCATCCACGCCTCCAGTCCCAGCCGCCGCAGGGCCAGGTCGTAGCGCTGCGCGATCGGTGCTTCGAAGATCAGGTCGGCGTCGGCGTCCACCGTCAGCCAGCTGTTGCGCGCGATCTCGGATTCGAGCTGACCCTCGCCCCAGGACGCATAGCCCAGCGTGACCAGCACGCGCCGCGGCCCGGCACCGGAGGACAGGGCCTCCAGCACGTCCTTGGACGTGGTCATCTCCAGCCCGCCGGGCACCGCCAGCGTGGAGGCGTACACCGTCTGGTCCGGCGCCAGACCCTCGGCCACGATCGGGTCGTGCAGCACGAAGCCGCGCTCGGTCTGCAAAGGGCCGCCCTGAAACACCGGCTGCGCGCCCAGTTCGGGGCGCGACAGGGGCAGATCGACCCGCTCGAACAGGTCGGCCAGGCTGATGTCGCCCGGCTTGTTGATGATCAGGCCCAGGGCGCCGCGCTGGCTGTGCTCGCACACGTAGACCACGCTGCGCGAAAACGTCCCGTCGACCATGCCCGGCATGGCGATGAGGAAGTGATTCGTCAGGTTGATCGGCTGCGCGTCATCGGCCATGCAGCGATTTTACCGGCCGCTGCCGGGGCCGCACCCGTGGCCTCAGGCGGCGCCGACGGGAGCCGCCGCGCGGGTGTAGTTGCGGATCAGCCCCAGCAGTTCGTCCTCGGAGTACGGTTTGCCGAGGTAGTGGTCGACGCCCAGTTCGCGCGCGTGTTCGCGGTGCTTCTCGGCGATGCGCGAGGTGATCATGATCACCGGCAGATCGCGCAGCGCTTCGTCGGCACGAATGTTGCGCACGAAGTCGAAGCCGTCCATGCGCGGCATCTCGATGTCGGACAGCACCACCGCCGGCCGCTCGGCCTGCAGGCGCTCCAGCCCCTGCAGACCATCGGCGGCCAAGGCCACGCGGTAGCCTTCGCGCTGCAGCAGGCGCTGGGTGACGCGGCGCACGGTGATCGAGTCGTCGACCACCAGCACCAGGGGAATGCCCGAAGGCGCCAGTGCGGGTGTCGGCACCGGCCCTTGCGGCACCGGCACCTCGGCGGGCGCCGCCTGCGGCAGCTCGACCATCGCGCGTGCCTGAACGCCGTACACGCTGGCCAGCGCCACCGGGTTGTAGATCAGCGCCACCGCACCGGAAGCCAGGGCGGTGATGGCCACCAGGCCAGGCAGGCCCGACAGCTGGGGCCCCAGGGCCTTGACCACCACTTCCTGGTTGCCCAGCACCTCGTCGACGTGCACCGCCACACGCTGATCGGCCGAACGCAGCACCACCACCGGCAAGGTCCGCCCGGGCGGCTCGCTGCTGTGGGGCGAATCCTGCAGCAGCGCGCCCAGCCAGAAGAACAGCAGCGACTCGTCGCCATAGCGGTAGTGCCCCGTCTCGTAGGCCCGCGACAGGTCCTTGGCCGATGCGCGCTGCACGATCTCGACCACGTTGGACGGCACGCCGATCGCCAGCGCGCCGCAGCGCAGCATGACCACGTGGGTGACGGCGGTGGTCAACGGCAGCACCAGCCGGAACGCCGCCCCCTGGCCCTCGGTGGTCTGCGTCTCGATCCGGCCGCCCAGGGCCTGGACCTCCGAGCGCACCACGTCCATGCCGACGCCGCGACCGGCCAGTTCAGTGACTTCGCTGGCGGTGGAAAAGCCCGGCATGAACACCAGGTTGGCCACCTCGGCATCGCTCAGTTCACGATCGGCCGCCACGATGCCCAACTGCAGAGCGCGTTCGCGGATGCGCGACAGGTTGAGACCGGCGCCGTCATCGCGGAACGCCACCGACACGTCGTTGCCGGCCTGCTGCAGCTGGATGCTGATCAGTCCGGTGGCTTCCTTGCCACGCGCGCTGCGCTCGGCCTGTGGCTCGATGCCATGCACCACGCAGTTGCGCACCAGGTGCTCGAAGGCCGGCGTCATGCGCTCCAGGATGCCGCGATCGATCTCGGTCGCGCCGCCCACGATGTCGAGCCGCACCTGCTTGCCGGTTTCCTTGCTGGCTTGGCGCACCACCCGATACAGGCGTTCGGCAATGCTGTCGAACTCCACCATGCGGGTGCGCAGCAGCTCGCGCTGCAACTCGCGCGACTGGCGCGCCTGCGCCGCCAGGTTGTCTTCGCTGCCCTCGACGGCGCGCTGCAGGCTGCGCTGCACGGTGGCGACGTCGTTGACCGACTCGGCCATCATGCGGGTGAGTTCCTGCATGCGCGTGAATCGGTCGAACTCCAGCGGATCGAAGTTCTGCTGCGCGTCCCGGGACAGCGCCAGCCGCGACTGCATCTGCGTCTCGGCCTGCAGCTCGACGTCGCGCAACTGGCCACGCAGGCGGTCGAGGTTGCCGGTCAGCTCCCCCAGCAGCCCGCGCAACTGGCCGATTTCGGCTTCCAGCCGGGCGCGCGAGGTGGCCACCTCGCCGGCCTGCATCACCAGCCGATCGAGCAGCTGTGAGCGCACCCGCACCGCCTGGCTGGCGGCGGCGCGTGCCGACACCAGCGACAGCGCGGCCGGCGAAGCGATGTCCCCCCGTGTGACCGTCGGCACGACGACGCGCGACTCGCCCTGACCGGCCTCGGCAGACGGCTCCTCCGCCGGCCTTGCATCTTCCGCCGTGGCAACATCCGGCACCGACGCCACCTGGCTGGTCTCCACGCCCTGCTCGCCCGCCTGCAGCCGGCGGAACCCAGCCTGCAACTCATCGAAGTGATCCAGCAGCGGCTCCAGGTCGGCGGAAACGAGCTGGTCCAGCCCCAGGGTCTCGACGGCCGATTCCGTCCGGTGTGCCAGCTCGCCCAGCCGCAACGCGCCGGCGAGCCGTGCGCTGCCCTTGAGCGTGTGCAGGGCACGCAGGGCCTGAGCACGTGCCTCACGATCGTCCGGGTGCGCCACCCAGCGGCGCAAGGCCGTGCCCATCTGCGGCAGAAGTTCTTCCGCCTCTTCCTCAAAGATGGGGAACAGGTCGGGATCGATCACGTCGGCGACGTCGATATCGTCACCCAGGGCACGCAGCGACTGCAACGAATCCCGGGTGACCACCGGCGGCTGAGCTTCGTCTTTCGTGGACGACAAGGGCACCGTCTCGGCAAGATCCATCCAGGTCGAGGCCGACGCTTGCGCCAGCGCCGGAGCGACTTCGTCGCCGGCAACCACCGGTTCCAGCGCCTGCACCGCCGCAAGGATGTCCGGGTTCGGAGTCTTCAGCATGCCAGCTGCAAACTGATGCAGCACACGCCGGATGTCCTGCGCCGCTTCGTTGAGACATTGCGCCTGCTCGGTCGTGCCGCGCGATTGCCCGACCAGACGTTGCAGGGCGTGCTCCACCGCACGCGCCAGCTCCGACAGCGCAGCGAAACCCACCGTGGCCGAGCTGCCCGCCAGCGAGTGGGCGCGCGCGACGGCAGCGTCGGGCACCGGCCGATCAAGCTCCAGCGCCCACTCCGACAGGTCGGTTGCCAGTTGCCGCGACCACTCGTCGGCCTCATTCAGGTACACGTTGTAGAGCGCAGTGCTGACGCGCAGGTCCCCGATCTGACGGTAGAGCTCGGCGTCCTGCGCAGCGACGTCGGCAGTCTGCCCATCTTCGGCACCCTCCTGTGGCGCGCTCAGACCCTCCGGGCTGACCAGCGTCGCCTCCGGCAGCGCCGCTTCATCCCCCACCATCCCACCCACCGGCGGGATCGATTCCGCCGTCTCGGTGGCTGGCCAGAATGCCACGGGCATCTGCACGTCGACCGCGCTGGGGAGCTCGAGCTCAACGGGTGGTTGCGTGGGTTCGCCGCTCGCCAGCCCCTGCGGCTTGGGTGTTTCGGATATCGGGCCCCATCGACTCACGCTCAGGTCGATGACTTCGAGGCCGGAACCGGCATCGGGGTCGTCACCAGCATCGAGATTCAGTTCCGTCAGCTCGATCGCGGGCTGCTGCTCCAACTCCGAAGCCACATCCGCTGGCGTGGCGTCAACTTCGACGACACCCTCAGCCAACTCGGGCACCTGTGGATCCGGCAGACCCCGCTCTCCAGGTGGCGCCGGTTGCACCGCCGGAATGGACTCCGACGACACCTCATGCGGCTGCTCGGCAGGCGCGGCGCCGTCCCCGACCACATCCGCATGGCCGGCGCCTGCGTCCACAACGACCTGAGCATCGGGCCAGCAGCTCAGCGACACACGTTGACCGCTGAGTCGCAGGGCATCGGCTGCCTGCCGGAACGGCGCGCTGGTCCAACCGTGGTCGTTCCGACCAGCGATGGCTTCCGTCCAGGCGTGCAGGCCTTGCAGTGCTTCAAGTGCCAACCCTCGCATGTCCTCGGTCACCGGCTTCTGCTCGGGCAGCCAGGCATTGAACAGCTGCTCCATGGCCCAGGCGGCCTCGCCAAACTCGGTCAACCCGACCATGCGAGAACTGCCCTTCAGGGTATGGAACGCACGACGCAAGGCGGTCTGCAGCTCCATGTCACCGGGCGCGGTCAACAGCGCCTGCACGACTTCGCACCCGGTGTCCATCACCTGCTGCGCTTCCTCAAGGAAAATGGCCTGCAGATCATCATCATCCGCACCGCCGCCTTCGACGGTCGTGGACGTGGGCTGCGGCGTCGATGCAGCGGTGAGTGCCTGCAGGGCATCCAGCGCGCCGCTCAGGCCAGCTTCGTCGTGACGGCGCGCCGCGTCGGCAGCGCGCTGCGCCGCGTCGGCAAGAGCCCGCTGCTCGGCCAGGGCTGCCATGGTGGCGATCTCGTCAAGCTGGCCAGAGATGGTTTCGGATGGCAGCGATTCGTCCACCAGGGAGCCGGGCCCCGATGTCGGCACCGTCAGTTCGGTGCCGGCGTCAAGCAGCAGATCGATGTCGGTGGTGGCCGAGGCCACCGAATTCTGCTCCGTCGTGACCTGAGTTGCGGCGCGGCCTGACCGATACCTGAGTTCGCCGGCATCGGCGTCATACACGAACAGCTTGCGTGCCAGCACCGGTTGGTAGCTCAGCATGTCGATCTGAAACCCCAACGCGCCCAGGGTGTCCCCGAGCTTTTCGAACGAAGGCGCGCTGTCGGCCAACTTGGTGTCGGGCTGCGCGGCCAGCAGTTCGTCGACCAGATCGCGCATGCGGCCCACTGCCAGGGCAGCCTGATCCAGGCCCAGCACCGACAGCACCCCACGCATCTGCCCCATCAGGCCCGGCACCGACACCAGCGTGCTGCGGTCAGCGGGTTGACGGAAGAACTGATCCAGCAGATGCTCCACCTCACCCAGGGTGGTGCGCAACTCGCCCACCACCGTGCCCATGGTCTGGCGATCGCTGACGTTGCGGTACAGCTCCTCCATCCACGGCTCCAGCGGTGGCGCTGATGCGCCGGCACGAACCGCATCGAGCCGCGCGGCCAACTGGGCCAGGCGGGTGGAAAACATGGCATCGCCCGGGTGGAAATCGGCGAACGAAGCCTCCAGAAACAAAACCGCGGTTGCGGTTTCCATCGCCAGTTCCGGGCCAGGAGGTCGCCCCGATTGCGCGGTCTGCTGGGCCACTCGGTTCAATACCTCACCAAGCACCGATCCCTGCTCGTGCAGCTTGTCGAGCGACTCGGCCACCAGGCTGAACTGGTCGACGCACGCCTTCATGCGGGCCAGATCACCGCCGGTCAGGGCCGACCAGTTTTCCTTGACCGACTCGATCCGGCGACGCGCCTGGGCCAGTATCGCCGGGTCGTAAAGTCCAAACATGGCCTGCTCGTACGACGTCGCCTGCTGCGCATCAAGCGACCAAGCCTTGCGCACGGCCTGCAGTGCCGGGGTGTTCGCATCAGCATCGAACCTGGCCTGCGAACAGAAGAACAGCAAGTCATGCGCCAATCGCTCGGACACCACCTGACCACCGCGTGCCAGCGAGGTGTATTGCATCAGGATGCGTGACGCCGCCCGCTTGGCATAGACGTCCTTGACAATCAATCCACGCCCCAGGGCCTCGAAGAAGCCTGCAGACAGCAGCCAGAACACGGTCGCCTGCCGCTGCATCTGGCCGGCCGCGAGGCTCAGGCTGATGACGGCGAGTTCGTCGGCCGCGTGGGCAGCAGGATGCCGCAAGATCTTGAGTACGCGCTGATCCAGTCGGTGGCGCACTTCGGGGTCGTAGGACAACGGCTGCGCCGATGCAGGCACCACCGGATCGGCCCAACTCCAGGGCACCGACCACAGATCCGCCGGATGGATGCGATCGGCGCCCGCCAGTTCCTGGACTCGGCGGTATTGCGGAAACAGCCCAACCGCCGAGCGTGGGTGCGACCCCATCTGGGCTTCCAGGTATTCCATGAGCGCGAAACCGGCGCGCTCAAGGGCCTGTGCGGTTTCCTCGGTGCATTTGTCGGGCCGCTGCACAAACTGCTGAACTGCACCCTCCATCCCACGCACCATCAGTGCCGCCACCGACTGGTCGACCATGTCCAGCGCGCCAGCCACCTGGTGAAGCTGCTGGCGCGCCATGCGCAGCGGACTGGCGTCCACCGACCCCAGATCGATGCCGCGCGCCGCATCGGTTTCACGCGCAAAACGCTTGAGCGACTTGCTGGCCGCTTCGATCGACCTGCGGGTTTCGTCCAGCACCCAGGCCAGCGGCCCCAGATCCCTGACGGCAGACGCGCCACTGTCGCGCATTTCGGCTGCGGGACTCATCACCATGATGTCGTGCACTCCAGTAGCAGTCTCGTACAGGCGCGCGCCGGAACCTGATCCGCCGCCCCATGCCCGCGATCGGTCAGGCGATCTTGAAACGCGCCACCGACTGACGCAGTTCGTCGGCCATGCGAGCCAGTTCGCGCACCTGGGTGGCCGTGGTGCGTGTACCTTCCCCCGTCTGTTCGGTCACCGCGAAGATGTGCTGGATGTTGCCGGCAACCTCGTTGGCCTGATCGGCCTCCTTGGAGGCAGAAGCAGAAATCCGTTCGATCAGCTCGGCCAGCTGACGCGACACGCGGTCGATCTCCGACAGTGCGGTGCCCGCGTTGTCGGACAGACGCGCTCCCTCGACCACACCCTGGGTGGAGCGCTCCATGGCCGCCACCGCGTCCTGGGTATCGGTCTGAATCGCCTTCACCAGCGCCGCGATCTGGCGCGTCGCATCACCGGAACGTTCGGCCAGCCGCTGCACTTCCTCAGCCACCACCGAGAAGCCGCGCCCGGCTTCGCCCGCGGACGCCGCCTGAATGGCCGCGTTCAGGGCCAGCACGTTGGTCTGTTCGGTAATGTCGGCAATCAGTTCGGTGATCTCGCCGATCTCCTGCGAGGACTCACCCAGCCGCTTGATGCGCTTGGACGTTTCCTGGATCTGGTCGCGGATGGCGTTCATGCCGCCAATGGCGTTCTGCACGGCGGTCAACCCGGATTCCGCTGCCTGCAGCGACTGGCGCGCCACCGTGGCCGACTGCTGGGCCTGCGATGACACCTCGTTGATGCGCGTGGCCATGTCGAGCACCGACTGGCCGGTCTCGCGGATCTCGCGCAGCTGCTCGGTAGAAGTCGCCAGCAGCTCGGTCGACGTGGCTTCCACCTGGGTCGTGGTCTGCGCCACGCGGGTGGCCGTACTCTGCACGTTGCCCACCAGCGAGCGCAGTTCCTCCACCGTGTAGTTCACCGAGTCGGCGATGGCGCCGGTGATGTCCTCGGTCACCGTGGCTTCCTGGGTCAGATCGCCTTCAGCCACCGTCTGCAGTTCGTTCATGAGCCGCAAGATGGCCGCCTGATTGGCGTCATTGACGCGCTTGGCTTCCTGCTGATCCTGCTCGGCGGAACGACGCTGCTGCTCAGCCAGCGTCTGGCGCTTGCGACTATCGCGCAGTTGCACGGCAACCAGGCCAGCGGCAGCCAGCAACAGCAGAATCGCCGGAATGACCAGCATCATCAGGTTGCCGAATCCGACACCCGAGGTGCCCGACAACTTGTCCTGCAGACCTTCCAGTGCCTTGCGCAACGGCTCGCTGTCGGACACGATGGTGGTCTGCGCTTCACGTGCTGCGACCAGACCCTGCAGGTTGCCCAGCACGCCACCGGCCTGAGTGCGGGTTTCCTCGTAAAGCTTGAGCAGTTCCGTCAGACGTTCGCGAGTCTGCGGATCACGGGCCGGCGCCAGACGCAAGTCTGCGCTGCCGTTGAGCAGCCCCTCGGCGATCTCCTTGAAGGTATTGAGGTCCTTACCCAGCAGGAACACCGCCTCTGGGCTCACGCCCTCGATGGTCAGGAATTCATTGGCCGACTTGCCGATACGCTGCGTCAGCATCACCAGTTGCCCTGCCGCGGAAATCTCACTGACGGATGCGTTCTGCTGCAACCTGAGCGACGACACGGTTTCGGCCACTTCCAGCAACTCGGTGGACTGTCGACTGACCGCGCGCAGGGCGGCACCGACCTGGGTCAGGATCTGCTGCTGCGCCATCACGACCGCCGCACTCTTATCAGCACGCTGAGCCAGCGGCCCGATCTTGCCCAGCTCGTCACTGAAGGCGTCGCTCAGCGCAGGCACCACATCACTGCCATCCTGCAGGCCTCGCACGTTGGCCGACAAGGCGGCGGCGCTTTCCTTCACCTCACCGAAAGCCTCGGGACTGCCGACCAGCGCCTGTGATACCGATTTGGCCAAACGTTGCGACTGCATCAGCGACTGACCTATCGCACCCACCTGGCGCGCACCCTTGTCGGTGCGCGACACCGTCCAGAAACCCACGATCACCAGGGCGAACAACGCCAGTCCCAGCAGTATCGAAAGCAGGCGCTGATGCTGTGCCGCCGTCCGGGTACCCAGCAGGGGGACGGAAAACACATCGTCTCCGGGCGTAGCGCCGTCGTCGGAATCATCGATTGCCGAGACCATCACCGAACTCTCCGCTGCGGCGCGCGAATCGTCAGCATGCGACGTTGGCGGCGTGCTCAGCAGCTCTTCATGAACCGCGGCCTCGTCACCGCCAGTTGAGGAATCCTGAGACTTGGAGCGGAACAGATTGGTGAGTTGAGAAGCGAGTGCCATGTCGTGACCCCGTAAGACAAATTACACCCCGATACCCAGAAAGGCCGGGTGCTGCGAGAGAAGCTGCAGGTTCAACTCCTGCCAGGACTGACCATCGGCATCGGCGTACCGGTGCCCGAAAAACGCAGGCGCGATCGGGTCTGCCGACTCCGAGGACGCAAAGGCTTCGGTGGTGCGCAATCCCAACAGGCGATCGACCAGCAACGCGCAGTTGGCGCCAAGCACCGGATTGAGCGCCACCAGACGACATTGCGCGAGATCCGCCTCGCTGCGGCCCGCCACAGGTTCTGCGCCGCCGACGAAACGCGCAAGATCGATCACGCCCGACAACCCACCGCGCAGATTGGCCACACCCAAAAACCAAGGTTGAACGTAAGGGACGCGCTGCACGTCGGTCCAGGAGAAGATTTCGCCCGCATGACTGAGCGGAAACAGCAGACGCTGCGATCCGGCTTCCACCGCCAGCCACGACGCCGCCACGCCCCCGGTCTGGGCCGACTGCAGCCGCGCCGCCAGACGGCTCTGGAATTCGCGCAGTGCCTGCTTGTTGGACATGTCGATCAGCCCAAGGCTCTGATCTTGCCCATCAGCTCGGCCTGGTCGACCGGCTTAGTGACGTAATCGCGCGCACCCTGGCGCATGCCCCAGACCCGGTCGGTTTCCTGGTTCTTGCTGGTGCACATGATGATCGGCACGTCGGCGTAGCGCGGATCGCGCGAAATGGCGCGCGTGAGCTGAAAACCGTTCTGGCCCGGCATCACGACGTCCATCAGAATCAGATCGGGCTTGGCCTGCTCCAGACGGCGCAGGGCCTCCTCGGCGTTTTCTGCGGTGCTCACGGCGTAGCCCGCCTTCTTGAGCATTTCGCTCAGGTGCAGCAACTCAGTCTTCGAATCGTCCACGATCAGCACGTTGCGGATCGACATCACACGGCTCCTTGATTGGCGTTTCCGAACTGCTGCACCGCCTGCAGCAGTTGATCCTTGGTGAAGGGTTTGGTCAGGTAGTCCTGCGAGCCGACCATGCGGCCGCGCGCCTTGTCGAACACACCATCCTTGGACGACAACATGACCACGGGTATGGATGAATACTTTTCGTTGCGTTTGATGATGGCACAGGTCTGATAGCCATCCAGCCGCGGCATCAGGATGTCGCAGAAGATCAGGTCAGGCTGGGCGTCGTTGACCTTGGCCAAGGCGTCAAAACCGTCTTCGGCCAGCATGACCTCGTGCCCTCCCTGCTTGAGGAAGATTTCGGCGCTGCGCCGAATGGTGTTGCTGTCGTCAATGACCAGCACCCGCCTTGATGTCATCGCACCCTCTCGGTTGTAGCGTGGACGCCCCTGGACGCCCCCGGCTTTGCCGTCCATACAGACCACGCATTTCGCAGGCTCAGATCTGCACCATTTCAAAATCCAGCTTGTGGGCGCCGCACTCTGGGCAGCACCAGTCGGCCGGAACCTGCTCCCAAGGCGTGCCTGGCGCGATACCATGATCAGGTGCTCCCGCGGCTTCGTCGTAAAGCCAACCGCAGATCACGCACATCCAAGTCTTGGGATTCATTACAGCTTAAGTTGCAATTACCTAGAATGCAATCGATTGTATCGACGGCTTTCGCCTACATACGACACTCTGTCACAGTCGGCCCGCCAATGTGTGTCCTATGAGCAGTTCCACACCGGCCGATGCGTCCGGCGGCGCGATCGCGCCAGATTTGTTGGCTGAATACGACAGTTTGCCCAACGTCCTGAGCTTCAACGCCGGAGACCCCACCGGTGCCGGCGGCTCGGGCAGCGATGCCACGGTGATAGCCGCCATCGGCGCCCATGCGCTGCCGGTGGTCACCGGCGTGTACGTGCGCGACACGCGCGAAACCATGAGCCACTGCGCCATCGATGAGGCGGCCGTGGCCGAACAGGCGGCCGCCGTGGCCGAGGACGTGCCGTTGCACGTGATCAAGGTGGGTTTCGTGGGCAGTGCCGAGGCGGTGTCGGCCATTGCCGCCTTCACCTCGGACTACGCGTCGGTGCCGGTGGTGGCCTACATGCCCGACCTGTCGTGGTGGTCCGAAGCCGAAATCGACCACTACCTGGACGCGTGCCGCGAGCTGCTGCTGCCGCAGACCACCGTGCTGGTCGGCAACAACGCCACGCTGCGCCACTGGCTGCTGCCCGAATCCACCACCGACCGCCATGCGCGCGCCACCGACCTGGCACGGGCGGCGGCCGAGCGCGGCGTGGCGTTCGTGCTGGTGACCGGGCTGCCGCTGGCCGGCGACCGACTGGGCAACGTGCTGGCGTCGCCCGAGGCCGAGTTGTTCAGCCAGAGCTTCGAACGCATCGATGCCGATTTTCTGGGTGCCGGCGACATCCTCTCGGCGGCGCTGGCGGCGCTGATCGCCACCGGCAGCGAGCTCACCGAAGCGACCAGCGAAGCCCTGCAATACCTGGACCAGGCCCTGGACCACGGCTTTCGCCCCGGCATGGGCCGGGCGCTGGCCGACCGGCTGTTTTGGGCCGCCTCCGATGCCGACGACCAGGCGGACACTGCCGACGACGGCCCAGCCCTTCCCCCTTTCCCGGAACCCTTCAATGAAACCAAGCACTGACCCCAACGACGCGCTGATGGCGCGCGCCCGCCGCGTGATTCCCGGCGGCGTCAACTCGCCCGTGCGGGCCTTTCGCGCCGTCGGCGGCACGCCGCGCTTCGTGCAGCGCGCCCAGGGCCCCTACTTCTGGGACGCGGCGGGCACACGCTACATCGACTACATCGGCTCCTGGGGCCCGATGATCCTGGGCCACGGCGACCCGGCCGTGCTGGAAGCGGTGCAGAAGGCCGCCGCCGAGGGCTTTTCCTTTGGCGCGCCCACCGAGCGCGAGATCGAGCTGGCCGAGGAAATCCTCAGCCTGCGCCCCGGCATGGAGATGCTGCGCCTGGTCTCCAGCGGCACCGAAGCCGGCATGACCGCCATCCGCCTGGCGCGCGGCGCCACCGGACGCAGCGCCATCATCAAATTCGAGGGCTGCTACCACGGCCACGCCGACGCCCTGCTGGTCAAGGCCGGCTCCGGCCTGGCCACCTTCGGCAACCCGACCAGCGCCGGCGTGCCGCCCGAGGTGGTGCAGCACACCATGGTGCTGGAATACAACAACCTGGCGCAGCTGGAACAGGCCTTTGCCGAGCACGGGCCGCAGATCGCCGGCCTGATCATGGAGCCGATTGCCGGCAACATGAACTTCGTGCGCGCCAGCGTCGACTTCACGCGCCGCTGCCGCGAACTGTGCACGCAGCATGGCGCGCTCTTGATCTACGACGAGGTGATGACCGGCTTTCGCGTCGCGCTGGGCGGCGCGCAGAGCGTGTATGCGGCGGCCATCCCCGGCTTCGAGCCCGACCTGACGGTGATGGGCAAGGTGATCGGCGGCGGCATGCCGCTGGCGGCCTTCGGCGGCAAGCGCGCGGTGATGGAGCAGCTGGCCCCGCTGGGCCCGGTGTATCAGGCCGGCACGCTGAGCGGCAACCCGGTGGCCACCGCTTGCGGCCTGGCCACGCTGCGCGAAATCCGCAAGCCCGGCTTCTTCGAGGCGCTCACGGCCAGGACGCAGCGCCTGGTCGATGGCCTGGTGGCCGCCGCGCGTGCCGCCGGCGTGCCGTTTTCGGCCGATTCCGAAGGGGGCATGTTCGGTTTCTTCCTTCTGCCGGAGCTGCCGCGCAACTACGGCGAAGTGATGAAGTCCGACGGTGCGCGCTTCAACCGACTGTTCCACGGCCTGTTGGAGCGCGGCGTGTACATCGCGCCGGCCCTGTATGAGGCGGGCTTCGTCAGCAGCGCGCACAGCGACGCCGACATCGACGCCACCATCGACGCGGCGCGCGCGGTGCTGGCGCAGCTGGGCCAGCACTGAGAAGGTGTGAACGGGCCCCGCATGCCCACCTTCTGGCCGCTTCTGCTGACCGACCTGCCGTGCGTGCGCTCCTGACCGGCACCCTCGCCGTGGCGCTGCTGACGGCGTACACGCTGCTGCTGTTTGCGCTGCTGGCGCCGCTGATTCTGCTGAAGCTGCTGACGCGCCCGCTGCCACCGATCGCGCCGCTGGACGCCGCCGTGGTGGCGATTGCCGACACCTGGAACCGCCTCAACGCCGCCGGCATGCAGTGGGCCAGTGGCACGCGCTGGCAACTCAGCCTGCCGGAAGGGCTGAGCCGCCAGGCCTGGTACCTGGTGATCTGCAACCATCAGAGCTGGGTCGACATTCTGGTGCTGCAACGCAGCCTGCAGGGGCGCGCGCCGTTTCTCAAGTTCTTCATCAAGCGCGAGCTGATCTGGGTGCCGCTGGTGGGCCTGGTGTGGTGGGCGCTGGACTTTCCCTTCCTGCGCCGGCGCGGCGGTGCCAGCGGGGCGCAGGACCTGGCCACGGCGCGCGCCGCCTGCGCCCGCTTCCGCGCGCTGCCGACGTCGGTGATGAGCTTCGTCGAGGGCACGCGCTTCACGCCGGCCAAGCAGCAGGCCCAGCAGTCGCCCTTCCGGCACCTGCTGCGCCCCAAGGCCGGCGGGGTGATGAGCGCGCTGGAGGTGCTGGGCGACCGGCTCGACGCCGTGCTGGACGTGACCATCGTCTATCCCGGCCAGGTGCCGCGCTTCATCGACGTGCTGTGCGGCCGCGTGCCGCACGTGCGCGTGCACGTCGAGCGGCTGCCGGTGCCGCTGGCCGCAGATGGCGGGCCGCTGGATACGGCCGCGCTGCAGGCCTGGCTGGGTGATCGCTGGCAGGCCAAGGACGCGCGCTTTGCGCAGCTCGCGTCCGGCCACCCGCTCAGTGGCGGAAGTGCCGCACCCCGGTGAACACCATGGCCACGCCGCGCTCGTCGGCAGCGTCGATCACTTCCTGATCGCGCATCGAGCCGCCCGGCTGGATGACGCAGGCCGCGCCGTGGTCGATCACCACGTCCAGTCCGTCGCGGAACGGAAAGAAGGCGTCGCTGGCCACCGCCGAGCCCTGCAGCGACAGGCCCGCCGCTTCGGCCTTGATGCTGGCGATGCGCGCCGAATCCAGCCGACTCATCTGCCCGGCGCCCACGCCCAGCGTCATGCCACCGGCGCAGAACACGATGGCGTTGCTCTTGACGTATTGCGCCACCTTCCAGGCAAACAGCAGGTCTTCGATCTGCGCCGGCGTGGGCTGCTTCTTCGTCACCACCTTCAGGTCGGCAGCCTTGAGCTCGTGGTGGTCGGCGGTCTGCATCAGCAGGCCCGAGCCGACGCGCTTGACGTCGATGGCGTTCTGGCCGCGCGCCCAGGGCGTGGCGCCACCCGGCTGCACGCCGCTCAGATCGATCTGCAGCAGGCGCACGTTGGGCTTGGCCTGAAACACCGCCCGCGCCTCGGGGGTGAAGCCGGGCGCCATCAGCACCTCGACGAACTGTTTGCTCACCGCCTCGGCGGCCGCGCCGTCGAGCGGCACGTTGAAGGCGATGATGCCGCCGAAAGCGCTGGTGGGATCGGTCTTGAAAGCCTTCTGATACGCCGCCAGTGCGCTCTCGCCCACGGCCACGCCGCAGGGGTTGGCGTGCTTGACGATGACGCAGGCCGCCGCCTGACCTGGGGTCGCTGACGCTCCCGTGGCCCACTGCTTGACGCATTCCCAGGCCGCGTCGGCGTCGGCGATGTTGTTGTAGGACAGCTCCTTGCCCTGCAGCTGCTGCGCGCTGACGATGGCGCCGGGCGCCGGGTGCAGGTCGCGGTACAGGGCGGCCTGCTGGTGCGCGTTCTCGCCGTAGCGCAGGTCCTGGAGCTTCACGAAGCGGCCGTTGCTCTGTGCAGGAAAAAGGCTTCTGACGGGCACCCGGTCAGCGCCACCAGCTTCGAAATCAATAGCAGACAGGTAGTCGCTGATGGCGCCGTCGTAGTCGCTGATGCGGTTGAAGGCAGCCACCGCCAGCTGGAACCTGGTCTTCTGGCTAATGCCGCCGGCCTTCAGCTCGGCCAGCACGCCATCGTATTGCGAGGCGTCGGTCAGCACCGCCACGCCCTGCCAGTTTTTGGCCGCGCTGCGCACCATGGCCGGGCCGCCGATGTCGATGTTTTCGATGGCGTCGGCCAGCGTGCAGTCGGGCCGGGCCACCGTGGCCTCGAACGGGTAGAGGTTGACCACCAGCAGGTCGATGGTGGCGATGCCGTGGGTCTTGAGCGCCGCCATGTGCTCCAGCAGGTCACGCCGCGCCAGCAGGCCGCCGTGGATCCTGGGGTGCAGGGTCTTGACGCGGCCATCGAGCATTTCGGGGAATCCGGTGTGATCGGCCACCTCGGTGACGGGCAGGCCCGCGTCCCGCAGCAGGCGGGCGGTGCCGCCGGTGGACAGCAGGCGCACGCCCAGCACGTGCAGCGCATGCGCGAAATCAACAATGCCGGTCTTGTCGGAGACGGAGATCAGGGCGGTGGTCATGGACGCACTTTCTTCAAGTCAAAAATGGCTCCAGCGCTTGTGCTGCTTGCGCAAGACGCTATCAATTCAGGATTTCTCGCCAGCCATCAGGCCGTGCTCGATCAGCTTCTTGCGCAGGGTGTTGCGGTTCATGCCCAGCCATTCGGCGGCGCGGCTCTGGTTGTGGCCGGCGTGCTGCATGACGACGTCGAGCAGCGGCTTTTCCATCGCGCGCAGCATCATGTCGTACAGCCCCCCCGGCTCGGTGCCGCGCAGGTCGCGGAAGTAGGCCTCCAGGTTCTCGCGCAGGCACTCGTCGATGTGTTTCTTGCTCATGGTTCAGTGGGCCTGCACCCCGGGTGCAGGCTGGGGCCGCAGGGGCTGAGCGGGCAGGCGCTCGTGCGTGTCGGCCAGTTCTTCAAAATAGTCGGCCACCAACTGCCATTGCAGGGCGGCACTCTCGACGCTGTTCATGCGCTGGCGAAACGCTTCGCCACCGGGCAGGCCGCGCACATACCAGCCGATGTGCTTGCGCGCCGAGCGCACGCCGGTGCATTCGCCGTACAGGCCGTAGTGGTCCTGCAGGTGCGCCAGCAGCGCGCGCCGCACCTCCAGCACCAGCGGTGGCGCCAGCTCGCGCCCGGTGGCCAGAAAGTGCGCGATCTCGCGAAAGATCCAGGGCCGGCCCTGGGCGGCGCGGCCGATCATCAGCGCGTCCGCCCCGGTGGCGGCCAGCACGGCGCGCGCCTTGGCGGGCGAGTCGATGTCGCCATTGGCCACCACCGGGATCGTCAGCGCGGCCTTGATGGCGGCGACGGTGTCGTACTCGGCCTCGCCCCGATAGCCCTGCTCGCGCGTGCGGCCGTGCACCGTCACCATCTGCACGCCGGCGCTTTCGGCGGCGCGCGCCAGCGCCGGGGCGTTCTTGTGGGCGGCGCACCAGCCGGTGCGCATCTTGAGCGTCACCGGCACGCCGTGCGGCGCGCAGGCGGCCACCACGGCCTCGATGATCTGCAGCGCCAGCGCCTCGTCCTGCATCAGCGCGCTGCCGGCCCATTGGTTGCACACCTTCTTGGCCGGGCAGCCCATGTTGATGTCGATGATCTGGGCGCCGCGCTCGATGTTGTAGCGCGCCGCCTCGGCCATCATGGGCGCGTCGGTGCCGGCGATCTGCACCGCGATCGGGCCGGGCTCGCCGACGTGGTCGGCGCGGCGCGAAGTCTTGAGCGTGTGCCACAGATCGCGCCGCGAGGTCACCATCTCGCTGACCGCGTAGCCGGCCCCGAAGGCGCGGCACAGCTGGCGAAACGGCCGGTCCGTCACCCCCGCCATGGGGGCCACGAACAGGGCGTTGGGAAGGGTGTAGGGACCGATTCGCATGGGCACGGGGCGCAGCGGCGTCGGCCTCGATGAGCCGGGGGTGCGCGACAGGGAAGCGGATTCTAACTGCCCAAAATTTCAGCAATCGAAACGCCGCGCCGCCAGCCGCGATCCCTACACTCGCGCCTTGATGGAAGCCTGGTTGCAATCGCTGCTGGCCGCGCTGGCGCTGCCCGAGTTCGGGCTGTCCAGCGTGTTCGTGGTCGCCTTCATCTCGGCGACCTTGTTGCCGGTCGGCTCCGAGCCGGCCGTGTTCGGCCTGGTACAGCTCAACCCCGCACTGCTGTGGCCGGCCATCGGGGTGGCCACCGTCGGCAACACGCTGGGCGGCGTGGTGAGCTGGTGGATGGGACTGGGCGCCCATCACGTGGCCGACCGCTATCGCCATTCGCCCACCCACCTGCGGGCGCTGGACTGGTTGCAGCGCATCGGCCCGCGCGCCTGCTTTCTGTCGTTTCTGCCCATCATCGGCGACCCGCTGTGCGCCGTGGCCGGCTGGTTGCGTCTGCCGCTGTTGCCCTGCACCGTCTGGATGGCGGCTGGCAAGCTGCTGCGCTACACCGGCATGACCCTGGGGCTGCTCTACCTGTGGCCGAAGTAACCTGGATATGCTATCAATTAAATAGCTTCTGGCGCTTGCCAGGCAGGCACCGACGCCGGATTCGATCCTAGAAAAGGCCGTGATCCGCGTGTCATCTTCGGGCAGGCCGCATCCCTGCAGGACATGAGCGGGGACATGGCCGCAAGAAACGGATGGCCGGCCCCGTGGGCGCGCCGTACAGTGGCGCCATGAGCCATGCCGAGCTGATCATCCGCGCCTGCCGCCAGATCGAGGCGGCCGAGGCGCCGCCTTCGCTGGCCGCGCTGGCGCAGGCGGCGGGGCTGTCGCCGCACCACTTCCAGCGCCTGTTCAAGGCCCACACCGGGGTGACACCGCGCGCCTATGCCGAGGGCCAGCGCGCACGCCGGCTGCGCGCCCGGCTGACCCAGGCGGCCAGCGTGACCGAGGCCATCTACGACGCCGGCTTCAATGCGCCCAGCCGCTTCTACGAAAACGCACGCGAGCTGATCGGCATGACGCCCAGCCGCTGGCGCGCCGGCGGCGCGGGCGAGACGATCCGCTTCGCGCTCGGCCAGTGTTCGCTGGGCGCAATCCTGGTGGCCGAAAGCGACCAGGGCATCTGCAGCATTGCCCTGGGCGACGCACCCGAGCCGCTGCTGGCGCAGCTGCAGGCGCAGTTTCCGCGCGCCGACCTGGTGGGTGGCGACGCCGCCTTCGAGCGCCGCGTGGCGCAGGTGGTGGGTTTCGTCGAGCAGCCGGCCCTGGGGCTGGAGCTGCCGCTGGACGTGCGCGGCAGCGCCTTCCAGCAGCGCGTGTGGCAGGCGCTGCGCGCGGTGCCGGCCGGCCAGACGCTGAGCTACGCCGAGCTGGCGCGCCGCATCGGCCAGCCGCGCGCCGCCCGCGCCGTGGCGCGCGCCTGCGCCAGCAACGTGCTGGCCGTGGCCATCCCTTGCCACCGCGTGGTGCGCGGCGACGGCGCGCTGGCCGGCTATCGCTGGGGCGTGGCGCGCAAGCAGGCGCTGCTCGAAAGTGAGGGCTGGCACGAACCTGCGTTGAACAATGACGCATGACGGATGACCTCGCAGCTTGCGCCAGCAGCTCTTATTTCAATAGCGTTTCAGACACTATGGCGGCAGCAGGCGGGGCTGCATTTCGGCCACCGCCTGGCGCAGAAAGCCCCACACGGTCTGGATCGCCGGCTGGTGGCGGATTTCGCCCGGCATGCTCATCCAGAAGGTGCGGATGAAGCGCCCTTCGGCCGGCAGCACGCGCGCCAGCGTCGGGTCCTGGTCGGCCAGAAAGGCCGGCAGCACGGCCAGGCCGGCGCCGGCACGCACGGCTTCCAACTGCGCGCTGATGCTGGTGCTGCGCAGCGCAAAACGCGCCGGCTGGTGCAGCTCGCCCAGAAACTGCAGCTCCTTGGTGAACAGCAGGTCGTCGACGTAGCTGACGAAGGCGTGGTGGCGCAGGTCCTCGCGCCGCTGGATCAGCGGCCGGCGCGCCAGATACTCGCGCTGGCCGTACAGGTGCAGGGCGTAGTCGCTCAGGCGGGTGACCACCACCGTCTCGTGGCGCGGGCGCTCCAGCGAGATGACGATGTCGGCCTCGCGCCGCGACAGGTGCAGCAGCCGCGGCAGCGCCAGCAGGTCCAGCGTCAGCCCCGGGTGCTGGCGCGTCAGCCAGGCCAGCCGCGGCGCCAGCAGGGCGGTGCCGAAGCCCTCGGTGGCGCCCAGCCGCACCACGCCGGCCGGGCCGTCGCCGCCGGCCGGTGCGCCCAGCGCCAGTTGCTGGGCGGCGCGCTCCATGACCTGGGCGCCGGGCAGCAGGCGCTGGCCAGCCTCGGTCAGGCGGTGGCCGTCGGCCTCGCGCGTGAACAGGGTGGCGCCGGCCTGCTTTTCCAGCGCCTGCAGGCGCCGCGCCACCGTGGTGTGGTCCACCGCCAGGCGGCGCGCGGCGGCCGTCAGCGTGCCGGTGCGCGCCAGTTCCAGAAAGAAGCGCAGGTTGTCCCAGTCCATGCCGACCTCGCCGCGTTGTGCATTTTTGCAGATCAAGAGTGCGTGCCTGCGCATTGTCATGGCAAATTCGCACAGCTACCATGCGTCCATTCCATCCCACCCCAGGAGACACCCATGGACGCCGCCACCACCCCCAAAGTCGCCAACGTCAAGCTGCTGATCAACGGTCAGTTCGTCGAATCCCGCACCACCCAGTGGCGCGACGTGGTCAACCCGGCCACCCAGCAGGTGCTGGCGCGCGTGCCGTTTGCCACGCCCGATGAGGTCAACGCCGCCGTCGCCGCCGCCAAGCAGGCCTTCAAGACCTGGCGCAAGACCCCCATCGGCACCCGTGCGCGCATCTTCCTGAAATTGCAGCAGCTGATCCGCGACAACATGAAGGAGCTGGCCGCGCTGCTGACGGCCGAACAGGGCAAGACCCTGCCCGACGCCGAGGGCGACGTGTTCCGCGGCCTGGAGGTGGTGGAGCACGCCGCCGCCATCGGCAACCTGCAGCTGGGCGAGCTGGCCAACAACGTCGCCAGCGGGGTGGACACCTTCACCGTGCTGCAGCCGCTGGGCGTGTGCGCCGGCATCACGCCGTTCAACTTCCCGGCCATGATTCCGCTGTGGATGTTCCCCATGGCCATTGCCACCGGCAACACTTTCGTGCTCAAGCCCTCCGAGCAGGACCCCATGGTCACCATGCGCCTGTGCGAGCTGGCGCTGGAAGCCGGCATTCCGCCCGGCGTGCTGAACGTGGTGCATGGCGGCGAGGACGTGGTTAACGCCATTTGCGACCACCAGGACATCAAGGCCATCAGCTTCGTCGGTTCGACCAAGGTGGGCACCCATGTTTACAACCGCGCCAGCCTGGCCGGCAAGCGCGTGCAATGCATGATGGGCGCCAAGAACCACGCCATCGTCATGCCCGACGCGAACAAGGAGCAATCGATCAACGCCATTCTGGGCGCGTCGTTCGGCGCCGCCGGCCAGCGCTGCATGGCGATCTCGGTGGTGCTGCTGGTGGGTGAAGCGCAGAAATGGCTGCCCGAGTTCGTCGAGAAGGCCAAGACGCTCAAGGTCTCGGCCGGCACCACGCCCGGTGCCGACCTGGGCCCGCTGATCTCCTGCGCCGCGCGCTCGCGCGTCGAAAGCCTGATCGAGCGCGGCGTGGCCGAAGGCGCCAAGCTGGAACTCGACGGCCGCAACCCCAGCATCGACGGCTTCGAGAAAGGCAACTTCGTCGCCCCGACCATCTTCAGCGGCGTCAAGCCCGGCATGAGCATCTACGACCAGGAGATCTTCGGCCCCGTGCTGTGCGTGGTCGCCGCCGACGACCTGGAGCAGGCCATCGACTTCATCAACGCCAACCCGAACGGCAACGGCACCGCCATCTTCACGCAGTCGGGCGCGGCCGCGCGCATGTTCAAGGAAGACATCGACGTCGGCCAGGTCGGCATCAACCTGCCGGTGCCGGTGCCCGTGCCGCTGTTCTCGTTCACCGGCAGCCGCGCTTCCAAGCTGGGCGACCTGGGCCCCTACGGCAAGCAGGTGGTGCTGTTCTACACCCAGACCAAGACCGTCACCGAGCGCTGGTTCGACGACAGCACGCTGCACCATGGCGTGAACACCACCATCAGCCTGCGCTGAGCCACGCGCCCGGCAGGAGGCCGGCCGCCTCCTGCCCACCTCTTTTTGGGAAGGGCGCGGCGGCGCGGCCCATCCGCGCGGCCGGGCATGGGCCGCCGGCCGCGCGCAAGCCTTCTCCCCAAGGGCCTGGAAAAATGCATCAAAACAGGCTGTAGCGCACGACCAGCAAGAGCTAGCAGCTATTAAAACGAGAGCAGGAGAAGCCGCCCATGGACTTTGAACTGAGCGAGGAGCAACGGGCCTTCGCCGACACCGCGCGGCAGTTTGCCGAGGCCGAGCTGGCCCCGCACGCCGCGCGCTGGGACGCCGAGGCGCACTTTCCGCGCGAGGCCATCGCCAAGGCGGGCGAGATGGGCTTCTGCGGCCTGTACGCACCCGAGTCCGCCGGCGGCCTGGCGCTGCCGCGGCTCGACGCCACCCTGGTGTTCGAGCAGATGGCAGCGGTCGACCCCTCCACCACCGCCTTCATCACCATCCACAACATGGCCACCTGGATGCTGGGCACCTGGGCCACGCCGGCGCTGCGCGAGCACTGGGGCCCGCTGCTGACCAGCGGCCAGAAGCTGGCCAGCTACTGCCTGACCGAGCCGGGCGCCGGCTCCGACGCCGCCTCGCTCAAGACGCGCGCCGAGCGGGTGGGCGGCGAGTACGTGATCCACGGCGGCAAGGCCTTCATCAGCGGCGCCGGCAGCACCGACGTGCTGGTGCTGATGGCGCGCACCGGCGGCGGCGGCGCCGGTGGCATCAGCGCCTTCGTGGTGCCGGCCGATCTGCCCGGCATCCACTACGGCAAGAAGGAAGAAAAAATGGGCTGGAACAGCCAGCCCACGCGCCAGATCGCCTTCGACGGCGTGCGCGTGCCGGCCGACCACCTGCTGGGCCAGGAGGGCGAAGGCTTTCGCATCGCCATGAAGGGGCTGGACGGCGGGCGCATCAACATCGCCACCTGCTCGGTCGGCGCCGCCCAGGGCGCGCTGCAGCACGCCCAGCGCTACCTGCACGAGCGCCAGCAGTTCGGCCAGCCGCTGGCCAGCTTCCAGGCGCTGCAGTTCAAGCTGGCCGACATGGCCACCGAGCTGGTGGCGGCGCGCCAGATGGTGCGCCTGGCCGCCAGCAAGCTGGACCGCGGCGCGCCCGACGCCAGCACCTACTGCGCCATGGCCAAGCGCTTTGCCACCGACGCCGGCTTTGGCGTCATCAACGACGCCCTGCAGCTGCACGGCGGCTACGGCTACATCCGCGAGTACCCGCTCGAGCGCCTGCTGCGCGACGCCCGCGTGCACCAGATCCTGGAAGGCACCAACGAGATCATGCGCGTCATCATCGCGCGCCGCCTGCTGCAGGACAGCCCCATGGACGGGCTGACCGGCTGACCCCCACGACCGACGCCATGAGCACCACCCAAGCCCCCGTCCTGTTCGACACCCTCGCCACCGCCAGCGGCCACCGCTTCGGCCGCGCCACGCTCAACACCCCGGCCAGCCTGAACGCGCTGTCGCTGGCCATGGTCGATCTGCTCGACCCGCAACTGGCCGCCTGGGCCGCCGACCCGCAGATCGCCGGCGTGCTGCTCGACGCCGCCGGCGACAAGGCCTTCTGCGCCGGCGGCGACGTGGTGGCGCTGGCGCGCGAGATCCTTGCCCTGCACTCGCAGCAGCCCGGCGCCGTGCCACAGGCGGCGGCCGACTTCTTCGAGCGCGAATACCGGCTCGACCACCGCATCCACCGCTACCCCAAGCCGCTGCTGGTGTGGGGGCACGGCATCGTCATGGGCGGCGGCATCGGCCTGATGGCCGGCGCCTCGCACCGCGTGGCCACGCCCAAGACACGCCTGGCCATGCCCGAGATCGGCATCGGCCTGTACCCCGACGTCGGCGGCTCCTGGCTGCTGGGGCGCATGCCGGGCCGCACCGGTGCCTTCCTGGCGCTGACCGGCGCCTCGATCAACGCCGCCGACGCGCTGTTTGCCGGCATGGCCGACTTCGTGCTGCCGCACGAGCAGCACGGCGCGCTGCTGCAGGCCATCGGCGGCGCGCGCTGGCAGGGCGAATGCGGCGCCGACGGCGCCCAGCTCAGCCACCTGCTGCAGCGGCTGGGTGAAGGCACGGCGCTGCCCGCATCGCCCCTGCGCACCCACCTGGACCGCATCAACGCCGTCATCGGCCACGACCGCCTGAGCGACATCGCCCCGCGCCTGGCGGCGCTGGCGCAGGACGCCGACCCCTGGCTGGCGCAGGCCGGCGCCAGCTTCGTCAAGGGCTCGCCCACCTCGGCCGCCCTGGGGCTGGAATTGCAGCGGCGCTGCCGCCACCTGTCGCTGGCCGACACCTTCCGGCTCGAATGGCAGGCCTCGGTGGGCTGCTGCGCGCACCAGGACTTCGCCGAAGGCGTGCGCGCCCTGCTGATCGACAAGGACAAGGCGCCGCGCTGGCAGCCGGCCACGCTGGAGCAGGTCACGCCGCAGTGGATCGAAGACCACCTGCGGCCGCGCTTTGCCGGCGCGCACCCGCTGGCCGACCTGGCTTGAGCGAGCCCCCGCACCCGTACACACCCCATCCATTGCTTCAAGGAGACAGCACATGAGCACCCCCACCCGCATCGCCTTCATCGGCCTGGGCCACATGGGCGGCCCGATGGCCACCAACCTGCACAAGGCCGGCTTTGCCGTCAGCGCCTTCGACCTCAGCGCCGACGCCCTGGCCGCCGTGCGCGCCCAGGGCGTGCCGACCGCCGACTCCGCCCGCGCGGCCGTGGCCGGCGCGCAGGTGGTGATCTCCATGCTGCCGGCCAGCCGCCACGTCGAAGGCCTGTACCTGGGCACGGGCGACGCCGAGGGCCTGCTGGCCGCCATCGAGCCAGGCGCGCTGCTGATCGACTCCAGCACCATCGCCCCCGCGTCGGCGCAGAAGGTGGCCCAGGCCGCCGGCGCGCGCGGACTGGCCATGATCGACGCGCCGGTCTCGGGCGGCGTGGCCGGCGCCACGGCCGGCACGCTGACCTTCATCGTCGGCGGCGAGGCGGCGGCGCTGGAGCGCGCCCGCCCGGTGCTGCAGGCCATGGGCAAGAACATCTTCCACATGGGCGCCATCGGTGCCGGCCAGGTGGCCAAGCTGTGCAACAACATGGCGCTGGGCGTGATCATGGCCGTCACCGGCGAAGCCATCGCCCTGGGCGTGGCGCACGGGCTGGACGCCAAGACGCTGTCCGACATGATGGCCGTCAGCACCAGCCGCAGCTGGGCCACCGAAGTCTGCAACCCCTGGCCCGGCGTGCACCCCAACGCCCCGGCCTCGCGCGGCTACAGCGGCGGCTTCGGCAACGACCTGATGCTCAAGGACCTGGGCCTGGCGGTCGAGGCCGCCATGGGCGTGGGCGCCAGCATTCCGCTGGGCGAGCTGGCGCGCAACCTGTACGCCCTGAACAAACAGGCCGGCCGCGGCGGGCAGGACTTCTCCGGCGTCGTGCAGCTGTTGACCCGGCTGCCCTGAGCCCAGGCTGAACGACACGACGCGCCCGGACCGGGGCGGGCCCAGCCGGTGGCGCAATCCCGAGTGATTTCTTCGGGAATATCCGGTTTCGGTTGACCGAGGTCATAACGCGGCGCCGGCGATCGGCCTACAGTGCCCGGTCTGGGCGCGCTGCGTGGCCTGACTCGTCCGGTCATGACGGCGCACGCTGGCCCAGCGCATGGCGTTCGTTCGCCGAAGGAAGTGCCCGTGACCGCCACCGCGACCCCCACCGCCTCCAACGAGGTCAGCCGCGCCGCCCCCGAACTGGTCTGCCCGGCCGGCAGCCTGCCGGCGCTGAAAGCCGCCATCGACGGCGGCGCCGACTGCGTCTACCTGGGCCTGCGCGACGCCACCAACGCGCGCAATTTCGCCGGCCTGAACTTCGACGAGGCGGCCATCCAGACCGGCATCGCCTATGCCCACGCGCGCGGCCGCAAGGTGCTGCTGGCGCTCAACACCTATCCGCAGGCCAGCAACCCGGCGCCCTGGCGCTCGGCCATGGACCGAGCCGCCGCCTGGGGTGTGGACGCCATCATCCTGGCCGACCCGGGGCTGATGCGCTACGCCTGCGAGCGCCACCCCAGCCTGCGACTGCACCTGTCGGTACAGGGTTCGGCCACCAACCACGACGCCATCAACCTCTACCACCAGCAATTCAACATCCAGCGCGCGGTGCTGCCGCGCGTGCTGTCGCTGGAGCAGGTCAAGCAGGTGGTGCAGCGCACGCCGGTGGAGATCGAGGTGTTTGGCTTTGGCAGCCTGTGCGTGATGGTCGAGGGGCGCTGCGCGCTGTCGTCCTACGCCACCGGCGAGTCGCCCAACACCCATGGCGTGTGCTCGCCGGCCAAGTTCGTGCGCTGGAAGGAGACGCCCAGCGGCGTGGAGTCGCGCCTGAACGGCGTGCTGATCGACAAGTACGGCCAGGGCGAAAACGCCGGCTACCCGACGCTGTGCAAGGGCCGCTTCGACGTGGGCGAGGAGAGCAACTACTATGCGCTCGAGGAGCCCACCAGCCTCAACACCCTGGAGCTGCTGCCCCAGCTCGTGAAGATGGGCGTGCGCGCCTTCAAGATCGAGGGCCGCCAGCGCAGCCCCGCCTATGTGGCGCAGGTCACCAAGGTCTGGCGCGAGGCCATCGACCACTGCATGGCGCAGGGCCACCTGTACGCGCCCAAGACCGCCTGGATGGCCAGCCTGGACCAGGTGGCCGAGGGCCAGCAGCACACGCTGGGCGCCTACCACCGGCCATGGAAATGATCGACATGAGCACGACGATGAAACTGGCCCTGGGCCCACTGCTGTACTA
Organism: Rubrivivax sp.; assembly: GCA_020848515.1. GTDB lineage: Bacteria > Pseudomonadota > Gammaproteobacteria > Burkholderiales > Burkholderiaceae_C > Ottowia. The sequence continues at coordinate 10,840 of JADLIA010000081.1, read as the reverse complement.
CTGGCCACGCGAGACGGTGTTCGAGTTCTACCAGGCCATGGCCGAGACCGCGGTGGACATCGTCTACGTGGGCGAGGCCGTGTGTTCGCGCCGCCACGAGCTGCGTCACGGCGACTGGCTGGACATCGCGCGCATGCTGCGCGATGCCGGCAAGCAGGCCGTGTTGTCGACCATGGTGCTGCTGGAATCGACGGCCGACGTCGCCGCCATGCACAAGATCGTGCGCGAGGAAGGCTGGCTGATCGAGGCCGGCGACATGGGCGCCGTGCACAACCTGGCCGGCCAGCGGCCCTTCGTGGCCGGGCCGCAGCTCAACGTCTTCAACGCCGACACGCTGGCCTGGATGGCCAGCCTGGGCGCCAGCCGCTGGGTCGTGCCACTGGAGATGCGCCGCGACGATCTGGCCGTGCTGCAGCGCGAGCGGCCAGCCGGGCTGGAAACCGAGGTGTTCGCCTATGGCCGCATGCCGCTGGCGTTTTCGGCGCGCTGCTTCACCGCGCGCCACTACAACCTGCCCAAGGACGACTGCGGTTTTGCCTGCATCCAGCACCCCGACGGGCAGTTGCTGAAGACGCGCGAGGGCGAATCGTTTCTGGTGCTCAACGGCATCCAGACGCAGTCGGCGCGCGTGTACAACCTGATCCACGACCTGCCCGAGCTGCGCGCCCTGGGCGTCGACGTGCTGCGCCTGTCGCCGCAGTCGCAGCACATGGCCGACATCGTCGCCGCCTTCGACGCCGCGCGCCGCGCCGACACGCCCGACCCCGACGCGCTGGCACGCCTGCGCCCGATGATGCCCGACGAACCCTGCAACGGCTACTGGCACGGGCGCTCCGGCATGGACCTGATCGAGCCGGCACTGGCCTGAACGCCGGCGCACGCGCGAGGAGCCTGTCATGACCACGCCCCCCCTGCCCACCCCCTTCACCCTGCCGCGTCCGGTGGGTGCGCTGCTGTCGTGCCTGCCGGCCTACCCCGGCTCGGTGCTGCTGGTCAGCGCCATCAACCTGGCGCTGGCGCGCCAGCTGCCCGAGGACGTGACGACGCTGCTGAAGGACAAGCGCCTGTCGATCCGCGTGCGCGACGCCCGCCTGGGTTTCGACTTCACTTGGAACGGCCGGCGCTTTGCCCCCAGCGCGCCGCACGCCGAGCCCGACCTGGCCATCAGCGCCAACGCGCAGGACTTTCTGCTGCTGGCCCAGCGCCGCCAGGACCCGGACACGCTGTTCTTCAACCGCCGCCTGGTGATGGAGGGCGACACCGAGCTCGGCCTGGTGGTCAAGAACGCGCTCGACGCGCTGGAGCTGCCGGTGCTCGACCCGGCGGCCTGGAGCCCGCGCGCCGTGCTGGCGCGCTGGGCGCCGGGGCTGGCCGAGCGGCTGCCGCCCTTCCCGCCGTTTTCGGCGCCGCGCCGATGAACCCGTCCGGCACGCACGACCACGCGCCGCTGGTGTACTCCTGCTCGGGCTGCTCCAGCGCCGCGCAACTGGCCAACCACGTGGCGCTGCAGCTCGACCGCCGCGGCGTGGCCGAGATGTCCTGCATCGCCGGCGTGGGCGGCGACGTGCCCAAGCTGGTCAGGCTGGCCACCAGCGGCCGGCCCATCGTGGCGCTCGACGGCTGCCCGCTGGCGTGCGTTCGAAGCTCGCTGGCACGCCACGGGGTGGCGCCGGCGCGCCACTATCAGCTGCACCAGTACGGCGTGAAGAAGCGCACGCACCAGGACTTCGACCCGGCCCAGGCGGCCGAGGTGCTGGCGCGCATCGAAGCCGACCTGCGGCAGCATCCGCTGGCGCCCGCCCATGACTGAGCTGCGCCGCGTCATCGTCGGCATCACCGGCGCCAGCGGCGCCATTTATGGCGTGCGGCTGCTGCAGGTGCTGCGCGAGCTGGCCAGCGTCACCACGCACCTGGTGGTGTCGGACGCCGGCTGGCGCAGCCTGCGCTACGAGCTGGACCTGGCACCGGCGCAGGTGCAGGCCCTGGCCGACGAGGCGCACGACATCCGCAACATCGGCGCCTGCATTGCCAGCGGCTCCTTCGTCACGCTGGGCATGGTGGTGGCACCCTGCTCCATGCGCACGCTGGCGGCGATTGCCCACGGCCTGGGCGACAACCTGCTGACGCGCGCCGCCGACGTGGTGCTGAAGGAACGCCGCCGCCTGGTGCTGCTGGCGCGCGAGTCGCCCCTGCACCTGGGCCACCTGCGCAACATGGTGGCGGTGACCGAGCTGGGTGCCATCGTCAGCCCGCCGGTACCGGCGTTCTACAAGCGCCCGCGCAGCCTGGAAGACATCGTCGATCACAGCGTGGCACGCGCGCTGGACGCCCTGGGCATCGAACACAAGCTCAGCACCCGCTGGCCGGGGCTGCCGACGGACTATTGAAATCATAGCTGCCGGCGCACGTCCGACAAGCGCTGCAGCATTGTTTTGCACTTATGTCCAGCTGCCTCGCAGGCCCCTCAACCCACCCTCTCTCCAGAGGGACGGGGGCGATCGCGCGCCGTGGTTTTCACTGCCACTCCCTCCGGGAGAGGACTGGGGTGAGGGCCGGCAGGCGCCATCAGGGCCGCACCTGACAAGCCGCCCCTGACCATGCCCTACCGCGACCTGCGTGACTTCATGGCCCAGCTGGAGGCCGCAGGCGAGCTGCGCCGCATTGCCGCCCCGGTCTCGCCGCACCTGGAGATGACGGCCCTTGCCGACCGCGTGCTGCGCGCGGGCGGCCCGGCCCTGCTGTTTGAAAACCCCACGGGCCACCGCATGCCGGTGCTGGCCAACCTGTTCGGCACACCCGGCCGCGTGGCGCGCGCGCTGGGCGTGGCGGGTTTGCCCGAAATCCGCGCCTTTGGCGAGGTGCTGGCCCAGCTCAAGGAGCCCGAGCCGCCGCGCGGCGTCAAGGACCTCTGGGGCCGGCGCGACCTGCTCAAGACCCTGTGGAGCATGGCGCCCTCGCGCGTAGCCCGCCCGCCCTGCCAGCAGATCGTGCGGGAGGGCGCCGAGGTCGATCTGGCACGCCTGCCCATACAGCATTGCTGGCCCGGCGACGTGGCGCCGCTCGTCACCTGGGGCCTGACCATCACGCGCGGGCCGAACAAGCCACGGCAGAACCTCGGCATCTACCGCCAGCAGGTGATTGGCAGGAACCAGCTCATCATGCGCTGGCTCTCGCACCGCGGCGGGGCGCTGGACTTTGCCGAGCATTGCCGCCAGCACCCCGGCCAGCCCTACCCCGTGGCCGTGGCCATTGGCGCGGACCCAGCGACCATCCTGGGCGCGGTCACCCCCGTGCCCGACGCTTTGTCCGAATACCAGTTTGCTGGCCTCTTGCGCGGCGCGCGCACCGAGGTGGCCGACGCGCTGGGCGTGCCTTTGCAAGTGCCGGCCCAGGCGGAGATCGTGCTCGAGGGCCATATCCACCCCGACGCCAGCCACAAGAGCGGCTGGCAACACGCGCTCGAAGGGCCGTATGGCGACCACACGGGCTACTACAACGAATGCGCCGAGTTCCCGGTGTTCACCGTGGAGCGCATCACCCAGCGCGAGGACGCGCTCTACCACAGCACCTACACCGGCAAGCCGCCGGACGAGCCGGCCATGCTGGGCCTGGCATTGAACGAGCTGTTCGTGCCGCTCTTGCAGCGTGCCTTCCCGGAGATCATCGACTTCTACCTGCCACCCGAGGCCTGCAGCTATCGCATGGCCGTGGTGCGCATCAGAAAGGCCTACGCCGGCCACGCGCGGCGCGTGATGATGGGCGTGTGGAGCCACCTGCGCCAATTTCTCTACACCAAGTTCGTCGTCGTCGTCGATGAGGACATCGACGTGCGCGATTGGAAGGAGGTCGTCTGGGCCATGACCACGCGCATGGACCCGGTGCGCGACACCATGCTCATCGAGAACACCCCCATCGACTACCTCGACTTTGCCTCCCCCGTGGCGGGCCTGGGGGGCAAGATGGGCCTGGACGCGACCCACAAATGGCCCGGCGAGACGCAGCGCGAATGGGGCCGGCCCATGGCCATGGATGCCGAGGTGACCCAGCGCATGAACGCACTGGCCGACGACCTGGGGCTGTAACCCTCAAAACGGCCGTCGGCCGCTTGCCATCGTCACGTGCGCCGCGCTTGGCGCGTACCATGGCGCCATGCACCCGCCCGACGCCTGCCTGCCCCCGCTTCGGATTGCCGCCAGCTACCTGCGCGGCGGCACCAGCAAGGGCGTGTTCTTCTGCCTGGATGATCTGCCCGCCGCGGCGCGCCAGCCCGGTCCGGTGCGCGACGCGCTGCTGCGGCGCGTGCTGGGCAGTCCCGACCCCTACGGGCAGCAGATCGACGGCATGGGCGGCGCCACGTCGTCCACCTCCAAGGCCGTGATCCTGGCCCCGGCCAGCCGGCCCGACCACGACGTCGACTACCTGTTTGCCCAGATCGGCGTCGACAGCGGGCTGGTGGACTGGTCGGGCAACTGCGGCAACCTGTCGGCCGCCGTGGGGCCGTTCGCCATCGCCCGCGGTCTGCTGCCGCCCGCGCGCGTGCCGCGCGACGGCGTCTGCAGCGTGCGCATCTGGCAGGCCAACATCGGCAAGACCATCGTCGCCCAGGTGCCCATGGCCGGCGGCCAGGTGCAGGAAGCGGGCGACTTCGAGCTCGACGGCGTGGCCTTCGCGGCCGCCGAGATCGGGCTGAGCTTTCTCGACCCGGCCGAGGGCGGCGCAGGCGCGGGTGGACTGTTTCCCACCGGCCGCCTGGTCGACGAGCTGGACGTGCCCGGCATCGGTCGCCTGCCGGCCACGCTGATCAACGCCGGCATCCCCACCGTGTTCGTCAACGCCCGCGATGTCGGCTGCAGCGGCACCGAGCGACAGGCCGACCTCAACGGCGACGCGCAGGCGCTGGCGCGCTTCGAGGCCATCCGCGCCCAGGGTGCCCTGAAGATGGGCCTTATCGCCACGCTGACCGAAGCCGCCCAGCGCCAGCACACGCCCAAGATCGCCTTCGTGGCGCCGCCGGCCGACTACCGCGCCGCCAGTGGCCGACAGGTGCGCGCGGCCGACATCGACCTGCTGGTGCGCGCGCTGTCGATGGGCCGGCTGCACCACGCCATGATGGGCACGGCGGCGGTGGCCATCGCCACCGCCGCCGCCATTGCGGGCACCCTGGTGCATGCCGCCGCCGGTGGCGGCGCGCGCCCGACGGTGCGCTTCGGTCACCCCTCCGGCACGCTGCGCGTAGGCGCGCAGGCGGTGCAAAGCGCGACCGGCGACTGGCAGGTGCGCGAAGTGCGCATGAGCCGCAGCGCCCGCGTGCTGATGGAAGGCTGGGTGCGCGTGCCGGCCGAGGTGCTGGGCGCCGGGGCCTGACGCGCCGCTGTGTTGCAAGAAAAAGATGCTTGCAGCGATTTACCAGTCTGCGCCAGCAGCTATTGAATTTGAAGCGCCATGGAAATAGGCCGGTCCCGGCGGCCCATAATGGTCTTTTCGATCCGAAGGACGCCTGCATGACCTGCCACCGCCGCACCCTGCTTGCCAGCGCCGCCCTGGGCGCGCTGTCTGCCGCCCTGCCTGCCGCCGCGCAGGACACCTGGCCCACCAAGACCGTGCGCCTGATCGTGCCCTACGCCGCCGGCGGCTTTGCCGACACGCGCGCGCGCAAGATCGCCGACGCGCTGGGCAAGACCCTGGGCCAGCCGGTCATCGTCGACAACCGGGCGGGTGCCGGCGGCGTCACCGGCACCGATGCCATCGCCAAGGCCACCGACGGCCACACCTTCGGCTTCGGCTCGCCCGCGCCGCTGGTGACCAACCCGATGCTGATGAAGAAGATGCCCTACGACGCCGAAAAGGCGTTCAAGCCCATCATCCTGATCGAGACCGCGCCGCTGTTCCTGTCCACCGCGCCGAACCAGAACTTCAAGTCGGTCAAGGAACTGCTGGACTTCGCCCGCGCCAACCCCGGCAAGCTGACCTACGGCTCCTCCGGCGTGGGTGGCGCCCACCATCTGTCGGCCGAGTTGCTGGCCTACCAGACCAAGACCGAAACCACCCATGTCCCCTACAAGGGCGGCGCGCTGGCCGCCAACGACCTGATGGGTGGCCACCTGGCCTTCATGTTCGAGATGGGCTACTCGGCCCTGCCGGCCATCCAGGCCGGCAAGATCAAGGCGCTGGCCGTCTCCAGCCGCCAGCGCGTGGCCGTGCTGCCCGACGTGCCGACGCTGAACGAAGCCGGCGTCAAGGGCTTCGAGTCCTACAACTGGCTGGGCATGATCGCGCCGGCCAGCACGCCCGATGCCGTCATCGCCCGGCTGAACGAAGCCGTCAACCAGGCGCTCAAGCAGCCCGATCTGCGCCAGATGATCGAGGGCAGCGCCGGCATCGTGGCCGGCGGCACGCCGGCGGCCTATGGCCAGTTCCTGGCGCAGGAGCGCGCCAAGTGGGCGCCGGTCATCAAGGCCGCCAACATCTCGCTCGACTGATCCAGAAAGAAGGCACCTGGCGTGAACACCCGACAACGACTCAGACAACTGGCCGCGGCGCGGCGCGGCGCGCTGGTGCCGGGCGCCTTCAACGCGCTGTCGGCGCGCGTGATCGAGGACCTGGGCTTCGAGGCCGTCTACATCACCGGCGCCGGCGTCACCAACATGTGGCTGGGCCTGCCCGACCAGGGCTTCATGGGCCTGGCCGAGATCGCCGACCACACGGCGCGCATCCGCGACGCGGTCGAGCTGCCGCTGCTGGTGGATGCCGACACCGGCTTCGGCAACGCGCTGAACGTCTACCACACGGTGCGCACGCTGGAGCGCGCCGGCGCCGACGGCATCCAGCTGGAAGACCAGGTGGCGCCCAAGCGCTGCGGGCATTTCGACGGCAAGGCGGTCATCAGCACCGAGGAAGCGGTCAGCAAGATCAAGGCTGCCGTCGATGCCCGGCGCGACGCCGAGCTGGTGGTCATGGCGCGCACCGACGCCGCCGCCACCCAGGGTTTCGAGGCGGCGCTGGAGCGCGCGCAGCGCTTTGCCGAGGCCGGCGCCGACATCCTGTTCGTCGAAGCCGTCACCCGCGCCGAAGAAATCCGCGCCCTGCCACAGCGCCTGCCGACGCCGCAGCTGATGAACATGGTGATCGGCGGCAAGACGCCGATCGTCGACGCCGCCGAACTGGGGCGGCTCGGCTACGGCCTGGTGCTGTACGCCAACGCGGCGCTGCAGGGCGCGCTGGCCGGCATGCAGCAGGCGCTGACGGCGCTGCGTGACACCGGCCAGGTGCTCGAATCCAGCGGCCTGGTGACGCCGTTTGCCGAGCGCCAGCGCCTGGTGGGCAAGCCGCGCTGGGACGCGCTGGAGCAGCGCTACCGCTGACCATGGCCAAACGGCCTTCACCTGGCGTCAGTCGAGCGCCAGAAGCTATTTAATTGATAGCACATGCCTTGTCTGTCACGGGCTCGCGATGTCCGAGCAAACCCACCGTCATCCCTGCGAAAGCGGCGATGACAGGAATCAGCCACTGGCGCCCATGCGCGCCCGCGGCGGGTCTGGCCGCCCCGCGAACGCCTGGGTCGGCAGTCAGGACGCCCTGGTCTTGGTGATCGACACCGCGCCGCCCGCCTTGCCGCCCATGGGGGCGTCGCGGTCCAGGCCGGCGGCGGCCAGTCGATCGAGGTACTGGCGCCACAGCGCGTCCTGGCGTTCGCCCAGTTCGTACAGGTAGGCCCAGGTGTAGATGCCGCTCTCGTGCCCGTCCGAAAAGCGTGGCTGCACGGCGTAGTTGCCGACCGGGGCCAGCGCGGTGATCTCGACCTCGCGCTTGCCGGTCTGCAGCACTTCCTGGCCCGGGCCATGGCCCTGCACCTCGGCCGAGGGCGAGTACACGCGCAGCAGCTCGAACGGGATGCGGAACTGCGCGCCGTCGGGCCAGCGCAGCTCCAGCATGCGCGACAAGGTGTGCACGGTGAGCGATTCGGGCGGCGGTTTGAGCGTGGCGGACATGGCAGGTGCACGCCGGGGCGGCGCGTGTTCGGCTGCGACGGCAGCGATTGTGCGTCGATTGTGCGCCCACGGCCGCCGTCCGGCGTCGGCTCCTATACTGCGCGCACCGCCCACCCCGCCACCCACCCGCCGTGAACACCCCCGCCTTGCAACGCGCCGTCTTTCTGCTGCTGCTGGCCGGGGTGACGCTGGCGTTTTTCTGGATCATCGCGCCGTTCTTCGGTGCGGTGTTCTGGGCCGTGGTGCTGACGCTGCTGTTCATGCCGCTGTTTCGCCGCCTGCGCGCCGCCCTGCGCGGGCGCGCCACGCTGGCGGCGCTGGCCACCATGCTGATCTGCGTGCTGATCGTGGTGGTGCCGCTGGGCTTCATCGTCGGCGCCATGGTGGACGAGGCGGCCAGCTTCACCCAGCGCGTGCGTTCGGGCGAGCTCAACCTGCCGGCCTATTTCCAGCAGGTGCTGGACGCACTGCCGGCCTGGCTGCGCGGGCTGCTGGGCCGCTTCGGGCTGCTCAGCATGCAGGACGTGGGCGCCAAGCTGGCGGCCGCGCTGGTGCAGGGCGGCCAGGCCATCACCGGCCACGCGCTGGCGATCGGGCAGAACACGCTGCTGCTGCTGGTCAACCTGGGCATCATGCTGTACCTGCTGTTCTTTTTCCTGCGCGACGGGCGCGAGCTGGCGCTGCTGATGCGCCGCGCCGTGCCGATGCAGCCGGCGCACGCCAGCTACCTGCTGCACAAGTTCGCCACCGTGGTGCGCGCCACCGTCAAGGGCACGGTGGTGGTGGCGCTGGTGCAGGGCCTGCTGGGCGGACTGGCGTTTGCGGTGCTGGGCATCCACGGCGCGGTGCTGTGGGGCGTCACCATGGCCGTGCTGTCGCTGGTGCCGGCGGTGGGCGCGGCGCTGATCTGGGCGCCGGTGGCGATCTACCTGCTGGCCACCGGTTCGCCCGGCGCCGGCATCGGCCTGGCGGCCTGGGGCGTGGGCGTGATGGGCATGGTCGACAACCTGCTGCGCCCGCTGCTGGTGGGCAAGGAAACCAAGCTGCCGGACTTCCTGGTGCTGCTGTCGACCATCGGCGGCATTTCGGTGTTCGGCGTCAATGGCTTCGTCATCGGCCCGGCGATCGCGGCGCTGTTCGTGGCCGCCTGGGCGCTGTTCAGCGTGGCCGAGAACGACGCCTCCGAGGCCACGCCGCCCCCGTCAGTGCCGCCCGAAGCCTGAGCGCCGCCCCCGCGGGCGCCCACTTCCAGGGCTTCTGCGCGTCCTCTGCGTTCGGCTGTGGGCGCTGGCGGTCAGACCAGCACCCGCTCGATGCCCCCCGCGTTGGCCTTGGCCACATAGTCGGGCAGCCAGTTTTCGCCCAGGATGGCGCGCGCCATCTCGATCACGATGTAGTCGGCCTCCAGCAGGCCGTTTTGCAGGTCGTCTTCGTAGCGCTTGAGGCCCTGCAGGCAGCTCGGGCAGCTGGTCAGGATCTTGACGTTGGCCTTGTCGGCCACCGCGCCGCTGGCGCGCAGTTGGGCTTCGCCCTTGCGGATTTCTTCTTCCTTGCGAAAGCGCACCTGGGTCGAGACGTCGGGGCGCGTCACACCCAGAGTGCCCGACTCGCCGCAGCAGCGCTCGCTCTTGATGACCTGCGGGCCGATCAGCGCCTTGACGGTCTGCATCGAGTCACCCTGCTTCATCGGGTTGTGGCAGGGCTCGTGGTACAGGTAGGCGCCCTGGTCGGCCGCCGGCAGCGTGATGCCCTTTTCCAGCAGGTATTCGTGGATGTCGACGATGCGGCTGCCGGGGAAGATCTTGTCGAACTGGTAGCCCGCCAGCTGGTCGTAGCAAGTGCCGCAGCTGACCACCACGGTCTTGATGTCCAGGTAGTTGAGCGTGGTGGCCACCCGGTGCAGCAGCACGCGGTTGCTGACGATCATCTTCTCGGCCTTGTCGAACTGGCCGCTGCCGCGCTGCGGGTAGCCGCAGCACACGTAGCCGGGCGGCAGCACGGTCTGCACGCCGGCATGCCACAGCATGGCCTGGGTGGCCAGGCCGACCTGGCTGAACAGCCGCTCGGAGCCGCAGCCCGGAAAGTAGAACACCGCCTCGCTGTCGGAGGTGGTGCCTTTGGGGTCGCGGATCACCGGCACGTAGGCGCGGTCTTCGATGTCGAGCAGGGCGCGTGCGGTCTTGGTGGGCAGGCCGCCGGGCAGCTTCTTGTTGACGAAGTGGATCACCTGCTCGCGGATCGGCGCCGGGCCGACGGTGGCGGGCGGATGCTCGGTCTGCCGGCGCCCGGCCACGCGCAGCACGTCGACGGCGGCGCGCTGCGCCTTGAAGGCCACGCCGGTCATCACCGCACGGGTGGCGTTGATGACGCGCGGATCGGTGGCGTTCAGGAAGAACATGGCGGCGGCGTTGCCGGGCCGCACGCTCTTCTTGCCCATCTTGCGCAGCAGGTTGCGCATGTTCATGGTGACGTCGCCGAAGTCGATCTTCACCGGGCAGGGTGCCAGGCAGCGGTGGCACACCGTGCAGTGGTCGGCCACGTCCTCGAATTCGGCCCAGTGCTGCAGGCTGATGCCGCGGCGCGTCTGCTCTTCGTACAAAAACGCCTCGATCAGCAGCGAGGTGGCCAGGATCTTGTTGCGCGGGCTGTACAGCAGGTTGGCGCGCGGCACGTGGGTGCTGCACTCGGGCTTGCATTTGCCGCAGCGCAGGCAGTCCTTGATCGAGTCGGCGATGGCGCCCAGGTCGCTTTGCTGCAGCAGCAACGATTCGTGCCCCATGAGCCCGAAGCTGGGTGTGAAGGCATTGCTCAAATCGGCCCTCAGACGGCGCCCAGGCTGCGCCGGCAGCTCC